>NZ_CP120360.1:2132620-2437280 GCF_029510815.1 Janibacter sp. DB-40 | reverse complement strand
CGAGCACATCGCGCTCGTCCACGGCGACATCACGACCGGGACCCCGCTGGTACGCGTGCACAGCGAGTGCCTCACCGGGGACGTCTTCGGCTCCCTGCGCTGCGACTGCGGCCCCCAGCTCGAGGCGTCCCAGCGCGTCATCGTCGAGGCGGGCGCCGGCGTCATCGTCTACGTCCGCGGTCACGAGGGGCGGGGCATCGGTCTCGTCGACAAGCTGCGTGCGTACGCCGCGCAGGACGCGGGTGCCGACACCGTCGACGCCAACTCCGACCTGGGGCTGCCCGTGGACGCCCGGGACTACACCCACGCGGCGCAGGTGCTGCGCGAGCTCGGGGTCACCCGGCTGCAGCTGCTGAGCAACAACCCGGCCAAGGTCGAGGCGCTCGGCGCCCTCGGCATCGAGGTCGCCGGCCGCATCTCGCTGCCGGCCGGGATCACCGACGACAACCTGCGCTACCTGCGCACCAAGAGGGACCGGATGGGCCACGACCTGCCGTGGCTGCCGGCCGACAACCAGGACAGGAGCACGACATGAGCGGGCACGGCGCACCGAGCATCGACATCGCCGACGCGGGGGACCTGAAGGTCGCCGTCGTCGCCTCGAGCTGGCACACCGTCGTCATGGACGGTCTCGTCGCGGGGGCGCAGTCGGCCCTCGGCGACGCCGGCATCACGGCCGAGGTCGTGCGCGTCCCGGGCAGCTTCGAGCTGCCCGTCGTCGCCTCGGCACTGGCCGCGACCCACGACGCCGTCGTCGCCCTCGGGGTCGTGATCCGCGGGGGCACCCCGCACTTCGACTACGTGTGCGCTGCGGCCACCGACGGCCTCTCCCGCGTGGCGGTGGACACCGGCACGCCCATCGGCTTCGGCCTGCTCACCTGCGACGACGAGGCCCAGGCGCTCGACCGTGCGGGCCTGCCCGACTCGAGGGAGGACAAGGGACGCGAGGCCGCCGAGGCGGCCGTGGCGACGGCACTGCTGCTGCGCCGCTCCTGAGGGGCCCCACGGGGCCGCCCGACGCGTGACCCGCGCCTCAGAGGGTGGTCTCCGCGTGGGCGTGGGGCATAGCCTGTGACAGCAGCGCCGACCCGGTCGATCCCCCCTGCTCCCGGGTCGGCGCTGTCCTGCAGCCGTCCGGCGGACCGCACTCGGCCTCAGCGCGCGGCGGCCAGGTCCGAGATCCTCGTCAGCTCCGAGACGGCGACCGAGTCGGTCAGCGGCTGCGGCGCCGTCTTCGCCTCGGTCAGGTGCAGCACGGAGACGCCCTGGCCCTGCATCCGCACCACCGCGATGTAGGTGGTCAGCTCGACCTGCTGCAGCCTGAAGATGCCCGGGGCGAGCTGGGTGGTCGAGCCGCCGATCGCCGGGCCGGGGCAGGTGCCGCTGCTGTACCCGGCGAGCAGCTCCGAGCGCACCGCGTCCGCGTCGGAGGAGACGGCGATGTACTGCCGGCCGAAGTAGTTGGCCTCGCCCGGGCCGGAGCGGATGCCCGTGGCCGCCACCGGGGCGTCGAGCTCGCTCGTGATGCACGACTCGATGTACGGCGGCGCCCCCTCGAGGTGGAGCGGTCCGGCCGTCGTCGCCGCACCTCCGGTGAGGGCCGGGGAGCCCCACCGGTCGGCGGGGAGGAAGCGTGAGCTGTCGATGGTCCCGTCGGGTGTGGTCGACGACGGCGCGCTCGACGAGGGTGTGCCGGTCGTGCCGGTGCCGGTCCCGGCGGTGCTGGGGTCGTCACCGGTGCCGGTGTCCTCCGGGAGCGGCGGGATGAGCGTCGTCTCCGGTGAGGGGGCGGTCGTCGTGCCGGTTGCCGTGGCGGTGTCGGTGGCCGTCGTCTCCGACGTCGAGTTCTCCCGCGTGAGGTCGGCCTCTCCGATGACGGCCAGGGCCAGCTGCCGGATGTCCTCGGGAGCGAGCCCCTCCTCCCCACGGACGGGGACCCGGAGGAAGGACAGCCCGTCGCCGTCGGTGACCTCGACCCGCCAGGTGCGGGCGCCGTCCGCCTCCTGCATCAACCACGCGCGGTAGGACGCACCGCCGGCGAGGGTGCCGCGTGTCCGGTCGGTGGTCCTGAGGTCGCTGCAGCGGTCGAGGGCGGTCTCGACGGCCCGCGCCAGCGGCTCCGAGCCGGCGCGGGGCATGCCGATCCACTGGCCGGCGGGAACGCTGCCGTCGGCGAGCCGGGGTGCGCCCCGGGACCACGACGCGTCGTCGGTGGGCTCGAAGCAGCTGGGCCCGTCGGGCGCGGCCGTGATCGTCGACTCGACGGGGCGGTCGAGGACCGCGGCCCAGCTGCCGGCACCGAGCATGGTCAGGCGCGAGCCGGCCGAGCTGGAGCTGCTCGTGGTCCCCTGCTGCGTGGTCGACGTCGCGAGCGGGCGGTCGGGCGACTGGTTGGCCACGTAGAGGCCGGCGGTGGTGGCGACGACGGCTGCGGCGGCCGCCCCCGCGAGGAAGGCGAAGGAGCGTCGACGGCTGCGGCGCACGGCCAGGTCGGCGACCGAGGACCCGTCGCCCGTACCCCTGCCTTCCGCACGGGCCCGGATGAACTCCGGCTCGGGGAGGGGCTGCGCCGACACGTCGTCCATGAGCGACATCAGCGCCGCCCGGACGAGCTCGTCGTCCTCGGGGCCCCAGGACGGGTCGTCATGCCTGGTCATCGGGGCCTCCTTCGGTGTCGGGTGCGGTGAGGGTCCGGGCGAGCTGGGCACGGCCGCGGTGCAGCCTGGCCTTGATGGTGCCCGGCGGGGAACCGGTCTGCCGGGAGATCTCGTCGACCGACATGTCGGCCAGGTAGTGCAGGGCCACGGTCTCGCGCAGCTCCGGCCCGAGGGTCCGCAGGGCCGCCACCACCGCCACGCGGTCCTCGCTCGGGCCCGCGGGTCCGCTCTGCTCTCCGTGTCGTTCCATCGCCTTGGTCCGGTTCGTGTCCTTGCGCCATGTGGAGATGGCGATGCGCCGCGCGACGGTGCGCACCCAGGCGAGCGGCTCATCGGCTGCGCTCACCTGGTCCCAGCGCTGCCACGCCCGGGAGAACGCCTCCTGCGTGGCGTCCCTCGCCAGCTCGAGGTCACCCGTGGACGCGTAGACGACATGCACGACTCGTTGCGCGGAGGCTCGGTAGAACTCGTCGAACTCGGCCGCCGCCGGCACCTTCCCTCCCTTCATTCACCCCTCCAGACGCGCGAGTCGGGCACGTGGTTGCATCGGCCTCGACAATTCACCTCCGACGCTACGGCTTGTCTGCGCCACGCGTGTGGGTTCGTGGGCGACCATGGGGGCGTGACCGTGCTGGAGCTCATCAGGTCCGCGACCACCGTCGACCAGGACCGCCGCCGGCGTCCCGAGCTGCGGGCCGCCGGGACGGGGGCGTTGACGGCCCTCGCGGGGCTGTGTGCACCCGTGGTGCTCGTCCTCCTGGCAGCGCTCGCCGTCCCTCGTGCCGCTGCCGGCGTGGGGGAGTCGATCGGCTCCGGGGCGCTCCTGTGGCTCGTGCTCGGCGGTGCCCGGCTCGACCTCGAGGGCGGCACCCTGGCGCTCACCCCGCTGGTGTGGACCCTCGCCCTGCTCGGGCTCGCACGGTACGGCGCACGCCGGGGCCTGCCGCAGGCGCCCGACCTACGCCTGCAGGGCTCCTGGCTCGGCGGGTACGCCGGGGTCGGTGGGATCGTGGCCCTGCTGGGCCTGCTGTCACCCGTGGGCGCGGACCCGCTCTCCCTCCTCCTGCCGCTCGTGGTCCTGCCCGTCGTCGCGCTGGCATGGGCGCACGGGTTGCCGGACCGCGTCCTCGGCGTGTGGGAGCGCGCGCCCGTGGCCGTGCACCGCGGCCTCGTCCCCGGGGCGAAGGGGGCCGTCGTCACCGTCGCGGTCGGTTCCGTGCTCGTGCTCGTGGCCACCGGGGTCAACATCGCGCGCGTGCTGCAGGTCCACGCCGACCTCGGGGCGGGCTTCTTCGGTGGACTGCTGCTGGTGCTGCTGCAGGTCGGCGCGCTGCCCAACCTGGGCATCTGGGGGGCCAGCTTCGCCGCCGGGCCGGGCTTCGCCACCGGGGGAGCCGCCACCACGTGGGCCACGGCCGACTCCGGGCTGCTGCCGATGGTCCCGGTGCTCGCGGCGCAGCCGCAGCCGGGGACCTGCCGTGGGCCACGGGCCTGCTCGTGCTGTTGCCGGTGCTCGTCGGCGCGTGGCTGGGCCGCGAGACGCTCGTCTGGGTGCCCCGGCTAGCCGCGACCCAGACCAAGCTCGCGGTCATCGCCGTCTCCGTCGCCGTCGCGGCGCTCGGGGTCGTCGCGCTCGACGCGCTCGGCGGTGGGTCGCTCGGCGCCGAGCACCTCGCCCACGTCGGCGCACCCGGCGGGCTGCTCGGCCTCGCGCTCGCGCTCGAGCTCGGGTCGGGGGCCCTGGTGGTCTTCGCCCGCGAGTGGTGGGTCCTGCGCCGCTGACCGGCGCGGATAGACTCCCCTGGTGAGCGGCCCCCTTCGTCTCCTCGTCCTCGTCTCCGGATCCGGCTCCCTGCTGCAGGCCCTGCTCGACGCGCAGGCGGCCGGCGTGCTCCCGGCACAGGTCGTCGCGGTCGGTGCCGACCGGGAGAGCTGCACCGGACTCGAGCGGGCCGAGCGGGCCGGTGTCCCGACATTCGTCGAAGCCGTCTCGGCCCACCCCGACCGGGCTGCCTGGGACGTGGCCCTGGCCAAGCAGGTGCGCGAGTACGCCCCCGACCTCGTCGTCACCGCGGGGTTCATGAAGATCCTGGGCCCGACCACGCTCGGGTGCGCCACGTTCATCAACACCCACCCGGCGCTGCTTCCCTCCTTCCCCGGTGCGCACGGGGTGCGTGACGCCCTCGCGCACGGCGTGCGCGTCACCGGATCGACCGCCCACCTCGTCGACGCGGGGGTCGACACCGGCCCGATCATCGAGCAGCGCGTCGTCGAGATCACCGACGACGACACGGAGGAGACGCTCCACGAGCGGATCAAGGCGGTCGAGCGCATCATGCTCGTCGACGTCGTCACGCGGATGGCCACGGGTGGCTGGCGGGTCGAGGGGCGTCGCTGCCTCGTCGGCTGATTGGCTGGCCCCGTCCGCGCCGCCATAGACTGGCCCCACACGACTGGCGAAGGTGGATCACCACCGGGGAGTGGAAGTCGGGGTGCATCGCCCGCCTGGGTGCGCCCACCACGAAGCCGACCCACCAGGAGCATCCGTGTCCGATCCCCGTCCCGTCCGCCGCGCCCTCGTCTCCGTCTTCGACAAGACCGGTCTGGAGGATCTCGTCCGGGGTCTCGCCGAGGCGGGCGTCGAGCTGGTCTCCACCGGTGGTTCGGCCGCCGCGATCGAGGATCTCGGCCTGCCCGTGACCAAGGTGGAGGACCTCACCGGCTTCCCCGAGTGCCTCGACGGCCGGGTGAAGACGCTGCACCCGCGCGTCCACGCCGGCATCCTCGCCGACACCCGCCTGCCCGACCACGTGCGCCAGCTCGAGGAGCTGGAGGTCGCCCCCTTCGACCTCGTCGTGGTCAACCTCTACCCCTTCGCCGACACCGTCGCCTCCGGTGCGGGCGTGCAGGACTGCATCGAGAAGATCGACATCGGCGGTCCGACGATGGTGCGTGCGGCGGCGAAGAACCACGCGTCCGTCGCGATCGTCACCGACCCGACCAGCTACGGCGAGGTCCTCGAGTCGGTGCGCGGCGGCGGCTTCACCCTGGCCCAGCGCGAGCGGCTCGCCACCGAGGCCTTCGTGCACACCGCGACCTACGACGTGGCGGTCGCCTCCTGGCTCGGCTCGGTCGTCAGCCCGAGCGACGAGACCCGGTTCCCGGGATGGCTCGGCGGGACCTGGACGAAGAAGTCCGGCCTGCGTTACGGCGAGAACCCGCACCAGGGTGCGGCCCTGTACGTCGCCGACGGTGTCGAGGGGCTGGCACAGGCCGAGCAGCTGCACGGCAAGGAGATGTCCTACAACAACTACGTCGACGCGGACGCCGCCCTGCGCGCCGCGCACGACCACGGCGACCAGCCGACCGTCGCGATCATCAAGCACGCCAACCCGTGCGGCATCGCCGTCGGCGACAGCATCGAGGCCGCGTACGAGCGCGCCCACGCCTGCGACCCCGTCTCCGCCTACGGCGGCATCGTCGCCAGCAACCGCCCGGTCACCGCGGCGATGGCCACCGCGCTCAACGACACCTTCTCGGAGGTCGTGCTCGCACCGGACTTCGACCCCGACGCGCTCGAGATCCTCAAGGAGAAGAAGAACCGCCGCCTGCTCACGGTCGCCACGCCGACCACCGGCGGTGTCGAGATGCGGCCGGTCTCGGGCGGACTCCTCGTCCAGGACCGGGACGCGATCGATGCGGTCGTCGAGGCGACGGACGGCGAGAAGCCGACCCAGGGGCACGGTGACGCTCCTGAGGCGTGGACCCGTGTCGCGGGTGAGGCCGCGGACGAGGCGACCCTCGCGGACCTCGCGTTCGCGTGGCGCGCGGTGCGTGCGACGAAGTCCAACGCGATCCTGCTGGCCAGGGACGGCGGCTCCGTCGGCATCGGGATGGGTCAGGTCAACCGGGTCGACTCCTGCCACCTCGCGGTCGGCCGTGCGGGCGAGGAGCGGGCGAAGGGGGCCGTGGCGGCCTCCGACGCGTTCTTCCCCTTCGCGGACGGTCTGCAGGTCCTCCTGGACGCCGGGGTCTCCGCGGTCGTCGCGCCCGGAGGGTCGGTGCGTGACGACGAGGTCGTCGCCGCGGCGGAGGCGGCCGGGATCACGATGTACTTCACCGGCACCCGGCACTTCGCCCACTGATCAGCGCCCCGCACTGGAAGGATGACCACGTGACTGCACAGATCCTCGACGGCAAGGCGGCGCTCGCATCGATCAAGGACGAGCTCAGGGGCCGGGTGGCCACGCTCAAGGAGCGCGGCATCACCCCCGGCCTGGGCACCGTCCTCGTCGGTGACGACCCCGGCAGCCGCTGGTACGTCGGCGCCAAGCACAAGGACTGCGCCGAGATCGGGATCACGAGCATCCGCCGTGACCTGCCGGCCGACTCCACGCTCGAGGAGGTCCTGGCCGTCGTCCGGGAGCTCAACGAGGACCCGGAGTGCACCGGCTTCCTCGTGCAGCAGCCGACGGGGCTCGACGAGACCGCGATCCTCTCGGCCGTCGACCCCGGCAAGGACGTCGACGGGCTCCACCCGGTCAACCTCGGCCGACTGGTGCTGGGGGAGCCGGGCCCGCTGCCGTGCACCCCGATGGGGTGCATCGAGCTGCTCCGTCGGCACGACGTGCCGATCAGGGGCGCCAAGGTCGCGGTCGTCGGGCGCGGGATCACCGTGGGTCGGCCGCTCGGCCTGATCCTCACCCGACGCAGCGAGAACGCCACGCCGGTCCTGTGCCACACGGGGACGAGGGACCTTGCGGCAGAGGTGCGTTCGGCTGACATCGTCGTCGCGGCCGCCGGCGTGCCCGGGATCATCACCGCGGACATGGTCAAACCGGGCGCCGCGGTGCTCGACGTCGGAGTCAGCCGGGTCGAGGGCGAGGACGGCAGGAGCCGGATCGCCGGCGACGTGGCAGACGACGTCGCCGAGGTGGCCGGCTGGATCAGCCCCAACCCCGGCGGGGTCGGGCCGATGACCCGCGCGATGCTGCTGGCCAACGTCGTCGAGGCGGCCGAGCGCGCCCTGTGATGACCGGCGAGCACGAAGTTGCTGACGACGACAGCGAGGAGGACGGCGTCTCGCCCCGCCCCGCGCTCGACGTGCCACCCCTGGCGGCGTGGTGGGTCATCGCCGCGGGCATCGTCGTGGGTCTGCTCTTCGTCCTCACCGACCACGTGCTGCGGGCGACCGCGGTCATCGGGGCCACGCTCGTGCTGGCCGCGGTCCTGCGGCTCGCGCTCTCGCCGGAGCGCGCCGGGGGCCTCATCGTGCGCAGCCGGGTCCTCGACGCACTCACCCTCGTCGTCCTCGCGACGCTGGTCGTCGTCTCCGGCTTCACCCTCGACATGACCCCCCGCTGACGGGTTTCGCCGCCCTGCGGGCTGACGTGGCACGGCTTACCCCCGGTTCGCACGAGCAAGGAACTCCAGCGAACCAGGGGGTTGTCGGGTCACCCGATGTCGTGGGGGAGAGGGTGACCACACGGCGAAGGGGGGTCCGCACCGGTGCGGACCCCCCTTCGTCGTGCTCGTGACCGGTGCTCAGCCGTTGATGAGGCCGAGCTTGGTGACGGCGTCGCGCTCCTCGGCGAGCTCGGCGACCGAGGCGTCGATCCGGCCGCGGCTGAAGTCGTCGATCTCCAGGCCCTGGACGATCTCCCACGCGCCGTTCCTCACGGTGACGGGGAAGGAGGAGATCAGGCCCTCCGGCACTCCGTAGGAGCCGTCGGAGCAGACCGACATCGACACCCAGTTGCCCTCGGGGGTGCCCAGGGCCCAGTCGCGGGCGTGGTCGACGGTCGCGGAGGCGGCGGACGCGGCCGAGGACGCGCCACGGGCCTCGATGATCGCCGCGCCGCGCTTGGCGACGGTCGGGATGAAGGTGTTCTCCAGCCAGTCCTGGTCACCGACTGCCTCGGCGGCGTTCTTCCCACCGGCCTCGGCGTGGAAGAGGTCCGGGTACTGGGTCGCGGAGTGGTTGCCCCAGATCGTCATCTTCGTGATCTCGGTGACCGGCACGTCCAGCTTGCTCGAGAGCTGGCTGATGGCGCGGTTGTGGTCGAGGCGCGTCAGCGCGGAGAACTGCTCGTTGGGGATGTCCGGAGCGTTGTTCATCGCGATGAGCGCGTTGGTGTTGGCCGGGTTGCCGGTGATCGTCACGTGGACGTCGTCCGCGGCGACCTTGTTCAGCGCGGCGCCCTGCGGGGCGAAGATGCCGCCGTTGGCCTCGAGGAGGTCACCCCGCTCCATGCCGGGTCCCCGGGGGCGGGCCCCGACGAGCAGCGCGTGGTTGACACCGTCGAAGACCTTCTCCGGGTCGTCGCCGATCTCGACGCCGGCGAGGGTCGGGAAGGCGCAGTCGTCGAGCTCCATGACGACGCCCTCCAGGGCCTTCAGGGCCGGGGTGATCTCCAGCAGTCGGAGCTCGACGGGGGTGTCGGGACCGAAGAGGGATCCGCTGGCGATGCGGAAGAGGAGGCTGTAGCCGATCTGGCCTGCGGCGCCGGTGACGGCGACCTTGACGGGAGTGGTGCTCACGAGTACTCGTACCCCTTCGTGCGGGTGTTGGGGAGCAATTGACGTTCCGACCCTACTCCGCAGCGGGGTCGGAGCGTCATCCCGTCCGTCAGGACAGCTCCACGAGGGCGATCGGGTCGGTCGTCGGCTGCTCCGAGCCGCTGGCCGGCTCCACGGTGACGCCGACCCCCTTCGCCTGCCGGACGTCACCGTCGAGGACCATCTCGCCGTCGGTCTCCTTCATCACGCCGGCGGGGGCCAAGCCGCCCTCCTCGTCCTGCAGCCAGGCCTGGTAGGCGCGTCCCTCGCCGGGGTCCGGCAGACCCTCGACGCGCATCACCGCCTCGCCCATCTGCTCGCTGCGGGTGACGACGATCGTGGCGCCGCCCGTGGTCTCCGCCTGCCAGCTGCGGGCGTCCGGCGCCGAGGCGACCTGCTCGGTGACGCTCGCGGTCGTCTGCTCGACCACCTGCCAGGTGATGCCGCCGCCGACGACGAGGGCCGCTGCCGCGGCGAGCCCGGCCATCCACCGGCGACGACGAAGGGGGATGACCCGGCCGTGCGCAGGGCGATCGCGGTCGCGCTCCGGCGGCACCTCCGCCTGCTGGACGGAGTCCGGCGGGTCCTGCCGCGTCCGGGCCGCCTCGGCGAGGATGCTCTCCCGCAACGCGGGCGGTGGCTCGCTCGCGACCGTCTCGGCCAGCAGGGGTGCCACCTCGCGCAGCGACGCGACCTCGTCGCGGCAGGTGGGGCAGCGACGCAGGTGCATCTCGAAGTCCATGCGTTCCTGCTCGGTGAGGGCATCGAGCACGTAGGCGCCGGAGAGGCTGTGCAGGTCTTCGCTCATGAGGTCACTCCCAACTGGTCTCGTAGGCGGATCAATCCGTCGCGGATGCGGGTCTTGGCGGTGCCCAGGGGCAGGTCGAGCAGACCGGCGACCTCGCGGTGGGTGTACCCGCCGAGATAGGCCAGGCCCACCGCCTCCCGTTGGGCGTCGGTCAGCCCGTTGAGGGCGCTGCGCACGCGGTGGGCCTCCATCCTCTCGGTCGCCTTCTCGGCCGTGGCGTCGTACTGGGTGTCGCGGGTGCGAGCCTCCCAGGTCTCGTCGCGCGCGGTGGCCGCCTGGCTGCTGCGGACGCGGTCGACGGCTCGCCGGTGGGCCAGGGTCATCAGCCACGCGTAGGGCGACCCCTTGGCCGCGTCGAAGGAGCTGGCCCGGCGCCAGACCTCGAGGTAGACCTCCTGGGTGACCTCCTCCGCCTGGGCCGGGTTGCGCAGCACCCGCAGCACGAGGCCGTGGACCCGCGCGGACGTTGCGTCGTAGACGCGGGCGAAGGCGGCGTCGTCCCCCTTCGCGACGTCGCGGAGGGTGGTGGCGAGTCGGTCGGACTCCGTGGGCTCGGGCAGCGTCGTCTCGCCGGAGGTGACGTCGGAGGCTCCTCCGGCGTCGTCGTCGCTGGGAAATGGCGTCACGGAGCCCATCATGCGTGATCGATCACCCGGCAGCCGGCAGGAGCAGGCCGTCGATGATGCGGACGGTGGTCGAGTGGCTCATGGTCTGCCTCCGAAGGGCTTGGGGGAGAGTGCATCCGGGGTTCGTGGCCGGGCGCCGAGCGGATTGGTCAACCCACGGTCACGGTGATCGAGTGCAGTCCCGTGGCACCCGAGGGGAAGGGGTCGGCCGTCTCGCTCGTCTGCACCTCGCCCGTGCCGTCCGTCGCGCGGACGGTGAGGTCGTGCCGACCGTCGCGGGCGTCCCAGGGCAGGAACCACTGCCGCCAGCAGTCGACGTCCGCCTCCGCGCCCAGGGTGGCCCGCTGCCACGGCCCGTCGTCGATGCGCACCTCGACCTTCGTGATCCCGCGCCCCTGTGCCCAGGCGACCCCACCGATGGTCGTGCGTCCGGGGTCGAGACCGGCCGATGGGGCCGGGGTGTCGATCCGCGACTGGGTGCGGACGGTGCCGTCAGTGGCCCAACCCCGCTCCGTCCAGTACGCGGGGTGCCCGTCGTAGCGGGTCACGGTCATCCGGCTCAGCCACTTGGTGGCACCGACGAAGCCGTACAGCCGGGGCGTGAGCAGCCGGGCCGGGAACCCCCGCTCTGCCGCCAGCGGTTCGCCGTTCATGCCGACGGCGACGAGGGCGTCGCGGTCGTCGAGCAGGGCGCTCAGGGGCGTGGAGATCGTCATCCCGTCCGTCGAGGTGGACAGCACCTGCAGGTCCGGGTTGCGCGGGTCCTCCTCGAGGCCGGCGCGGGCGAAGAGCTCGCGCGTGAGGACCCCGAGCCAGCGGGCATTGCCGATGTAGGGACCGCCGACCGGGTTGGAGACGCAGTTGAGCGTGACGTCCCGCTCGACGGTGGGCATCGCGAGCAGCTCGTCGAGGTCGATCGTGAAGGGGGAGGGCACGTCCCCGTCGATCGTCAGCGACCAGTCCCGGGGGTCGACCTTCGGCACGAGCAGGGCGGTGTCGATCCGGTAGAACTCCTCGTTCGGCGTGACGAAGGGGGCGATGCCCGCCTTGCCGAGGTCGACCCCCTTCGCCAGTGGCGGCAGCGGGTCGACGACCGGGGGAGGGTGATGGTGGTCGGTGCGCGACGCCGGACGAGCGCCTGGCCGCCGCCGCCGAGGGCGACCGCCCCGAGACCGGCGCCACCGAGCACGAGGAGCCCACGTCGGGTCGGCTCGCCGGGCACGGACCGGCCCTGGTGGATGAGCCCGGTGCGGTGGGCGAGCAGCTCCAGGGCGGCCACCCCGACGACGGCGGCCGTGAGCGCCGGCACCCAGGCGAAGGAGCCGGTCTGCGGACGCAGCACCGCGGCGGCGCCGGCGAGGGCGGTGAGGACGAGCAGGACCGTGACCGCGGCGGCACGCGAGCGGAGGCGAAGCAGTCCGGCCAGGGCGGCCAGAAGGAGCGTGACGAGGACGACCGACCCGACGAGGATCGGTTTGTCCGCGGTGCCGAAGGTGCCCACCGCCCACTCCTTGACCGGTGTGGGGGCGAGGTCGATGACCTGGCCGCCGACGGCCAGCACCGGGGAGGCTGAGGGGGAGACGAGAGCCGCGACGAGGTGGCCGGCGGCACCCCCGAGCGCGGTCGCGAGGATGCCGCAGACGGCTGCGGTGACACGGCGCCCATTCATACCGGGAGTTCGGAGCGGACCGTCGGAGCGGATGGGACGGGCGATGACGAAGGGCGCCGTCCGCACCCACGGGTGCGGGCCGACGCCGTCGTGGCCGGGTGCATCAGACCCTGTCGATGATCGCGCCGATGCTCGGCGCCGGCCAGGAGGCCCAGGGGCGGTGGGAGAGTGATGGAGCCACGGCGGCCCCTTTCGTGGGGGTGCCGGACTGGCCCGTCCGGCCCGGCAGATCCAGCATGCGGCAAGACCCGGGACTCGCGCCAGTACGCGACCGGCCGGAGGACGACGAAGAGGGGCCCCGCCGGTCGGCGGGACCCCTCCGGGGCAGGCGAACTCACATGGAGTCGAGCACTGCGTTGAGGGTGGCGCTCGGACGCATCGCGGCCGAGGCCTTCTCGGTGTCCGGCTTGTAGTACCCACCGAGGTCGACGGGTGAGCCCTGGACGTCGACGAGCTCGCCGACGATCCTCTCCTCGTCCGCCGCGAGGCGGTCCGCGACGGACGTGAACCGCTCCTTCAGCTCGGCGTCCTCGTCCTGGGCGGCCAGTGCCTGCGCCCAGTAGAGGGCGAGGTAGAAGTGGCTGCCGCGGTTGTCGATCTGGCCGATCTTGCGAGCAGGCGACTTGTTCTCCTCGAGGAAGGTCGCGATCGCGGTGTCGAGGGTGTCCGCCAGGACCTGGGCCTTCGGGTTGTCGAAGTTCTGCGCGAGGTGCTCCAGCGAGGCGCCCAGTGCGGAGAACTCGCCGAGGGAGTCCCACCGCAGGTAGTTCTCCTTGACGAACTGCTGGACGTGCTTCGGGGCGGATCCGCCGGCACCCGTCTCGAAGAGGCCACCACCGTTGAGCAGCGGAACGATCGAGAGCATCTTCGCGCTGGTGCCGAGCTCGAGGATCGGGAAGAGGTCGGTGAGGTAGTCGCGCAGCACGTTGCCGGTGACGGAGATGGCGTCCTTGCCGGCGCGGATCTGCTCCAGGCAGAAGACGACCGCCTCCTGCGGCGGCATGATGCGGATGTCCAGTCCGTCGGTGTCGTGGTCGCCGAGGTACTGGTTGACCTTGGCGATGACCCGGGCGTCGTGCGCGCGCTGCTCGTCGAGGAAGAAGACGGCCGGCGCGCCGGTGGCGCGGGCGCGGGTGACGGCGAGCTTGACCCAGTCCTGGACGGGGATGTCCTTGACGCGGCTCATGCGCCAGATGTCGTCCTTCTCCACCGAGTGCTCCATGAGGGTCTCGCCCGCGGCGTTGGTCACCGTGACGGTGCCTGCCTCGGGGATCTCGAAGGTCGTGGGGTGCGAGCCGTACTCCTCGGCCTTCTGCGCCATGAGTCCGACATTGGGCACGGTGCCGATCGTGGCGGGGTCGAGGGCGCCGTTCTGCTTGTGCTCCTCGATGACGGCGGCGTACATCGGGCCGTAGGACCGGTCGGGGATCATGGCGAGCGTCTCGGACTGGCCGTCGTCGGCGTTCCACATCTGACCGGAGTCGCGGATGACGACCGGCATGGAGGCGTCGATGATGACGTCACTGGGCACGTGCAGGTTGGTGATTCCCTTGCTGGAGTCGACCATGGCCAGGGCCGGGCGCTCCGTCGACAGTGCGTCGATGTCGGCGCGGATCGCGGTCCGGGTCTCCTCGGGGAGGTTCTCGAGCTGGGTGTAGAGCGAGGCGAGGCCGTAGCGCAGGTCGACGCCGGCCTCGGCGAGGGCCTGGGCGTGGGTGTCGACGACCGAGCCGAGCCAGGCCGCGACGGCGTGGCCGAAGAGGATCGGGTCGGAGACCTTCATCATCGTGGCCTTGAGGTGCAGCGAGAGGAGGAGACCCTCCTCGCGCGCAGCCTCGATCTGCTCGCGGTAGAACGCGCGGAGCGCGGAGGCCGACATGAAGGTCCCGTCGACGATCTCCCCCTTCGTCACGGCGAGGGAGTCCTTGAGCACGACCTCGTCGCCCCCGCTCGTGGTGAGCGTGATGCGCAGGGTGTCCTCGGCGGGCATGAGGACGGACTTCTCGTTGCCGTAGAAGTCCCCACCGGTCATCGAGACGACGCGGGCCTTGTTGTCGGCGGTCCACTCACCGAGGCGGTGCGGGTGCTTCTTCGTGAAGTTCTTCACCGCCTGGGGGGCGCGCCGGTCGGAGTTGCCCTCACGCAGGACGGGGTTCACCGCGGACCCGAGCACGTTGGCGTAGGCGGCGGCGATCTCCTTCTCCTCGTCGGTGCTGGGGGAGTCCGGGTAGTCGGGCAGGTCGTACCCCTGGCCCTGCAGCTCGGTGATGGCCGCCTTGAGCTGCGGCACGGAGGCGGAGATGTTGGGCAGCTTGATGATGTTCGCCTCGGGCGACTGCGTCAGCTCGCCGAGCGCGGCGAGGTTGTTCGGGACGCGCTGCTCCTCGGTGAGGCGGTCGGGGAACTGGGCGAGGATGCGCCCGGCGAGCGAGATGTCGCTCGTCTCGAGCTCCACACCGGTGCCCGAGGTGAAGGCCTGGACGATCGGCAGGAGCGAGTGGGTGGCGAGCGCCGGCGCTTCGTCGATCTTGGTCCAGATGATCTTCGCGGTCATGGGTGTCCCTCCGTGGGTGTGGGGTTCGTCGCACCGATCTTCCCACGCGCCCGCGTGACCGACGATGCGGCCGCCTTATCGTCAAGGTCTAGTCAAGAACAGTAAAGAGTTGGTAAGGTCCGATTCAGCGAGTGATTGATCCTGGGGAGGGGAGTTCTCGTGCAGGTGGAGGACATGATGCTACTGGGGTGGGCGGCACTGCCGCTGATCGCGTTCACCGGGGGGAGTCTGGCACTGTCCAGGACGGTGCGCCGGCGCGAACGACGCGCACCCGATGCTCAACAGCGCCTGACGCAGTTGCGGCGTCTGCGGGACGACGGTCGCGTGGTTCCGCGTGGCCGGATGGCGGATGCGGTGATGTTGGCGGAGGACGCCGGCTCGACCACATCGCTCAGGGTTCGGTAGCCCTGAGATGGCCGCCGCTGCCTCGAGCGGCTCCACGGAGACTGCGTATCACGGTGGCCCGATGGGTCTGCGCCAGGTGCGGATCGGTATCGCCCTGACCGACTTCGTGGTGATCGTGTGGGCGGTCTTCGGTGCACTGGTGGCGCGCTTCGGGTTCGACTCCGGTTCCGACATCGCGGCCAGCACCGACCGCTTCTCGCTCGGGTACCCGGCCTTCTCCGCGGTGCTCGCGGTGGCGTGGTGGGTCTCCCTGCGGTTGCACGGAAGCTACGAGACCCACATCCTCGGTCGCGGTGTCACCGAGTACCGCCTGCTGATGAACGCCACGCTGAGGGTCTTCGCTGCGGTCGCCCTGCTCGCCTACGCCTTCAAGATCGAGGTGGCACGCGGCTACGTCCTGCTCGCGCTGCCGGCAGGACTGGTGGCACTCTTCATCGCCCGGCGGATGTGGCGGCGGTGGCTGGGCGCGAAGCGGACGACGGGTGAGTTGAACCACGACGTCCTCGTCGTCGGGGAGGCGGGGCACGCCCGCGGCATCATCGAGGCCTTCGCCGGGATGCCGGAGGCCGGCTACGGGGTCGTCGGGGTCTGTACGTCCACGACCGATGCCAAGGAGGTCGGTGGGGTCCCCGTCGTGGGCAGTGAGCACCAGGCCGCGCAGCTGGCCATCGAGCTGGGGGTCGACGTGGTCGCCTGCGGCGCGGTGCACCGGCTCGGGACATCCGGGTTGCGACGACTGGGCTGGGCGCTGGAGGGCAGCGGGACCGAGCTGCTGGTCTCCCCGGGCCTGACCGAGATCGCCGGACCGCGGGTGGTCGCCCGACCGGTGGCGGGCCTGCCACTGCTGCACATCGAGGCCCCGACGTTCTCCGGGTCACCGCTGGTCATGAAGTCCACGTTGGACTGGCTCGCGGCGCTCGTCCTCCTGATCGCCCTGTCACCGCTGATGCTGGTCGTGGCCGCGATCATCAAGCTCCAGGACCGGGGGCCGGTCTTCTTCCGGCAGGAGCGGGTCGGGTTGCACGGAGAGCGCTTCCAGATGACGAAGTTCCGCTCGATGAGGGTCGGCGCGGAGGCCCAGCTCGAGGAGCTGAAGCGCCAACAGCTGCAGGAGCGGGCCTCGGCGGCGCTGGAGACTCCCTCGCACCACGCCTTCCTGCCCGGCCCCCACCACGAGGTCGGCGACGAGCAGCAGGTGGATCGGGGTCTGCTCTTCAAGCTGGAGAGGGACCCGCGGATCACTGCCTTCGGGCGTTTCATCCGGCGGTACTCGATCGACGAGCTGCCCCAGCTCCTCGACGTCCTCAGCGGGAGGATGAGTCTCGTCGGGCCCCGGCCACCGCTGCCCGACGAGGTGTCGCAGTACGCGCACGACGTGCGCCGCCGGCTTCTGGTCAAGCCGGGCATGACCGGCCTGTGGCAGGTCAACGGGCGCAGCAACCTCTCGTGGGACGAGTCGGTGCGATTCGACCTCTACTACGTCGAGAACTGGTCGGTCGCGCTCGACATGCTCATCCTGTGGCGGACCTTCGCCGCTGTCGTCGGCAAGGACGGTGCGTACTGATGGGTCGCCGCTGGGGGAGACCGCTTCGAGTACGCACCTTCCGCGCCCTCGGAAGCACGCTCGTCCGCAGCTCTCACCCGTTCGACTCCTTCGAGCACCTCGTCGGAGGTCGCGGTGCCTACCCGTGGGAGACGGTGCTGCGCACTCCCGTCGGGCAGATCCCGCTGTGGGTGCCGACGGCTCGGGACGCCGACGAGGTCCTCCGGGCCTTCCACCGCCACGACTACGGATCGGGGAAGCCCCAGGTGGTCGTGGACGTCGGGAGCCCGGCGGGCATCAGCACTGCGTTCTTCCTCAGCCGCTCGGACACGACCAGGGTGCACGTCTGGGAGTCGGGCCCGACCCACCTCGATGCGGTGCGGCGCAACGTCGCCCAGTTCGCCGGTCGGTGCACGGTCCATCCGGTGATGCTCGCGACCAGCTCGGTCCGAGGGATGGCGACCGAGGGGATCGGCGATGCCCTCCGGGGCGTGCTGCGTCTCGAGGACCACATCGACCTGCTGAAGTTCGACGTGGCCGGGATCGACGACCACCTCATCACGGCCATCCCCCTCGACGTGCTGCCGGACATCTGCGAGATCGTGCACCGCGTCTCCGGCGGGGTCCGACGCCATCACCCCCACGGGCCCGAGCCCGAGTACACCTGGCACCTCGCCGACTGAGGAGCCCCGCGCGAGGTCACCCCGGTCGGGCCAGGAAACCGCGTGCGAGGAGCTCGCCCACGAAGGCCTCCACGTCCTCACGGATCACCTCGGGTGGGTGCCCGGTGGTGCGGGCGACCTCGTCGACCACGGGGCCGGTGCCCTCGACCGCGGCCAGCCAGATGATCGCCGACTCATCGGGGAGCACGTCCACCGGACCGCTCGGGAGCGGCGCGACGAAGACGCGGGGGGCACCCCCTTCGTCCACGGTGCACGTCCACCCCACGTCCGGCGGGACGACGAACGGCGCCAGCGCGCTCATCGTCGACCTCCTCGTCGGGCGATCTCCCGAACCGCCCGCCGGGCCCGGTCGAGGAAGGCCACGGCCATCTCGCGGCGCGAGGGCCGGTGGCCGAGCTCCTGGGCGAGGTGGTCGATGTTGACCAGCGGTGCCCGGGCCATGAGGAGAACGCGTGAGCGCAGGTTCGGGGCAGCGGCGATCCGGGCACGCCACTCCTGCAGTCGTCCCTCCCGGGTGACCGCCAGCCACAGCTCCTTCTCGGCCGAAGGGGGGAGGGAACCCAGCTCCCCGGTGCCTGCGGCGAAGGCGACCTCCGCGAGGAACTCCCGCACCCAGTGACGCACGGCCTCGCGTCGGGCCGCGTCCGCCCCGTGCCACGCGTGCTGCACGTCGGCGCTGGCCTGGCCTCCCGGCGTGGTGCGACCCGCGTGCAGGACGAGCATGCCCACCTGGGCCGGCAGCGACGGCGTCGGGACGTCGACCCCGGCCACCGTCCGTGAGGTGCGGGTGGACCAGAGGCGGTCGAAGGCAGTCGCCGGGGGGAGCCCGATGCCGGGGTAGTGGCGGTGAACGTCGAGGTACCCCCACGCGTCGTGCCACAACGTCGTCGAGTGCTCGAAGGGCGATCCGGTGGCGAATCGGCTCACCGTGCGGTACCCGACCTCCGCGCACGCGGCGAGGAACCGGTCGAGGTGGGCGGGACGCACGAGGACGTCGGCGTCGCTGGCCCGTCGACCCGCGTGCACGAGCCGCTCGTCGAGGGCGTCGCCCTTGATGTGCAGCAGGTCCAGGCCGTGCCGTCGGGCGAGGACCTGGGCGGCTGCGTGCCCGAGGCGTACCCGCACCTCGACCGGGATGTCCGCACCGGCGGGGTCGGCGTCAGGGGTCTCACGGTGGGAGTCGACGCGGTCGATGACGGCCCGCATCTCGTGGACCCGGTCGCTCCAGTCGGGCACCTCGGGCTCCGCCCCGGTCGGATACCGGTCCGTGGCTGGGAGAGCAGCAGCGACGGCATCGGGGAAGTCGACAGGCGCCACGACCCGGAGGCGGTCGTCGGCAGCCTCGCGGAAGCCGGCGACCGGGGTGGTGATGACCGGTCGGCCCACTGCCCGGTACTCGTAGAGCTTGATCGGGTCGAGGCTGTCGGTGAAGTCGTCGACGACGTGCGGCACGAGCAGCGCGTCGGCGTGCTGGAGATAGGCCGGGACGACCCGGTGGTCCTTCGCGCCCAGTCGCACGACCCCTGCGCCGTCGAGCCGGTCCTGCTCGGCACGGGTCAGTGCATCGGGACCGACGAGGACGAGCGTCCCCCGGCCCGACAGCGCACGTGCCGTCGCCTCGCACAGCCCGACGTCCAGTCGGTCCGAGTGGAGCGTGCCGACGTAGGTCGCGACCGGCCCCGGGGGCAGGTCGCCGGGACGAGTCGTCGGCCGTACCACCGCGCCGAGGTCGACGGCGTTGTGGACCAACGTCACCGGGCGGCGGGACGACTTGGTCGCCACGAGGGTCCGCGAGCAGACGACGACCTCGACGGCACGGCGCATCAGGGCGGCCTCGTGGGCCGTCAACCTGGCCAGGGCACCCGGATCGCGGTCGGCCTCCAGCCAGTCGTCGGTGATGTCGTACAGCGTCGGCCACCCGGCGCGCTCCATGACGAGGGCGCCGCGGGGGTCGTTGACCCAGAGCACAGGTCGGGTGAGGCCGAGCCGGCTCGCGGCCGCGAGGACGCCGTCGGCCCAGCGCTCGTCCTGGTGCGCATCGACGCGGCGGGGCAGCGCCTTGGTCGGTTCGAGGAGCCACAGGGCGTCCGGGCCGACGCCGGGGAGGTGGGGTCCACGGCGCAGATCACGGCCAGTCCTCGGTGGGTGCCCGGTCCGCAGGCTGTGCAGCGGATCACGGGCGGGCTCGACGACGAGGACCCGGAGGGAGGCGTCCTCGCGCAGCAGCCCCGCCAGCAGGTGCTGGTTGCGGCGCCAGACCCGGTCCCACGGCTCGAGGGAGATGACGACGAGGTCCCGCCCCGGCTGAGTGCGCGCGGTGGGCAGGTCGCTCCCGGCCAGGAGGTGTCGGAAGAGGGAGTCCGTGGCCTCCGCCTGCGCCGCGACGGAGAACACCTGCCGCTGGCGCTCCCGGAGCGCTCGTCCGTAGCGGTCACGACGCTCGGGATCGCTCGCCAGGTCGGCGAGCAGTCGGCCCGCGTCCACGGCATCCCCGGGGGTGAAGAGTGCCGCGTCGGTGACACCGCCGACGCTCTCGAGGTGCCCGCCGGCCGCCGCAGCCACGACGGGGGTTCCCGAGGCCATCGCCTCGATGACGGTCAGGCCCATCCCCTCGGTCGCGCACGGGGCCAGGAGGACGCCGGCGCCGGCCATGAGCCGGTCGACGTCACGGCGGTGCCCCGCGAAGTCCGTGGCGTCCCGGATGCCGAGCCGGGCCGCGAGCGCCTCCAGCTCGGCCCGTTGGGACCCGTCCCCCGCGATGACCAACCGCCACCCGTGCTCGGCCAGGCGGGACTCGGCGAAGGCGGAGATGGCCGAGTCGGTCGACTTCTCCGCCTCGAGACGTTGGGCGACGAGCACGGTCCGGTCCCGCCGGGACGGCGCCGGCCCGTCGGGCCGGTCCGGGATCCCCGGGAGGATGACGGTCGCGTCGACGTCCAGGGCGCCGGCGATGTACTCGCTCACCGCGATCTCGGCAGCCAGTCGGGGCTGCACCCGCTCGGCCACGGCGCGGACGGCCCGGGTCGAGCCGCGCCGTGCGGCGAAGTGACGGGTGCTCACGATGGGGGTCTGCGCGAGGGCCGGGCTGGCCAGCGCCGTCAGGTCGGCGGAGGTCATGTGCGTCGCCACGACGTCGGCGCCACGTCCCGCGGGGCCCGCGAGATGGCGCAGGGTCGTCGTCAGGTCGGTCGCCGGCAGCAGCCGGACGCCTGCACGGTCGATGGCCGCGCGCATGTGTCTCTGGTCGCCACCGAGCACGGTCACCTCGTGCCCGCGATCGTGCTGCGCAGCGGCCAGGACCGCGATGTGCCGCTCCACGCCGGCGAAGCTGGGGGTGCGGACGAGATGGGTGATCCTCACGGGCGGCCGACCCCCACGGCCGTCTGGGCGTCCTCGCGGGCGGTCGCCGGCTCGCCAGGACCGTCATCCCCCTGCTCGTGACGGGCGCACGCGCCGAGGCACACCCCCGCGATGACGAACGGGACGGAGGTCTGGGCGGCCACCCAGAACAGGTCCATCTGCCCCTGGACGAATCGTCCGAGGACGACCATGACCGCGAGCATCCCGTACGTCGGGGGCATCCGCCACAGGACCGCCACGCTGCCGACCATGAGGGCGAGGAAGCCGATGAGGCCGATGAGGCCCGCTGCGGTGAGGACCTCCATCTCGGCGTTGGGTGGCTGGATGCCGGCGGAGAAGCGGTCCGTGTACCACCACCGCAGCCCGACACCGACGAGCGGCTGGGTCTGCCAGATCGACAGGGCATCCGCGAAGGACTCGACGCGCGTGAAGAACGAGTTGTGCACGTTGCCGCTGGCGATCTGGTCACGCACGAGGGTGAGGACGACCAGGAGCGCGGGCACGATGGCCAGGAGGACCACCCGGGAGCGACGGCGGTCGGTGTGCGTGCGCAGGACCAGGATGACGAGGACGACACCGAGGGCGACGATGGCCTGGCGGGACTGGGTGAACCCCATCCCGACCACCAGCCACCAGAAGACGGTCATCCCTGCCCGTCGACCCAGATTCAGCCAGATCGGTCGGATGTAGGCGATGAGGGCCGTGGTGCCCAGCATCGTCCCGAGGAAGTTCTTGTGCATCCCGTGAGGGAGGTACACCGGCTCGAGGTTCCCCTCCAGTGCCTGGAGCACACCGATCCCGGTGACCCACGTGGCCAGGACGACGGCTGCGGCCAGCATGAGCTTCAGACCGAGAGGACCCGCGCCCTCGCGCCCGACGCTCCAGCCGACGAGCAGCCCGCCGGCGACGAGGACCCAGGAGTGGAGCCAGTCCAGGGCGTTGGCGGGGTAGGGGTTGGCCACGACCGTGAAGAGAGTGGCCACCTGGTAGACGACCGTGAGCCACAGCAGGTTGCGCAGGGGGCGGCTGAACGGCCGTCGGCCGAAGAGGAGTGCCGCGAGCGTGCCGACCGCCAGGGCGATGTCCGAGACGGAGACATCGGTCCCGCCGTAGACCGTCCTGGCTGCGACGTAGAGCAGGGGCAGGACGACCAGCGGGACGGTGACGGGGCGCACCGCCGAGATCCCGAGCAGGAGGACCGTGATCGCCAGTGCGAGGGCCGCTGCCGGCTGCTGCGGGGCGATCCAGCCGAGGGCGGCGGCGCCGGCCCCTGCTGCGACGAGGCCGGTGACGGTGACGACCCCTGCCCCTCCGGACGATCTCACGGTGCGGCCCCGACGCCGGGGAGCTCGGCCTCGACGGCGAGCGGTCCGCGCAGGTACCGGCGGGCCCGCTCCCGGGCGGCGGCCGCACGCTCGCCGTCGAGGAGCACCGCCCGTGCTGCGGAACCGATGACGACGGCCGCCCGGGTGGCCTGCCAGCCGACGGTCCCGAAGTGCTTGCGGTGGTACCGCTCCTGGGAGGCGTGGAAGTGGGCATCCCGGCGGCGGGTGTCCGAGCTCGTCGCCGCGCCGAGGTGGAGGGCCGTCACCTCCGGCACGAGACGGTGGCGCCAGCCGAGGTCGACGGCCCGCTTGGCCCAGTCGGTCTCCTCGGCGTAGAGGAAGAAGGACTCGTCAAGGCCACCCACCTGCTCCAGGGCCCGGGCGCGCAGCAGCAGCACGGATCCGATGACGTAGTCATCCCGTCGACGTCGACCGAGTCCCACCGCCTCGAGGGCCGCACCCCAAGGTGTCGGCAACGGCCAGGCCACCCGTGCGGGTCGCCCGGCCCCGTCGACCTGTGCCGGGGCGACGCTGGCCAGGTCCGGGGCCTCGTGGAGGGCAGCGTGCAGCGCACGGACGCCGATCTCGTCCACGACCGCGTCGGGGTTGAGCAGCAGCACGTCGGCGCCGGGTCGCAGCCGGCGGGCGAGTCCGTGGTTGACGCCGAAGGCGAAGCCCCCGTTGCGGCCGGGGTCCAGGTACCGCACGCCCAGCTCGTCGCAGACCTGCAGCACTGCGGGGTCGCTGGAGTTGTCGACCACGGTGACCGGCAGGTGCGCGATGGGGGCGAGGGTGTCGTGCAGCAGCCGCGCCGAGTGGAAGGCGACGACGATGATCTCGAGGCCGTCGCCGACGACCCGGTCACCGCCCTTCGCCATGTCCTCGTACAGCGTCACGTACTGCCCCCCGATGAACTCCCAGTCGTACGCACTCGCGCGCACGATCCCCTCGCGGCGCATTCTCCCCGAGAGATCGGGGTCGGCGCCAGCACGGCGCAGTGCCGCAGCCAACGAGGTGGCGTCGTCGGGTGGAACCAGCAGGCCGGCTCCGTGCACGACGTCGGGCAGGGCACCGCTGTCACTGGCCACCACGGGGGTGCCGCAGGCCATCGCCTCGACCGCGACCCGACCGAACTGCTCCTGCCACCCGGGTGTCGTGCGGGAGGGAACCGCGAGGACGTGCACGCTCCGGTAGACATCGGGCAGGTCGTCCGTGGCCACCGACCCGAGGAACTCCACGCGTCCGGCGAGGTCGGGAGCTGCCGCCCGTGCCCGCAGCTGCTCCTCCTCCGGGCCGGCGCCCGCGATCGTCAGGTGCAGGTGCGGGTCCGCTGCCACCGCCTCGAGGAGGACGTCGACGCCCTTGTGCGACGCCAGCCGGCCGACGTACCCGACCTGCACGGCCGGCCCGCGGTCGGGCCGCGCCGGTCCGTGGGTGAACCGCGTCCTGTCGATGCCCAGCCCGATGAGGACCGCCCGCCCCGTCAGGCCCTTGCGGGTGACGATCTGCCCCGCCTGCGCGTTGCACACGCTGACGGCCACGGCGTGCCGCAGCGCCCACCGCTCGACCCAGCGGAAGGGGGGTGGGTAGCGCTTGTCGATGTTCTGGGCCGAGTAGAGGCAGAAGGGGGTGCGGGAGCGGCGCAGGGCTCGCAGGAGCAGGATCTCGGCCGTGGCGAGGGCGAAGGGCTCCTCGTGCAGGTCGAGAGCGTCCCACTGCTGACCCAGGAGTGACCAGAGCGGACGGGGGTCGTAGACAAAGAGGGCGGGATGCCTCCCCAGGGTGCGCACGCCGATGACGTCCTCACCGGGCCGGGCCTGGAGGAGGACGTCGCGGCCCCCTTCGTCCCACACCCGGGCGGTCACCGAGGTGACCTCGTGGCCGTGGCGGCGGACGACCCGCTCACGCTCCCGCCAGGCATCCACCACACCGCTGTGCGAGATCCGCAGTATCCGCACCTTATACACTCCTCGTAGCGGTGAGAAACGTCATACTGACCTTACCGTCGGGGCACCGAGCGCGGTGTCGTCCGGATCGGGGGAGGGGTCGACAGTGCAGCTGAGCGAGTTCTTTGGTGTCCTGCGGGCGCGATGGACGTTGGTCGCGACGTGCGTCGTGCTGGCCGTGCTGGCGGCCCTGGCAGTGACGCTGCTGACGACTCCGGTCTACGAAGCGCGTGCTCGGATCTATCTCAGCACCGAGCGCGTCCAGGACACCCCGCAGGGCGGTGTTTTTGCGCTGACCAGCGACGACCTGGAGACCTACGTGTCGATCCTCAACACGCCGGCGGTGCTCGAGCCGCTGCGCGAGGAGCTGGGGATGGAGCCGGGGCACCCGGTCCACGTCTCCGCCGACGTCACCGGGTCCACGTCGATCCTCAACATCACCGCCACGGCGGCCGACCCGCAAGAGGCGGCCCGGGTGGCCAACGAGGTCGGCCCCCAGCTGGGGGCGGTTGCCGGTGAGTTCTCCACCCTGCTGGCCTCCTCCGGGCAGAAGGTCATCTCCACGCCCATCGAGCCGGCGTCGCCGCCGTCGAGCCCCACGTCACCGGACCCGGTCCGCAACATCGGGCTCGGTCTGCTTGCCGGCCTCGTGCTCGGGATCGGTCTCGCCTTCCTCCGGCACGCGCTGGACACCAAGGTCCGAGGGGAGGAGGACATCCGCGCCCACTCGGATGCACCCATGCTCGCGGGTCTCCCGCTGGAGTCCACCTCGTCCAAGGGGTTGGTGAGTGTCGAGGAGCAGCCCCACGGTCGACATGCCGAAGCCATCCGACGGCTGCGCACCAACCTGATGTTCGTCGACGTGACCACCGGGCGACACTCCTTCGTCGTGACCTCGGCCATGCCCGGGGAGGGCAAGACGACCACTGCGGTCAACCTCGCGCTCGCGATGGCCGACTCCGGTCGCCGCACGCTCCTGGTGGACGCGGACCTGCGCAAGCCGTCCGTGGCCCGCACGCTCGGGATGGAGGGCAGCGTCGGCCTGACCACGGTGCTGCTCGGCGACGCCGAGGTGCACGACGTCATCCAGCCGTGGGGGAGCGTCGGGATGGACGTGCTGCCCGCCGGCCAGATCCCGCCGAACCCGAGTGAGCTGCTCGGATCGGCACCGATGGAGGCACTGCTGACGACCTTGGTGCAGGAGTACGACTTCGTGCTCATCGACTCGCCGCCGGTGGTCCCGGTCATCGACGCAGTCGTCATCGAGCGGCTGACGGGCGGTTTGGTCATGGTCGTCGGCGTGGACCGGACGCGGAAGAAGGATCTGGTCGCGGCCCTGAAGCAGCTCGACACGGTCGGTGCCCGCGTCTCGGGCTTCGCCCGCAACTTCGTCTCCGGCAAGAGCAGCGGTGAGTACCGGTACGGCTACCACACCTACGAGCAGGAGGCGGCCAGCGAGACCCGGAGGGGCCGCAGGCGTGCCGAAGCCACGAGCGGCGGCCGCGGGCAGTGATGCCACGCCACTGAGTCGAGCAAGACGAAGGGCGCCGCACGAGAGGTCTCGTGTGGCGCCCTTCGTCACTGGCGACGGTCAGTGGGGGTAGTCGCTAATGCGTAGTTGCTGGCACGGGGGCAGAGATGCAGCCGAGAGGCTCGCGGTCTCGGTAACCACGGTGCCGCTGCAGTCGGTGTACGTGTACTGCACCGTCACCGTTCCGTTGGAGCTGGCCTCCGTCAGGTTCGAGTCGTACACCTGGGTCGTCGTGGAGTTGGCGCTGACCGAAAAGGTGGTGGAGCCGGGAAAGGTGACGGGGGGTTCCCCCGAAGCATTGGGTGTGAGCTGGATGGCTGTGATCGTGACCGTGGTTTCGCACGGCAGGGTGTTCTGCCAGATCACGCCCACGTGATAGCGCTTGGGCTCACCGGGGTGCTTGCAGAACGCCTGAGGATCGAGTTCAGGCGCCACAGGCGGCGGACTGGAGGCGTACGCGGGTGCCGCGGCGCTGCCGAGGATGACCGGTGCCGCCCAGGCAGCACCCTTGGCCACCGTCCGGCGGGAGACTGGTGTGGTGGTTCCTTCGCTCATGACTTCCCCTCGATGTGCGGTGCAGGCCCCATTTCCCCCCGCACGATTACCCAGACCTTACTGACACCGGACCCTCCATGGCAATATCTTGACCTTCTGCTGAATGCGGCACGGCGATCGGCCACAGCGGACAACCACGGCAGGGGGCTGCCCGGATGACCCTCTCCTCGTCATCGCGGGGTGCGGCGGACGCGGTCCGTGCGGCCGTGGCGCTGGCCCTGGTGTACACGATCGCCGTGCTCACAGCCCCCGGGCAGTGGCTGGACGACGAGGTCTTCGGGCTCGTGCAGAAGGTCGGGGTCGGACCGGTGGGGGAGTGGCTGCCCTTTCTGGCGCGCACAGTGCTGCCCGGGGTCCTCGTGGTCGCACTGCTCGTGGTCGCAGGGCTGGCCGTGCTCCGACGGCAGTGGGCCGCCGTGGGAGCAGCAGCAGCCCTTGTCCTGGTGTCGGTACCCGTGTCCCGGCTGCTGAGGGAGTGGCTGCCCCGGCCCGAGCACGGTTACTCCTACGTCGAGAACACCCTGCCGTCCACGCACGTGACACTTGTCGTCGCTGCGGCGGTGGCCATCGTGGTGGTGTGGCCGACCCGTCGACCGGGGTGGTTGGCGCCGCTCCTGTGGGCGGTCGTCGGACTGGCGTGCGCAGGGAATGTCGTCGGATACGCCCACCGGCCCAGTGACGTCGTCGCCTCGGTGCTGCTGGTCGCCATGGTGGCCGCGGCGGCGACGGCGGCCTGTGCGCGAGTCCGGGTCCGCGGCGGGCGTGACCCGCTACCCTGACGTCTCCACGTGCAGTGGTGTGCTGCAGGTGGTCCGACAGTCGTGGGGGAAGGTGGTTGCATCGTGGGCACAGGGCAGGGACCGGGCGAGGCCGTGACGCCGCGCCGGGTCATGGTGACCGGCGGGGCCGGCTTCATCGGGTCGCACATCACGGAGCGGCTGCTGGAGCAGGGCCACGAGGTGCTGGTGGTCGACAACTTCTACTCGAGCACCCGCCGCAACCTCACCCACCTGCTGGACCATCCCAACTTCGAGCTCATGCGGCACGACGTGACCTTCCCGCTCTATGTCGAGGTCGACGAGATCTACCACCTCGCGTGCCCGGCGAGCCCGATCTTCTACCAGCGGGATCCGGTGCAGACGACCAAGACCAGCGTGCACGGGTCGATCAACATGCTGGGGCTGGCGAAGCGGACGAAGGCGAAGATCCTGCTCTCCTCGACGTCGGAGGTGTACGGCGACCCCCAGGTGCACCCACAGACGGAGGACTACTGGGGCAACGTCAACCCGATCGGTATCCGCTCGTGCTACGACGAGGGCAAGCGGTGTGCGGAGACCCTCTTCTTCGACTACCGCCGGCAGCACGACCTCGACATCAAGGTCGCTCGGATCTTCAACACCTACGGTCCGCGGATGCAGCCCGACGACGGGCGGGTCGTGTCCAACTTCATCGTGCAGGCACTGGCGGGTGAGCCGTTGACGATCTACGGCGACGGGAGCCAGACCCGCTCGTTCTGCTTCGTCGACGACATGGTCGAGGGCCTGATGGCGCTCATGGCCACGCCGCACGAGGTGACCGGCCCGATCAACATCGGGAACCCGGTCGAGTTCACGATGCTCGAGCTGGCCGAGCTCGTGCGGGAGCTGACCGGCAGCACGTCGCGGATCGAGCACCGCTCGCTGCCCCAGGACGATCCGACCCGCCGCCGGCCCGACATCACCCGGGCTGTCAACGTGCTCGGGTGGGGGCCGCAGGCCCAACTGCGCGACGGGTTGCAGCGCACGATCGAGTACTTCGCCGCGCTGCCTACGTCGTGAGTAGCGCCTATCGGGTCGGCTTGTTCAGTCCGCGCCGGACTCTTCCTCTCATGTATCGGAAAATATCAACCAGCAGGGTCTTCCACCCGTCGGCGTAGGCGTCGTAGTGATGTCGCAACGTCAACAGTCGCAGTGGGTTCTGGTGCCCGGTGACCACGGAGGCTCTGGTTGACGTGTACTCGATCCGGTCCAGCAGCACCGCTGGCACAGCGCCTCCGAGGAAGGACATGGAGTGGGGCCGCCGGAGGTGCTGCTCGATGGCGCTCAGCCGCAGCTCTTCCTCGAGCACAACGGTGGCGTTCAGGGATCGGTGGCGTTCCGCGACTTCGACGGCGGAACGCAACAGGGACATTCCCGTGAACTGCTGGTCGTGCTGTCGGTACTGGGTCATGGCCTGAGGTTCTAGGAGTACGCCGCCGCGCAGGTGCGCGAGAAGGCCGAGCCATCCGTCGTGGAGGAAGTGGTGTGTGCTGTCCAGCTCAGCCGTTCGTGGGAACGGGACACCCGCACGCACCAAGGAGCTTCGCGCCGCCATCGCCGTACCAATGATGGTCTGTCCAGTGATGAACCGTAGAAGATGTTGCGGCGCATTCAGGTCCATCCCGGCACTGAGGCTGAGGGCCTGCCAGAGGCTCACGCCGTACGGGCGGCCGCCGGCGTCGATGAACTCGGCATCACTGAACCACATGAGGACACAAGGATCGGCGAACGCCTGCTCGATTCTCGCGAGCTTCGCTGGGTGCCACAGATCGTCCTGATCCGCGAAGGCGATCACGTCGGCTGTGGTCAGCGCCGTCGCCAACGCCGTCTCCAAGTTGCTGAGCAGGCCCACATTGTGGGGCTGACGAAGCACGGTCACCGGGAAGGGGGCGGACCTCGCGAAGGCCTCGAGGATGCTGACTGAATCGTCACTCGATCCGTCGTCGCTGGCGACGAGACCGTCAGGTGGGCGTTCCTGTCGAGCGATTGACTGCAGCTGCTCGCGGAGGTGGACCCCGCCGTTGTACGTGGGCAGAACGACCCAGATGGAGGTCGCCTCGCGCGGCTCGGTCATGTGAGGTCTCCCAATCGAACCAGGTCGGCGAACGAGGAGCTGGAGGCCCGCAATTCTTCGAAGGTGCCGATGGCACTGACGTGCCCCTCCTCGAGAAGCACGATGGCATCGGCCTCCCTGACCGTCGAGAGACGGTGTGCGACGACGATCGTCGTGACGTCCTCTCCGAGACCGTGGATCACCCCTGAGACCCGCTGCTCCGTCGCGTTGTCGAGCGCGGAGGTGGCCTCGTCGAGGATGAGGAGACGTGGTCTCCTGTACAGAGCACGCGCCATGCCGATCCGCTGCTTCTGCCCACCCGAGAGCCGGGACCCGCGTTCTCCAACTTGCGTTCGGACGCCGTCCGGCAAGCCCGCGATGAGACCCTCCAGATCGGCCTGCATGATTGCCTGCGATAGTAAAGCGGCGTGTGCAGACTCGTCAGCGCGGTCAGCCTCGAAAGCGATGTTGTCCTCGATCGTCCCCTCGATGAGGAAGACGTCCTGTGGGACATATGCGATGTTCGCCCGCCACGCGCTGATGTCGGAGAAGACATCGATTCCGTCGGCCGTGATCAACCCGGATGTCGGTTCGTAAAAGCCGAGAACGAGGTCGACGAGGGTCGTCTTGCCCGAGCCGCTGGGACCAACGAGCGCCACGGATGACCCCTTCGGGACGCGCAGGCTCACGTGGTCGAGTACGGGGTCGGCTGCGTCCTGGTACTGGAAGCAGACCTCGCTCAGGACAAGTTCGCGCTCCATGGGTAGCGGCATGGCCGACGCCTCGCGGGTCGCGTCGTCGAAAGTCTTCCAGTCACGGGCAACGTACCGAGCCGACTCCTCGGACACTGTCAATGTCGAGATGTTGCCGAGCAGCCCAGTCACGGCTGGCAGTAGCCGGAATCCCGCAGCCACGAAGACGCCCAGCAACCCAAGAGTTGCGCCGCCCTCAGTGTCTGAGCTGAGGACAATGGCAAGTCCGACGGCCAGGATAAAGAGCACTTCGAGGATGTATCTGGGGAGACCTGCGATGAAGCCGGAAACACGGTGAGCTTGGGCTGCGCGTTGCACGGCGTTGTCGTACTGATGGACGAAAGGCAGTTCCGCAGAGCGCAGTTGGATCTCCTTCACCGCGCCGAGGGCTGTCATCGCAGAACGCCAAGTGAGCCCGGCTGACGAAATCGTTTCGCGACCGGCGCGCTCGGTGGCTGGCCTGACGACGCGCAGGTATAGAACTGCGGTGAGCAGGAAGTACCCGACCAACACCGTCGTCTGAAGGGGTGCTGTGTAGAAGAGCACGGCACCGAGGCCGACGATGGTCGCCATGTTGGCCACTCCGTTCACCAATGCGTAGACCCCGGCGAGCATGAACTGATTCACAGCGTCCTGCTGCACCTTGAGCAGATCCGCCGTTGTCCGTTGGGAAATCTGACCATACGGAGTCGTGAGGTAGACCCGGAGGAGGTGGGTCGAGACCGCGGCGCGACTTCGGTTCGTCAGACCAGCTAGCCACCAATTGAAGGCGATGGAGGCTGCGGACTTCGCGATGAACAGCGCTACGACCATGACCGCCGTCGTGACGAGCAGGCTGTGCGTGTCGTTGCCCGTAGACAACTGGCGGATGGGGTCCAGGATGCGGGAATCAGGGGTGACTCCTGAGGCGAGGGACACCATGGGGTAGACCAGCGCGACAGCCACCATATCGAGGAGCGCGAGGGTGATCAGGCCCAAGGAGCCCAGCATCAGCTTGGTCTTCGTCCTCCGGTCCAAGACGCGCCGGACATGACCAATGAATTCACGCATGTCGGCGGTCCAACGCACTCACGTAGGCGTCGAGGGTCCTCCGCGCGGTATCGGCCCACGTGTACCGCGTCGTGATCCTGTCCAGCAGTCGCCGGGACGGCTCGTCAGCGAGGGCGGACGTGACGGCGGCACGGATGGAGGCGGGTGCAGCCGGGTCGCAGTAGTGGGCGTCGTCACCGAAGTACTCACGGGCGTGACCGCGGTCGGTGGTGACGACGGTGCACCCGGACGCTGCCGCCTCGAGGGAGACCAGTCCGGTCGTCTCGTACCAGCTGGCGAGCACGTGCGTGCGATGCCGCGCGTACAGGGCGGGCAGGTCCGCGTGGTCCACGCCTGGCAGCAGGGTCACATTGCCAGTGGCAGCCCGTCGGCACTGCTCGTAGTAGGCCGCGTGGTGCGGGTGTGGTGGACCCACGACGATCAGGGACGTGCCCGGCAGACCGCGCAGGGCCGTGATCGTGCCCAGCTGGTTCTTGTGCGGCTCGATCCTCCCGACGCACAGGACGGTTCCGGCGTCGCGCGGTCGGTCGAAGCCCGGGGTGAAGAGGTCGGCGTCGATGGCGTTGGGCACCACGACGGTCTCGGTCAGCACGCCCAGGTCCTCCCGGATGTGCTGCGCCTCCCCGTCGGCATTGGGCAGCAGGAGGTCTGCCGTGGACCAGGCCCTGACCTGGTCCAGCTCGGCGGCCATCTCCCGCAACGCCAAACGGCTGAGGTGCTCCCGGCCCTTCAGGCTTGCGGTGAGGTACCGGATCCCGCGACGGCCACGCCCCAACGCGTCCCGAGCGGTGGAACCTCGTCCCGCGCCGCCGGAGGTGGTGTACGCCAGTCCCCAGTAGATGGTCGACATCACCACGGGCACGCCCCGTCGTCGGGCCCCGGCCACCTCCTGCGCGCCGAGCTGGAAGCCGTGCACCACGTCCCAGGACCCCTCGGGAAGCCGGGGCCCGAGGTGCTCCTCGACCTCCACCCCGAGCCCGCGTAGCGCCCGCGCGGTGTGCTCCATCTGCACACGGTGACCTCCGGGGATCTCCGCGCCGCGACTGAGCCACATCAACACCCTCATGAGGACGCGCCCGCCGACCGCGACCCCAGTGCCGTCTCGTAGAGGTCGAGGTACCGGCCGCCGATCCGGTCCCACCCGAGCGACTCGGCGTGCGCCCGGGCGTCGGAGGGGGCGAGCGGATCGCGGTGGGCGCGGACCATGGCCTCGGACAGGGCCGCGGTGTCGGTGGGGTCCACACCCCACCCCGCGTCCCCGGTCGCATCGGCCAGCCCACCGTTCGTGCTCCACACGACTCCGCGACCGGCAGCCATCGCCTCGACCGCGACGATCCCGAACGGCTCCAGACGACTGGGGACGACGGCGACGCGGCAGCCCTCCAGCAGGGACCGTACCCCCGAGCGGTCCAGCGGGCCGAGGAACTCCACACCGTCTCCAGCGAGCGCGCGCAGGTGCTCGCGCTCAGGTCCGTCGCCACCGATGCGCAGCACCGCGTCCGGTTCCTGCTCCCTGACCGTGGCAAAGGCCCGGATGAGCAGGTCGAAACCCTTCTGCGGGACATGCCGCCCCCACGCAGCGAAGACCGGTGCGCTCGGCAGGGGAGTGACCTGCCACTGCGTCGGATCAACGCCGTTGGGCACCACCTCAGCGTGCTCGAAACGCGACGCGACGGTGGCGGCGTCGTCACCGGCACGTCGCGAGCACGCCGTGAGGGCAGCAGCGCGGCGGCTCCCCAGACGCAGCACTGCTCGCATCTGCGCGCTCTTCTGGTAGATCCGTCCCGCGTCCATCGTCACTTCGCCCTGGGTGGTCAGGACCATGGGAACCCGTCGGCGCGCCGCCCAGAGCGTCAGGGGCAGGACCTGGTTGGCGGCGCACTGGACGTGGACGATGTCGGGTCGGGGACCGACGTCGTCGAGTGCGCCGACCTGTCGTCGCAACGCGAGCGGGTACCGGAGCAGCCGCCTCGGGTCACCCCCGGGAAGGTCGAGGTCGATGCGTCGGACCGGCACGCCCTCGACGGTGTCCTCAGTGGGGAGGTGACGTGGATGCCGGTGCACGATCACGGTGACGTCGTGGCCCCTTCGCCGGTACTCGTGAGCGAGCTGCAGGGTGAGCTCCTCCACCCCGCCGCGCGAGGGGTGGAATGCGCTCGGAGCGAGCCAGATGCGCCGTGGCCCGGACCTCCCGCTCACCCCAGGACCTTCCGGTACACATCGAGATGGGCGTGGGCAGCCTTCTCCCACGAGAAGGTCGTGGCGCGGTCGAGGCCGCGGCGCACGAGGTCCTCGCGGTCGATCTCCTCGCGGCCCACGGCGCGTATCGCCTCGGCGATGGAGGCGCCGTCGGGCTGGGTCATGAGCGCACTGCCCTCGCACACCTCCGGGAGCGCACCGCGGTCGACGGCGATGACCGGTGTCCCCACCGCCATGCCCTCCAGCGACGGCAATCCGAAGCCCTCGTAGATGCTGGGGACGACCACGGCCTCTGCTGCTGCCATCACCCGGCCGACGACGTCGAGGTCCACCTTGCCGGGGAGCACTACGCGCGGGAGATGGCCGAAGAGCTCCTCCCGACGGTCGGAGGGGGGACCGAGCAGCACGAGCTCGTGATCGGGCAGCTCAGGGGCCACCCGACCCCAGGCGTCGGCCAGACCCTCGAGGTTCTTGCGTCGGGTCACTCCCGCGGCATGGACGAAGAAGGGGCGGGTGACGCCCAGTGCCCCGAGCGCAGCAGTATCCAGAGGCTGGGGTTGCTGGAAGCTTGGGCGTACTCCGTAGGGGATGACGGTCACGTGCTGCGCGCCGAGGAGGTCGGTCGCTTCGGCCGCGGCGAACTCCGAGGGGCAGATGACTTGGACGTCGGGGATCGGGTCGCTGCACCACGCGGGAAGGCGCCCCTCGTCCGGGAAGCGCATCGGCGGCAGGTCGTGCAGGGTCAGCACGTGCGGCCCGGGGGGGCGAGGAACCCGCAGGTCGAACCGGTGCACGAGGTCGAACCGGAGGCCGGTCAGCGCACCCACCACCCGAGCCCCACGACGATGGTTCAGGATCCGCTGGGGGACACGGAAGGTAGCGGCACTGTGGCCACTGCCGACGCTCGAGACGCGGAAGTCCCACCTGGGCTCGGCGAGGGCGGCGATTGCCTCCTGGATGCTGGCCTCATAGGTCTGTTGACCCATGGGCACGGTGGTGTACAGGCTGAGCCAGTGCACTCGCCGTGACACGTCCCCGATGGCGTCGCCGGCACGTCCCCGGCTCTCCCCCTCCATGCGCGTCACCCTAGCCGAGCGCAGCATCACACCGGTGCTTCACCGGCCGGAGCCGGCTGGGCGATCTCAGTCCGTGCGGCAGCGCGGTCGTCCAGACGGTCCTTGAGTCGGAGGAACGGCGTCTCGATCCATCTGAACGAGGCCTCGGTGACGAGCAATGTGACGACGATGCCCAAGAGCATCCGGACCCATACAGGTCCGACGTCGACCTGGTGACGGAGCAGCTGCAGTAACGGAAAGTGGTAGAGGTACATCCCGTACGAGCGGGTTCCTGCCCAGCGCAGGGGTCCCTTGGCGAGGGCAGCCCCCGTCCATGAGGACGGAGCCAGCACGACCCCCGCGAGGACGATGACGGTCAGCACCGCCGTGATGCTGTCGGGGCCGGTCAACCACCGCTCTGGGAGGGGTCGACCCGCGAGCAGCACCACCAGGAGCGCGGCGAGTGCGATGTTCGCGGCAACGCCGAGTTGTCGTTGATGCGCGAACGGTCCCCGTTGTGCGAGCCATGCCAGCAGCGATCCCCAGACGATGGGGAATCCTCGAAGGTAGGTGCCGCGGACCGGCTCGATCGACTCGGGCCACGGGCTGAACAGCACTGCTATGAGGACGAGACAGGCACTCACCCCGAGAGCTCGCACCCATCGGCGGGATGAGAAGAGGACGACAAGGAGCAGCGGCCACACGGCATAGAAGTGCTCTTCGATCGCCAGCGTCCACGTGTGCTCGAGGAAGACTGCGGGGTGCCCGGTGTACATCCACCAGTTCCCGAGATAGACCAAGGCCGCCGCAGCCCCTGGTCCGACTTCTGTGAGGTTCCCGGTGATCAGTCCGGCGACGACCACGAGGACACAGGTGACGAGGAGTGCCGGGTACAGGCGCAGCACGCGGCGGCCGTAGAAACGGATGAGTCGGAGGCGGCCGTGACGGTGCAGCTCGCCGAGGAGGATGGAGGTGATGAGGAAACCAGAGAGGGCGAAGAAAACATCCACCCCGACGTAGCCGTTGACGGCGAGTCCGAGCTGGGCATGGAAGAGCAGGACCGCGAGTGCCGCGATCCCCCTCAGGCCGTCCAGGCCGGGCCAGTGGCTCCGTGCCGTCACCCCCGCCGTCACGACGCGAAGCATACCGACGTGGACAGTTCACCTACCTGATAGTCACTCCCGTCTAGGCTGCGCACTAGTCGACCATGGGAGTGACATGCGCGGACCGGTACGGGTGGCCATCCTCGACCACACGGCGCAGCTCGGTGGGGTCGAGCTCGCTCTGGTCCGGTTCATGGATGCACTCGCGACCCGGGATGACGTGGATGCACGGGTCGTCCTCTTCGCACACGGACCGCTCGTGCAGCGGCTGCGCGGGCGCGGTCATGCGGTCGAGGTCCTGCCGCTGGACGAGGGCGTGGGCGGGACCACCCGGCACGAAGCAGCCCTCCCGCGCACGGCCGCGAGGAACGCGGCGGCGGCGGCCCCCTTCGTCCTGCGGTTGGCGCGGCGTCTGCGGGAGCTCGATGTCGACGTGGTGCACAGCACCACCCTCAAGGCGCACCTGCTCGGTGTGCCGGCAGCTCGTCTCGCGCGACGGCCACTCGTCTGGCACGTCCGGGACCGCATCGCTCCTGACTACCTGCCACCGCGCGTGGTGCGCCTGGTGCGTGGGGTCTCGACGTGGGGTCCGGAGCGGGTCATCACGAACTCCCGCGCCACCGCCGACACCCTCCCCGGAGCCCGCGGCCTCGTCGTGGCCCACCCCGGTCTGTCCCCCGAGCAGATCGCGCCGGCGCCTCGTCCGCTACCGCGGACGCCGGTCGTCGGCATGGTCGGGCGGATCTCTCCGACCAAGGGTCAGCTGGAGTTCGTGCGTGCTGCCGGCCGTATCGCGGACCGGTTCCCGACGGCGGCCTTCCGCATCATCGGTTCGCCGATGTTCGGTCAGGAGCAGCACGAAGGGGAGGTCCGTCGCGAGATCACGCGGTTGGGTCTGACCGATCGGGTCGAGCTGCCCGGCTTCAGTGACGACCCGGCGGCCGAGTTCGACTCGATGAGTGTGGCCGTGCACGCGTCGCCGACGCCCGAGCCCTACGGCCAGGCCGTCGCCGAGGCGATGGCCCGGGGGGTTCCGGTCATCGCCACGAACGCCGGAGGCGTCCCGGAGATCACCGAAGGAGGACCCGAGTCGGTCGGCTGGCTCGTCGAGCCCGGTGATGTCGATGAGCTCGCTGCTGCCATGGACGCTGCGTTGTCGGACCCCGAGGAGTCGGAACGCCGCGGTGACGCGGGGTGGGAGCGTGCGCGCGACCACTTGGGCATCGGTCCCAGTACCGACCGGATCGTCGGCGTCTGGGGCGAGGTGACCGGGCGCGAGCGACCACGGGTGGCCATCGCCCACGACTACCTGACGCAACGTGGGGGAGCGGAACGGGTGGTGCTGGCCATGCACCGCGCCTTCCCGGACGCGACGATCCACACGACCCTCTACGACCCGGATGGGACCTTCCCGGAGTTCCGGGACGCCGACATCCGCGTGAGCCCGCTCAACAGGGTCGGGGTGTTGCGGCGGAACCACCGGATGGCATTGCCCTTCCTCCCGCTCGCCTCGAGCCGACTGAGCATCGACGCGGACGTCGTCGTGGCGAGCAGCAGTGGTTGGGCACACGGTTTCCCCACCACCGGACGCAAGCTGGTCTACTGCCACGCGCCCGCACGCTGGCTGTACCAGACGGCGAGGTACCTGGGCCGGGACCCGGAGCGGTCACCGATCGGCCTCGCGCTCCTGGCGCTGCGTGCCCCTCTCAAGGCGTGGGACCGACGGGCCGCGGCCACCGGAGAGGTGTATCTCGCCAACTCCCACGTCGTGAGGGAACGCATCCACGAGGCCTACGGCATCGATGCGGAGGTGCTGGCGCCCCCCTTCGCGGTGGACGCGGAGGGAGACCGCGACCCGGTGCCGGAGGTGAGCGGCTGGGAGGACTTCCACCTCGTCGTCTCCCGGTTGCTGCCGTACAAGAACGTGCACCGCATCATCGAGGCCTTCGCGGACCTGCCGGAGCGACTCGTCGTCGTCGGTGCCGGCCCCATGCTGGCGGAGCTGCGTGCCTCGGCTCCGCCCAACGTCGCGGTGGTCACCCGGCTCACCGACGCCGAGATGCGCTGGGTGTACGCCAACAGCTGCGCGCTCGTGGCCGCCAGCCACGAGGACTTCGGCCTGACCCCGCTCGAGGCGGGCGCCTTCGGCAAGCCGACACTCGCCCTTCGTGCCGGTGGTTTCCTCGACACCATCGCGGAGGGGGTCAACGGTGCCTTCTTCGACGAGCCGGACGCCGCTGCGATCCGCGAGGCGGTCCGCGACAACCGCGGACGGGAATGGGACGAGGCGGCGATCCTCGCCCACGTGGACGCCTTCTCCCCGGAGCGCTTCGTCGAGCACCTGCACGCGGCCGTGGGGCAGCTCGCCGGGCAGCCGCGGTGCAGGTGAGCGCGGCCTGACGACGGGTTGCGGCCGGGCCGGTGGGTGACAGTGACCCCGAGCGGCTGCGTGCGCGAACGGCCCGGCTGACAGAATGCCGCACATGTCCACGTCGAACACCGCGGCCGGCCAGCGGCCCCGCATCCTCTCCGGGATGCAGCCCACCAGCGACTCCCTCCACCTCGGCAACTACCTGGGGGCCCTGGTCAACTGGGTGGGACTGCAGGAGGAGTTCGACGCGTACTACTTCGTCGCCGACCTGCACGCGCTCACGGTGCCGACGGACCCGGCCGACATCACCCGTCGCAGCCGCGTCACGGCCGCGCAGTACATCGCGGCCGGGGTCGATCCCGAGCGCTCGGCGATCTTCTGCCAGAGCCACGTGCGCGAGCACACCGAGCTGATGTGGGTCCTCGCCTGCCAGACCGCCTTCGGCGAGGCCAACCGGATGACCCAGTTCAAGGACAAGACGGCCAAGGGCGGCAACGCCAACGTCGGCCTCTTCACCTACCCGATCCTCATGGCCGCGGACATCCTGATCTACGACGCAGCGCGCGTGCCGGTCGGCGACGACCAGCGCCAGCACCTCGAGATCACCCGTGACCTGGCGCTGCGCTTCAACGCCCGGTTCGGCGACACACTCGTCGTCCCCGAGCCGCACATCATCAAGGAGTCGGCGCGGATCATGGACCTGCAGGACCCCACCGGCAAGATGAGCAAGTCGGCCTCCTCGGACCGGGGCCTGATCTCGCTGCTCGACGAGCCCAAGCGGATCGCCAAGAAGATCCGCTCGGCCGTCACCGACGTCGACGGCGAGATCCGCTACGACCCGGAGGGCAAGGCCGGCGTCTCCAACCTGCTGTCGATCCACTCGGCCCTGTCCGGCACCACGATCGCCGACCTCGAGTCGCAGTTCGCGGGACGAGGCTACGGGGACCTGAAGAAGGAGGTCGCCGACGTCGTCGTCACCGCGGTGGAGCCGTACCAGACGCGGATGGCCGAGCTGATGGACGACCCGGCCGAGCTCGACCGGATCCTGGCGAAGGGGGCCGCCCGCGCCGGAGAGGTCGCCTCCGCGACCCGTGACCGGGTCTACGACAGCGTCGGTCTCCTCCCCGCCGCGCGAGGCTGACCGTGGCGGTGCACGGAGTGTCGATCGCGGTCCCGGAGCCATGGGGCGGGCAGCTGCAGAGGCAGCGTGAGGACGTCGGTGACCCGATGGCCCAGGCGATCCCGCCGCACATCACGCTGATGCCGCCGACGGAGATCGTCCCGCAGGAGATGGACCGGTTCGTGCACCATCTCGAGATGGTTGCCGCTCAGCACGGACCCTTCACGATCCACCTGCGCGGCACCGGGAGCTTCCGGCCGGTCAGCCGCGTGGTCTTCGTCCAGGTCTCCGAGGGCATCCCGATGTGCGAGCGGCTGGAGCAGGCCGTGCGCCGTGGCCCCGTCTCACGGGACCTGGAGTTCCCCTACCACCCGCACGTGACGATCGCCCACGACATCGACGAGTCGGGGCTCGACCGGGCCTTCGACGACCTTGCCGGCTTCGAGGCGACCTTCGAGGTCAGTCGCTTCCACCTCTACGACCACGGCTCGGACGGCGTCTGGCGGCCGATGGTCGACTTCGACCTCACGGGCGAGCGTCTTCAGCCCGCATCGTGATGTCGCCCTCGGGGTCCAGGCTGCTGAGCAGCGAGCCGGCGATCTCGCCGAGCTGATCGACCTGCTCCGGCGTGAGCTGGTCGAGGATCCGCTCCCGGACGAAGGCCACGTGGCCCGGGGCAGCCGACCGGATCGTGGTCCACCCGTCATCGGTGAGCACGGCATCCGTGGCCCGGGCGTCCGTGGCGCTGCGCGTCCTGGCGACGAGGCCCCGGTCCTCGAGTCGCTTGACCACGTGGGACAGCCGCGGCAGCGTCGCGTTGGTGCGACGCGCCAACCACGACATGCGCAGGGTGCGTTCGGGCGCCTCGGAGAGCATCGCGAGCACCTGGTACTCGAAGTGGGTGAGCCCGGCATCCCGCCGTGACTGCGCGTCCAGTCGTGCCGGTAGGACCTCGGCGAGCCCGATGAGGCGCAGCCAGGTCACCATCTCCGCGTCGTCGAGCCACCGGGGTTCCATGAGGCGGAGTCTCCCAGAGTGGCGGCCGTGGGTGCGAGATCCGCGGGCAGCCCCCCTTCGTCCTCAGGCGGCGGTGGCGATCGCGCGCTCGTAGTGACCGACGAGCTGGGTCGTCAGGGAGTCCCACGAGCGATGGGCGACCTGGTGCGGCCCGGCCGCGCCCATCTCCTCGCGCAGGCCGGGTGACTCGACGAGCTCGCCGACCCACCGGGCCAGGTCACCGTGGGCGTCCGGGTCGAAGAGGTACCCGCTGCGGCCGTGGTCGACGAGGTCGAGGGGACCACCGGCCGCCGGTGCGACGACCGGCAGGCCGATCGCAGCGCTCTCCTGGAGGGTCTGGCCGAAGGTCTCCTTCGTCCCGGTGTGGACGAAGACGTCGAAGGCGGCATAGGCACGGGCGAGGTCGTCCCCGGTGAGGGGCCCGAGGAAGGCCGGTGGAGGATTCGGGCGCCCGGGAGCCCGCGCGACCGCCTCGGTCAGGCGGGCACCGAGCTCGTTGCGGCTCGGACCCTCGCCGACGAGGACCAGGCGTGTCCCCGGCAGCGTGGCGACCTCGACGAGCCGGTGGAGCTCCTTCTCCGGGGCGAGCCGGCCGACGTAGCCCAGGACGACCTCGCCGTTCGGTGCCAGCGCGCGCTTGAGGGCCATCGCCCCCGGTTCCTCCTTCCACTCGGGGCGGAAGAGGCGGGTGTCGACACCGCGGCCCCACAGGTCCACCCTGGGGACCCGGTGTGCCCGCAGCTCCTCGAGCGCGGGTCGACTGGGCGCGAGGGTGAGGTCGGCCCGGGAGTGCAGGCGTCGTATCCACTCCCAGGTCACCGACGAGGCACCGCGGCCGAGGGCGCCGGGGCCGCCGTGCTGCTGGACGTAGTTCGGCATGTCCGTCTGGTAGATCGCCACGCTCGGCACGGCGAGCCGCTCGGCGTCGTGCAGTCCGCGCGCACCCACGAGGAAGGGGGAGGCCACGTGCACCACGTCGGGGCGGAAGTCCCGCAGTGCTCGCCGCACGCCCGCGGTCGGGAGCCCGGCCCGGAAGCCGCGGACGGGCACCCCGGGCAGTGCGGTGACCGCGTGCCCGGCGAAGGTGCTCGGCGCCGGCCCGGGAGCGATGATCCGGGCGGTGTGCCCCTGCTCCCGGAGGGACTCGGCCACCCGGCAGACGCTCGTCGTGACGCCGTTGAGGCTCGGCAGGAAGGACTCGGTCGTGATGGCCACTCTCACGCCTCCACCGTGACGGGCCCAGGAGTTCTGGGGATGACGCCCGGGTGGGCCCCGGGTGAGCGGCGGGTGACGACTTCGCACGGCGCCTCGCCGACCTGCGGGTAGCGTGCGGCCATGACGTCGAGCGAGGAGCTGGAGCGGTTCTGGGCCGTGGTCCCGGCGGGAGGAGCCGGGACCCGACTGTGGCCGATGTCCCGTGCGAGCTCGCCGAAGTTCCTGCACGACCTCACGGGCACCGGACGCACCCTGATCCAGCAGACCGTCGACCGCCTGCGGGGGCTGGCCGGTGACCGGGTGCTCGTCGTCACCGGTGGCGCCCACGTCGACGCGGTGCGTGAGCAGGTGCCCGACCTGGCCGAGGACCAGCTCCTCGCCGAGCCCTCACCCCGTGACTCCATGGCCGCGATCGGTCTCGCGGCCGCCGTGCTCGAGCGTCGCGACCCGGAGGCGATCATCGGGTCCTTCGCCGCAGACCACGCGATCACCGACCTGACCGCCTTCGCCGACGCGGTCGCCGAGGCGGTCGCGGTCGCCGCGCGGGGTGAGCGGCTGGTCACCATCGGCATCGAGCCGACCCGTCCCTCGACGGGCTTCGGCTACATCCAGCAGGGTCCGCCCCTGGAGGGCTTCCCGACCGCCTCCCGGGTGCGCCAGTTCGTCGAGAAGCCCGATGCCCGCCGCGCCGCCTCCTACCTGGCCACGGGAGAGTTCCGCTGGAACGCCGGCATGTTCGTGGTCCGGGCCGCGGTCCTGCTCGACCTGCTGGATCGCTGGCACCCGGAGCTCGCCGCCGGGCTGCGGCAGATCGCGGCCGAGCCCGAGCGGCTCGAGGAGCTCTGGGGGGGACTGGAGAAGATGGCCATCGACCACGCCGTCGCCGAGCCCGCTGCCGACGAGGGGCTCGTGGTCATGGTGCCGGGCACCTTCGACTGGGACGACATCGGCGATTTCAAGGCGCTGTCCGGGTTGCTGGCGCACGAGGACGAGTCCATGACGGTCGTCGGGGACGCCGACAACGTCCGCGCCATCGACTCCGGGGGGCTGGTCGTCACCGAGTCCGGTCGGATGGTTGCCGTCGTGGGTCTCGAGGACGTCGTCGTCGTCGAGACCGACGACGCACTGCTCGTCACGAGCCGGGCACGCGCGCAGGACGTCCGGCTGGTCGTCCAGGCACTCAGGGAGGAGGGCCGGGCCGATCTGGTGTGACGCAGTAGAGTCCTTCTCGCCATGACTGCACCCCTCGCCCCGACGCTCCTCGGCGCCATCGACAGGCTCCTGCCCGAGCTGATCGACTTCCGGCGGGACCTGCACGCCCACCCCGAGCTGTCCTGGCAGGAGCACCGCACGACGGCGCGCTTGCGCGAGCGACTCGAGCAGGCCGGTCTGGAGCCACGCGGGATCGGGGAGACCGGTCTGGTCGTGGACATGGGCGCCAGGGATCCACGTCGGCGGGTGGCGCTGCGCGGTGACATCGACGCTCTCCCGGTGCGTGAGCGCACCGGACTGGACTGGAGCTCCACCCGTGACGGCGTCTGCCACGCCTGCGGCCACGACGTCCACACGACTGCCCTGCTCGGCGCCGGCCTGGCGCTCGCGGAGGTCGCCGACGAGCTGGCCGCCCGGCGCGTCGCGGTCCGCCTGGTCTTCCAGCCGGCGGAGGAGGTCATGCCGGGCGGTGCCCTGGCATACGTGCGGGCAGGGGTGATGTCCGGCGTCGACACGGTCTACGCGGTGCACTGCGATCCCGCACTGGACGTCGGGGAGATCGGGCTGCGCGAAGGTGCCCTCACGGCGGCCGCCGACCAGCTGACCGTCACACTCCGAGGCCGGGGCGGGCACACCTCCCGCCCCTTCCTCACCGAGGACCTCACCTACGCGCTGGCCAAGGTCATCACCGATGTCCCCGCCGTGCTCAGCCGGCGGGTCGACCCCCGTGCCGGACTGGTCGTCGTCTGGGGGCGGGTCACCTCCGGTGAGGCGATCAACGTCATCCCCTCCACCGGCGTCGTCCAGGGCACCGTGCGCATGCTCGACGTCGGTCTGTGGGAGGAGATCGGTCCGCTGCTGCACGAGGTCATCGACGGGGTCGTCGCGCCCTACGGGGTCGACGCCACCGTGGAGCACGTGCGGGGGGTCCCGCCGGTCGTCAACGACACCTCGGCCGTGGCGGCCCTGGGACGCGCCACGATGGCTGCGGGCCTGCGTCCGGTGCCCACGCCCCACAGCCTCGGTGGTGAGGACTTCGCATGGATGCTTCACGACTCGGAGGGGGCACTGGCGCGACTGGGCACGCGGGCCCCGGGTGGACGGGTCTTCGACCTGCACCAGGGCGACCTCGTCGTCGACGAGCGAGCGGTCCGCAACGGGACCGCCCTGCTCACCCTCGCCGCCGCGGGGGAGTGGACGCGCGTCGAGCGGGACGACTGAGCACCCAGGAGCCTCCTGGTCGCATCGCGGTCTCATAACAGTTGGGTGGATGAGGGCCATCTGGTGCGGGCCCGCGGTCCACGTGGACGTAGCATCCCCGGGTGGCACGTGCGTGCCCGAGTACCCCTGTGAAGAATGGAGAGCGCCTTGCGTCACACCGTGAAGGCTGCATCGATCATGTCCGTGGCCGCCGTGGCCCTCACTGCCTGCGGTGGCAGCAGCTCCCAGGAGGAGACGTCGGCGTCGGAGTCCGGCTCGGACGTCAAGGCCTGCCTGGCCTACGACGTCGGCGGGCGCGGCGACCAGTCGTTCAACGACTCTGCCGCCAAGGGCCTGGACCAGGCCAAGGACGAGCTGGGCATCGAGACCGAGGAGGTCGAGGCGAGCCAGGGTGAGAACGACGCCGCTCGTGAGGACCGCCTCAACCAGCTGGTCGACGTCGGCTGCACCAACATCATCGGTGTCGGCTACATCTACGCCACGGCCATCGGCAATGCGGCCAAGGACAACCCGGACGTCAACTTCGCGATCATCGACGACGCCTCCGATGCCTCCAAGGGCGACAACATCGCGCAGCTGGTCTTCGCCGAGCACGAGGGGTCCTTCCTCGTCGGTGCCGCCGCTGCGCTGAAGTCCAAGAGCGGAAAGGTCGGCTTCATCGGTGGCACCGACGTGCCGCTGATCAACAAGTTCGAGGCGGGCTTCAAGGCGGGCGCCAAGGAGGTCGACGAGGACATCGACATCCAGACGACGTACCTCGCCGAGGACGGCTCCGGCTTCGCCGACCCCGCCGCGGGCAAGACGGCCGCGGAGGGCATGTACGACAAGGGCGCCGACGTGATCTACCACGCGGCGGGTGGCTCCGGGGCCGGTCTCTTCGAGGCCGCCAAGGAGAACAAGAAGATGGCCATCGGCGTCGACTCCGACCAGGCCATGACGGCCGAGGAGGACGTCCAGGACGTCATCATCACCTCCATGGTCAAGAACGTGAACGTCGCGGTCTTCGACTACCTGAAGGCGGCCACCGAGGGCGAGGACACCTCCGGCCTGGTCGAGTTCAACCTGAAGGACGGTGGCGTCTCGTACTCCACCACCGGTGGCAAGATCGACGACATCACCGACCAGCTGGACAAGTACAAGCAGCAGATCATCGACGGGGAGATCACCGTCCCGTCCAAGTGACGCAGATCGACTGACCCCGGGTCCGGTCACGTGCACGGCGCGTGACCGGACCCGCGGCATGTCGGCAGCTACCCTTCGCCTGCGACAGGACGTCGCAGACGCACCACGGAGGCACCATGAGCACGACCGTCCCGGACCCCCCTTCGTCCACCGACGTACCCGGCGGGGAGCCGGCCGTCGAGGTCGACGGCATCACCAAGCGGTTCCCCGGCGTGGTCGCCAACCACGACGTCTCCTTCGCCGTGGCACGGGGGACGGTGCACGCGATCGTCGGCGAGAACGGGGCGGGCAAGTCGACCCTGATGAAGATCCTCTACGGGGTGCAGCGCCCCGACGAGGGCACCATCCGGATCAGCGGCGAGAAGGTCTCGCTGCACAGCCCGGCCGATGCGATCAAGCACGGCGTCGGCATGGTCTTCCAGCACTTCATGCTCGCGGACAACCTCACCGTCACCGAGAACGTCGTCCTGGGGGCGGAGAAGCTGCACGGGATCGGTGCGGCGGCCCGTGCCGAGATCGAACGCATCTCCCGTGAGTACGGCCTCGGCATCGACTCCACCGCCCTCGTCGCGGACCTGGGGGTCGGCGCGCGCCAGCGCGTGGAGATCCTCAAGGTCCTCTACCGCGGCGCCCGCACCATCATCCTCGACGAGCCGACCGCGGTGCTCGTCCCGCAGGAGGTCGATGAGCTCTTCGGCAACCTGCGTGAGCTGAAGCGCGAGGGCATCACGGTGCTGTTCATCTCGCACAAGCTGGACGAGGTGCTCTCCGTCGCCGACCGGATCACCGTGGTCCGTCGCGGGACCACGGTCGACACCGTGCTTCCCGGCGACGTGACCGCCCGCCGGCTGGCCGAGCTGATGGTCGGTAGCGAGCTGCCGACGCCCGAGAGCGAGGCCTCGACGGTCACCGACCGGGTCGTCCTCGAGGCCGAGGGGGTCACCCTTCCCGGTCAGGGGCGCACCCTCCTGGAGGACGTGACCCTGCGCATCCGGGCCGGCGAGGTCCTCGGTATCGCCGGGGTGGAGGGCAACGGGCAGGCGGAGCTGGTCGAGGTGCTCATGGGCATGCGTGACCCCTCCGCCGGCCGGATCACCCTGGAGGGCACCGACATCTCCGACTGGGACGTCCGCCGCATCCGCGAGGCCGGCGTCGGCTACATCCCCGAGGACCGGCACCGCCAGGGCCTCCTCCTGGACGCCCCGCTGTGGGAGAACCGGATGCTGGGTCACCAGACCGAGGCACCCTCCTCCGCACGCGGGATCCTCACGCCCAAGGCCGCGCGGACGGACACCGAGCGCATCGTGTCGGAGTACGACGTGCGCACCCCGAGCATCCACGTCACGGCCGGGTCGCTCTCCGGGGGCAACCAGCAGAAGCTCATCATCGGTCGCGAGATGAGCCACCGCCCAAAGGTCCTCATCGCCAGCCACCCGACCCGTGGCGTCGACGTCGGCGCCCAGGCGGCGATCTGGGACCTCATCCGCGAGGCGCGCAGGGAGGGACTCGCCGTGCTGCTCATCAGCGCCGACCTGGAGGAGCTCATCGGGCTCTCGGACACGATCCGGGTCATCCTGCGCGGACGGCTCACCGCTGACTTCGACCCGGACGCCGTCACCAGCCAGCAGCTGGGCAGCGCGATGACCGGAGCCGGGAAGGACGCATCGTGAAGCTCTCCGCGCGCCGTCTGGCGCTCAACCTCTCGGCACCACTGCTCGCGGTGGTCGTGGCCTTCGTCGTCACGTCGATCGTGCTCGTCGCCGTCGGTGACCCCGTCGGGCTCGTGTGGCAGACGCTGCTGTCCGAGCCGAGGCCGCGCACCCTCGTCAACACCTTCAACAGCGCCATCACGTACTACATCGCGGCCGTCGCAGTCGCCATCGGCTTCAAGATGAAGCTGTTCAACATCGGTGTCGACGGCCAGTACCGCCTCGCCACCTTCGCGGCGGCGATCTTCGCCGGCCAGGCCTTCCTGCCGGGCCCGCTGAACATCGTCATGGCGATGCTCGTCGCGATGGCCGTGGGCGGCCTCTGGGCCGGGATCGCCGGATGGCTGAAGGTCACGCGCGGTGTCTCCGAGGTGATCTCGACGATCATGCTCAACATGATCTCGGCGGGCCTCGTCGGCTGGGGCCTGCGCACCTGGGGTCTTCGCGCCGAGGGCAGCAACACCCGCAACACGAGGACGATCCCGGAGTCGAGCCAGCTCGAGGGGCTACCGCTCGTCCCGGATGCACCCAACCTCGTGTACACCCTGTTGGTCCTCGCCGTGATCGTCGGCATCGTCTACTGGTTCGTCGTCAACCGCACCCGCCTCGGTTTCGACGTGCGCGCCACCGGTGAGTCCGAGACGGCAGCGGTCGCGAGCGGTGTGAAGGTCCCGCGCATGGTGCTCTTCGCGATGATCGGCTCGGGTGCCGTGGCCGGGCTCATCGGGATGCCGGCGTTCTTCGGTGCTGACCACAGCTACGGGATGAACTTCCAGGAGGGGGTCGGCTTCATCGGCATCGGTGTCGCACTGCTCGGGCGCAACCACGCGGTGGGCATGGCCTTCGCGGCCCTGCTCTGGGCATGGTTGGAGAAGGCATCCGACGGTCTGCAGCTCATGGCGGGGGTCTCGCCGGCGCTCGTCTACATCATCCAGGGCGTGATCCTGCTGGCGGTCGTCATCGCCTACGAGGTCGTCCACCGGTTCGAGCAGCGGCTGGAGCAGAAGCAGGTCACCCGCCAGCTCGATGCGGTCGTCACGGCGGAAGGAGCCTCGTCATGAGCACGATCGTGCGCGCACCGAAGCCGGGGACGGCCCCCGTCGCGCGGGGACGACGCGTCCCCTTCTGGGCCTGGCCGCTGGCCCTGTCAGCGGCGATCGTGGTCATCGCGATGGTGCGCGAGATCACCGGCAAGGACGACATCTTCTCCGCGGGGACGATCGGCGCAGCCCTGGCCTGGGCCATGCCGCTCGCTCTCGCCGGTCTGGGTGGCCTGTGGTCCGAGCGGGCGGGCGTCATCAACATCGGTCTCGAGGGCATGATGATCCTCGGGACGTGGGGCGCGGCCTTCGGCGCCATCCACGGCGGACCCTGGATGGGTGTCGTCGGTGCCATGGTGTGCGGAGCACTCGGTGGTCTCGTGCACGCGCTGGCCACCGTCACCTTCGGCGTGGACCACATCGTCTCCGGTGTCGCGCTGAACATCGTGGCGCTCGGGGCGGCCAGCTTCCTCGCGGCCCGCTTCTTCGGCGAGCTCGAGGGCGGCAGCGACGTGCAGTCCCCGCCGCTGCCGGAGCTGCCGGAGATGAGCATTCCCGGACTCTCGGGGACGCTCGGTGCGATCGAGGAGCACGGGTGGTTCTTCGTCTCCGACGTCGCCGCGCTGGTGCGCGGGCTGACCACCGATCTCTCCGTGCTCACCGTGATCGCGCTGCTGCTCTTCCTGGGCACCTGGTGGGTGCTGTGGCACACCCCCTTCGGCCTGCGGGTGCGCAGCTGCGGTGAGTCCCCGGCGTCCGCGGAGACCCTCGGTGTCAACGTCTACCTGTACAAGTACATCGCCGTCACCGCCTCCGGTGGCCTCGCCGGTCTCGGTGGTGGCTTCCTGGCGATGGTCGCCTCGAGCGCCTACCGCGAGGACCAGACCGGGGGCCGTGGCTACATCGGCCTCGCGGCCATGATCTTCGGCAACTGGCGCCCCGGAGGCGTCCTCATGGGCTCCGGGCTCTTCGGCTACATCGACGCCCTGCAGCTGCGCGGTGGCGGGGAGTCCATCCACGCCCTGCTGCTCCTCGTCGGCGTGCTGCTGCTCGCCATCGGCATCTGGCAGATCACGCGCCGTCAGCGACTCGTCCAGGGCAGCGTGGCCGTCCTGGTGGGCATCGGCGTGGTGCTCCTGTGGGTGGTCACCGACACCATCCCCGGAGACTTCACCCGGTTCGCCCCGCACCTGACGACCCTGCTCGTCCTGGCCTTCGCCAGCCAACGACTACGGATGCCTGCGGCCAACGGTCGCGTCTACCGGCGAGGCGAAGGACACTGACGTGGTGGCGTCCCCGACCGAGGACCGGTGGCAGCAGCTGCACGCGGCGGCAGTCGAGGCCATGGAGCGCGCGTACGCCCCGTACTCCGGCTTCCCGGTCGGGGTCGCCGGCCTGGCCGCGGACGGCCGGCTGCTCAGCGCCTGCAACGTCGAGAACGCGTCGTACGCCGTGGGCCTGTGTGCCGAGTGCGGCCTGGTCAGTGACCTGGTCCGTTCCGGCGGTGGCCGGCTCGTCGCCGTCTGGTGCGTCGATGCGCGGGGTGAGACGCTCATGCCGTGCGGGCGGTGTCGCCAGCTGCTGTGGGAGCACGGGGGAGCCGGGTGCCTCATCCGCACCCCGGAGGGGGACCTCTCCCTCGCCGAGATCCTGCCGCAGGCCTTCGGGCCCGACGATCTGACGAAGGGAGCGCCGTGAGCGATCCGGTGGAGCAGCACGACGTCGTCGACGTCATCCGTACCAAGCGTGACCGGGGTGAGCTGAGCGACGCGCAGATCGACTGGGTGGTCGATGCCTACACCCGCGGCGTGGTCGCCGACGAGCAGATGTCCTCGCTCGCCATGGCCATCCTGCTCAACGGCATGACGCGCGTGGAGATCGCGCGCTGGACCGCGGCGATGATCGACAGCGGCGAGCGGATGGACTTCACCTCGCTGAGCCGCCCGACCGCCGACAAGCACTCCACGGGTGGGGTGGGGGACAAGATCACCCTTCCGCTCGCGCCGCTGGTCGCCGTCTTCGATGTCGCGGTGCCCCAGCTCTCCGGGCGGGGGCTCGGTCACACGGGAGGCACCCTCGACAAGCTCGAGGCGATCCCCGGCTGGCGCGCGGACCTGTCCAACGAGGCGATGCTTGCCCAGCTCGAGGACGTCGGAGCCGTCATCTGCGCCGCCGGTGCGGGGCTCGCCCCGGCCGACAAGAAGCTCTACGCACTCCGGGACGTCACCGGGACGGTCGAAGCCATCCCGCTCATCGCGAGCTCCATCATGAGCAAGAAGATCGCCGAGGGCACCGGCTCGCTCGTCCTCGACGTCAAGGTCGGATCGGGTGCGTTCATGAAGACGCGCGAGGACGCCACCGAGCTGGCCAGCACCATGGTCGACCTCGGCACCGATGCAGGGGTGAACACCGTCGCCCTGATCACCGACATGTCCGTCCCGCTCGGGCTGACCGCGGGCAACGGCCTCGAGGTCCGCGAGGCCCTGGAGGTGCTCTCCGGAGGGGGACCGCAGGACGTGGTCGAGCTGACCGTGGCCATCGCCGACGAGATGACCCGGGCGGCCGGTCGCGAGGTGGGGGCCGACGAGCTGCGGGCCGCGCTCTCCGACGGTCGCGCGATGGACGTCTGGCGACGGATGATCTCGGCCCAGGGCGGGGACCCCGACGCACCCCTGCCGACCGCCGCGGAGACCGAGACGATCACCGCGGACGCCGACGGCCACCTCGATCACGTCGACGCCTTCGCCGTCGGGCTCGCTGCCTGGCGCCTCGGAGCCGGCCGCGCCCGCAAGGAGGACCCGGTGCAGGCCGCCGCCGGCGTCGAGCTCCATGCGCGACCCGGGGACCGAGTCCGTCGCGGTGACCCGCTGATGACCCTGCACACCGACACCCCGCAGCGCTTCGCCCGGGCCCGCGAGGCCGTGGAGGGGACGTGGCGGATCAGCGACGTGGCCCCGCCCCCACGGTCGGTCGTGCTCGACCGGATCACTGCGACGAAGGACTGATTACTCGTGCCCCAGCTCAATTCCACCCCCTCGATCATCGACGTACCGGGTGGCAAGGTCATCGCCGAGCACGTCGGCCGGGTGGCCACGGGTACCGATGCGATGTCGGTCGCCCACATGACCGCACCAGCGGGCTGGTCCGAGCCGGCCCAGCGTCCGGAGTTCGACGAGGTCACGCTCGTCGTCGCCGGGACGGTCCTCGTCGAGCACGACGGTGGCACGACCACCGTCGCGGCGGGACAGAGCATCGTCACCAGGGCGGGGGAGCGGGTGCGGTACTCCACCGGCGCCGACGGCGCCGAGTACGTCGCGATCTGCACGCCGGCCTTCGCCCCGGACACGGTCCACCGGGAGGAGGAGGGATGAGCCTCGACGAGCGGACGATCAGGGCCCTTCCCAAGGTCGTCCTCCACGACCACCTGGACGGGGGCGTCCGGCCCGCCACCGTCCTCGAGATCGCCGACGAGGTGGGGCACGAGCTGCCGGTGAGCGGCGCGGATCGCACCGCCGGGGGACTGGCCCGGTGGTTCCGCGAGTCCGCCGACTCCGGCTCCCTCGAGCGCTACCTGGAGACCTTCGCCCACACCGTGGGCGTCATGCAGACCGCGTCGGCCCTGCGCCGGGTGGCGCGGGAGTCCGTGCTCGACCTGGCGCGTGACGGGGTCGTCTACGCCGAGTCGCGCTACGCCCCGGAGCAGCACCTCGAAGAGGGTCTGAGCCTGGAGCAGGTCGTCGAGGAGGTGGCGGCCGGCTTCCGCGAGGGCGAGGAGCAGGCGGCCGCCGAAGGTCACCCGATCGTCGTGCGGAGCCTGCTGACGGCGATGCGGCACGCGGCCAAGTCCCGGGAGATCGCCGAGCTCGCGGTGCGGTACCGGGACCTCGGCGTCGCCGGCTTCGACATCGCCGGCGCCGAGGCAGGACACCCGCCGAGCCGGCACCTGGATGCCTTCGAGTACCTCCGACGGGAGAACGCCCACTTCACGATCCACGCCGGTGAGGCCTTCGGTCTGCCGAGCATCTGGGAGGCGCTGCAGTGGTGTGGAGCCGACCGGCTCGGGCACGGGGTGCGGATCGTCGACGACATCGGCTTCGGCGACGGCACGGTCACCGACGACCCGCTCGCGGCGAACCGGGCCGCCGGCGAGGACCCGTCCGTGCTGCGGCTGGGGCGGCTGGCGGCGTTCGTCCGGGACACGCGCGTGCCGCTCGAGATGTGCCCGCACAGCAACGTGCAGACGGGTGCCGCCCCGTCCATCGCCGCGCACCCGGTCACGCTCCTGACGAGGTTGCGCTACCGGGTGACGCTCAACACCGACAACCGACTGATGTCGGACACGTCGATGACGAAGGAGATGCTCGCGCTCGTCACCGAGGCCGGCTGGACGCTCGACGACCTGCGGTGGGTCACGACGAATGCGATGAAGTCGGCCTTCCTCCCCTTCGACGAGCGTCTCGAGCTGATCGAGGGGACGATCAAGCCCGCCTACGCGGCGGCTGGCGCCACCAGCTGACGGAGTGGAGGCGAACGCGCCGACGAATCATCCGCACGTTCACCTTCAACCGCGGTCTCGCGCCAGGGGTGACGTCGATGTCTGCACTTGGCCTACGGCATACCGTGGTCCAAGCGTGAAGATCGACGTGAGGTCGCGATGGCGTCAGTAGCCCTCAGCGGCTACGTCCCCCACCCATCCCGGCTCGGGGACGACCATGGCCGAGGACCCGAGATCGCCTGCCTCCGCGAGCAGCTTCACCGTGCTCGAGGTGCCGATCCGCGTGACGCCCTCCGCGAGCATCGCCAGCAGGGTCGGGATGTCCCGGACCCCGCCGGAGGCCTTGACCTCCATGCGCTCCGGTGTGTGTGACCGCATGAGGGCGACGTCGGCGAGGGTGGCACCACCACGGGCGAAGCCCGTGGACGTCTTGGTGAAGTCCGCGCCCGCCTCCGCGCTGGCCCGGCAGGCCTCGACCTTGGCCTCGTCGTCGAGCAGCGCCGTCTCGAGGATGACCTTGACGAGCGCGCCGGCCTCGTGCCCGACCTCGACGACCGCGGCGATGTCGTCGCGCACCGCCGTGACGTCCCCACCGCGCAGCCGCCCGATGTTCAGCACCATGTCCAGCTCGGTCGCGCCGTCGGCGAGGGCCTGACGCGACTCGGCGACCTTGGCGGCCGTGGAGGTGGTCCCGTGGGGGAATCCGATGACGGTGCACACCCGGGTGGGACTGCCGTCGACCTCCGCGATCGTGGCCCCGGCCAGGGCCACGTCGCTCGGCCGGACGCACACGCTCCAGATACGGTGGGCTGCCAGCTCGCGGACCGAGGCAGCCACCTCGTCCGGCGTCAGCTCGGGCTTGAGCAGGGCGTGGTCGATGAGGTCGGCGACGTCCTGGACGGTCAGGGTGCTGCCGGGGGCGAAGGGGGGACGCGTCATACGTCAACCCTACGGTCGTCAGGGACACTCATCGACCCAGCGTGAACCCACGTCGACCAGACGACCGGTGCCGGCGGTGAGCTCCGACACCGCGGGCGCGAGTCCGACTGCCTGCTCTGCAGGGACGCCGAGCCGGAGGGTCACGTCGGTGGCGTAGGTCGTCTCGAGGAGGAGGACCCCGCGGGAGCGCAGCTCGTTCTCGATGCGGCCGGCCTCGGCGTGGGAGACGACCAGCTCGTGCTCGAGGACCAACGATCGCGGCAGGGTACCCACGGAGTCCAGCCCGGCCCGAACGGCGTCACCATAGGCCCGCACGAGCCCGCCCGCGCCCAGGAGAACCCCGCCGAACCACCGGGTGACGACTGCGACGACGTCGCTGACGTCGTGCCCGCGCAGCACCTCGACCATCGGCGCGCCGGCGGTCCCTGCGGGCTCGCCGTCGTCGGACGACCGGTGGAGCCCGCCACCGGGGCCGATCACGAACGCCGAGCAGTGGTGACGTGCCTGCCAGTGCTCCTTGCGCAGCCGTTCGACGACCGCGCGTGCCGCCTCCTCGGTCTCCACCCGCACGAGCGTGCAGCGGAAGCGTGAGCGCTTCACCTCGATCTCCGCCTCGCCGTCGCGGGCGATCGTGAGGTACCTCGTCTGCGACACCGGACGACCTCAGGCCCCGGCGAGCATCTGCTCGGCCTGCGCGGGCGACGCCTCACGGGCGCCAAGGGCGAGGTGGCGCGCGACCACCCGGGGCTCGTCACGCGTGAGCACCAGGCCACGACGGAGCAGCGTCAACGGTGGCTTGCGCCGCTCGGCGAGGTCGCGGGCCAGGCGCAGGAAGAACGTGTGCCACCGACGGTGGCGGATGCACCAGGCGGAGTGCAGCAGCCCGGCCTCGCGGAGCGCCGGGACCGCCTCCGCGGCGAAGATGCCCTCCGCGACGACGAGGTCGTCCGGCCGGGCGGTCACGGTGTGCTCAGCCGTCACCCGGGAGGTGGCGATGTCGTAGAGGGGCATCGACTCCCGGCCGACCTCCAGGAGTCGTGCCAGCGAGGCGACTGCAGCCTCCTGGTTCCAGCTGTCGGGGTGGTCCCAGTCGACCATCCCCAGCTCTTCGCTGCGGGGGAGTCCCGGGTCGTCGTGGTCGCGGTAGAAGTCGTCGAGGCGAACCACCGGCCAGCCGTACCGCCGGTGCAGGCGGTCGGCGAGGCGCGACTTGCCGGAGCCGCTCGGCCCTGCCAGGACGACGACGCGTCCGGGGCCTGCGGTCTGGTCGGGCGCGGTCACGGGGGGTGAGTCTAACGACCCCTCGATGACGCGCTGGTCGAGGTGCGAGTCCGCACTGCGGTCGAGCCTCGAGACCTCAGCGCAGGGCGGTGATCTCCGCCATGGCCGCGCGCACCCGCCCCAGTCGCTCGGCAGCCCGCTCACGGGCGGGTGCCAGGTCGGCAGGCTCCGCGACGGGCTCGATCGCCTCGAGGTAGACCTTGAGCTTCGGCTCGGTGCCGGACGGGCGCACGATGATCCGCGTCGCGTCGGCGAGGAGGTAGCGCAACCCGTCCGTGGGTGGCAGCTGGCCGTCGCCGAGCGAGAGATCGTCCGCCCGGGTGACCGGTGAGCCGGCGAGCTGCGCAGGTGGGTCCTCCCGCAGGCGGGTCATGAGCACGCCCAGGTCGGCGAGGTCGGTGACCCGGACCGAGAAGGCATCGGTGGCGTGCACCCCGAGCTGGGTGTGCAGGTCGTCGAGGACCGACAGCAGGCTCCTCCCCTCGGCCTTGAGGATCGCGGCGAGCTCCGCGATGAGCAGAGCCGCGGAGATCCCGTCCTTGTCGCGGACGAGGTCCGGCGCGACGCAGTAGCCCAGCGCCTCCTCGTAGCCGTAGTAGAGGCCCGGGACGCGGGCGATCCACTTGAACCCGGTGAGCGTCTCCTCGTGCGCCACCCCGGACTGCGCGCACATGGCGGCGAGCAGGCGGGAGGAGACGATCGAGTTCGCCATCCGACGTCCGTCGGGGACGCCGCGCATGATCAGGTGCGAGGCGAGCAGGACGCCGAGCTCGTCGCCGCGCAGCAGGCGCCAGCCGCCGGCGTCCGGGACGGCCACGGCACACCGGTCGGCGTCGGGGTCGTTGGCGATGACGAGATCCGGTGAGGTCTCCGCTGCCTGCGCGAGGGCGAGGTCGAGGGCGCCGTCCTCCTCCGGGTTGGGGAAGCTGACCGTGGGGAAGTCGGGGTCCGGGTCGGCCTGGCTGGCCACCCGCTGCGGCTCGGGGAAACCGGCGCGAGCGAAGGCCCGCTGCACGGTCGAGTCGCCGACACCGTGGAGGGCGGTGTGGAGGATCGTCACGTCACGGGGCGTGTCGGGGGCGACGACGGCGCTGATCGCCTCGAGGTAGGCCTCGACGACCTCCTCGCCGAGCTCCGCCCACCCCGACTCGGCGCGCGGCACCGAGGCGACGGACGCGACGCGCTCGATCTGCGCGGCGATCTGCCCGTCGACCGGTGGCACGATCTGGCTGCCGTCGCCGAGATAAACCTTGTAGCCGTTGTCCTGCGGCGGGTTGTGGCTGGCCGTGACCATGACGCCGGCGTCCGCACCGAGGTGGCGGACGGCGAAGGCGAGCACCGGGGTCGGCAGCGGCTCCGGCAGCAGGACCGCCCGTCCACCGCCGGCGGTGACGACGGCAGCCGTGTCCGTGGCGAAGGCCTCGGACTTGTACCGCGCGTCCCGTCCGATGACGACGAAGGGGGTGTCGGTCGCCTCCTTGAGGTGGGCCACCAGCCCCGCGGCCGCCCGGATGACCACAGCGCGGTTCATCCGGTGCGGACCGGCGCCGAGGGCGCCGCGCAGGCCGGCGGTGCCGAACTGCAGCAGCCCACCGAAGCGCTCGGTGAGGTCGGCGCGGGCGGCGGGGTCACCCCTTCGAGGCGCCCACGCGGAACGTGGGACCCGCTCCGTCGCACCTCAGGACACCGCCTTCGACGGCGGTGACGAGCGCCTCCAGCTCGGCCCGGGTCTCGGGGTCGGGGTCGTCCGCCGCCCACTCGCGCGCGGCCTCGACGAGGTCGTCGGCGAGGGCCGTCCCGTGGCGTCCGGTCTCCTGCACGACGCCCCTCAGATCCGGCCGACGATGTCCGCGAGCAGGCGTCCGCACCGGTCGGCGGACGCCTGGCCGGTGGCGACCACCTCGTCGTGGGCCAGCGGGGAGCCGCTGATGCCGGCGGCCTGGTTGGTCACCAGCGAGACACCCAGGACCTCGAGCCCCACCTCGCGTGCAGCGATGGCCTCGAGGGTGGTGCTCATGCCGACGAGGTCGGCGCCGAGGACCCCGGCCATGCGCACCTCGGCCGGCGTCTCGTAGTGCGGGCCCCGGAACTGCGCGTACACGCCCTCACCGAGCAAGGGGTCGACCTCGCGGGCGAGGTCGCGCAGCCGGGGGCTGTAGAGGTCGGTGAGGTCGACGAAGTTCGCCCCCTCGATCGGTGACGTCGCGGTGAGGTTGAGGTGGTCGCTGATGAGCACCGGGGTGCCCGGCGCCCACTCGGGCCGCAGGCCGCCGCACCCGTTGGTCAGCACGATCGCCCGGCAGCCGGCGGCGGCGGCGGTGCGCACGGCGTGGACGACGGCCCGCACGCCACGCCCCTCGTAGAAGTGGGTCCGGGTGCCGAAGACGAGTGCGCGACGCCCGGTACCGGCGATCTCGACCGACCGCACCTGCCCGGAGTGTCCGGCGACCGCGGCCGCGGCGAAGCCGGGCACGTCGGCCTGGTCGAAGACGGCCCGGGTCTCCCCGACGAGGTCGGCGGCCTGGCCCCACCCGGAGCCCAGGACGAGCGCGACGTCGTGCGTGTCGACGCCGGAGCGCTCGGCGATGGTCGCCGCGGCGTCCCGGGCGAGGGCGAAGGGGTCGGTGCTGTCCGGGTCGTTCGTGCTGGCGTGGGCGGCAGAGGTCGCATCGATCACCTCCGCAATGTACAAGGGTGGTTGGATGGCTGTGTGACACGAACCAGCTCTGTAGTGATCCTCGGCGGTGGTCCCGGAGGCTATGAGGCGGCCCTGGTGGCCGCCCAGCTCGGCGCCACCGTCACCGTCGTCGACCGGGACGGCATCGGCGGTGCCGCGGTGCTCACCGACTGCGTCCCGAGCAAGACCCTCATTGCGACCGCCGACTACCTCGGGGGCATCGAGATCGCCTCCGAGCTGGGTGTCCGCCTGCGGGACGAGGAGGGTGACCGGGCGACCGAGACGGTCGCCGAGCTCAGCACGATCAACCAGCGCGTCCTCGGGCTGGCCGCGGCGCAGTCCGGCGACATCGTGACCCGGCTGACCGAGGTCGGCGTGCGGGTCGTCACCGGGCACGGGAGGCTGGAGGCTCCCGGTCGGGTCGTCGTCGAGAGCGACGGCGACGCCGAGACGATCGACGCCGACGTCGTCCTCGTCAGCACGGGCGCGACCCCGCGGGTGCTCGAGTCCGCCCGGCCGGACGGGGAGCGGATCCTCACTTGGCAGCAGATCTACGCCCTGCCGGAGCTGCCCGAGAAGCTCATCGTCGTCGGCTCCGGCGTCACCGGTGCCGAGCTCGCGCAGGCCTACCTGGGCCTCGGCAGCGACGTCACGCTGGTCTCCTCACGAGACCTCGTGCTGCCCCAGGAGGACCAGGACGCGGCCGCGGTCATCGAGGACGTCTTCCGCCGGCGGGGGATGACCATCCTCAACCGCTCCCGGATGGCCAGTGCCCGCCGCGAGGGCGACGGCGTCGTCGTCACCCTCGAGGACGGTCGCCGGGTCGAGGGCAGCCACGTGCTCATCGCCGTCGGTGCCGTCCCGCAGACTGCCGACCTGGGTCTGGAGGAGGTCGGCGTCGAGCTGAGCGACTCCGGGCACATCGTCACCGACCGCGTCTCTCGCACGTCGGTCCGGGGCATCTACGCGGCCGGTGACTGCACCGGTGTCTTCGCGCTGGCCTCCGTCGCGGCGGTGCAGGGCCGCACGGCCATGGCCCACGCGCTCGGCGACGCGGTGACCCCCCTTCGCATGTCGGCCGTCGCGAGCAACGTCTTCACCGACCCGGAGATCGCGACCGTGGGTGTCAGCGCCGCCGACGCCGAGGACAACCCCGACGTCGAGAGCGTCATGATGCCGCTCTCGCGCAACCCGCGGGCGAAGATGCTCGGGATCCGGGAGGGCTTCGTCAAGCTCTTCGCCTACCGGGGGACCGGCACGGTGCTCGGCGGTGTGGTGGTCGCGCCCCGCGCGTCGGAGCTGATCTTCCCGGTCGCGCTCGCGGTGCAGAACCGCCTGTCCGTCGACCAGGTCGCGTCGACCTCCTCCGTCTACCCCTCGCTCACCGGGACCCTGGCCGAGGCGGCCCGTCGGCTGCACCCGTCGCGACCGGACTGAGCGGCTGCTCCTGCAGCTGCAAGTCCATCTCGACGGATCGGCCGCCGATGGTGAGGATGCGGCTGCGCGTGGCCCGCGTCCCGCGGTCGACGGCGGTGAGGTCGTAGGCACCCTCGCGGGGCAGCGGGAGCGTGTATCGGCCGTCGTCGTGAGTGCGCACCCACGAGACCGAGCCCCCGGTCCGTTTGGTGATGACGACCGAGACGTCGGGGGCGGGTCGGCCCTGCGGGTCGGTGATCAGGCCCCGGACGGTCAGCCGGTCCGCCAGGACGAAGGGGGCCAGCGTCCGGTCGTCGGTGAGGTCGGCGTAGACCGACACCGGTGACCACCCCTCCGCCGAGACGACGAAGAGGTGGCGCATCGGTCCGGCAGTGGCCACGCTGAAGTCACCCGCAGAGTCCGTGCGTGCCCAGTCGACGTGGCTGCCACGGCCTCCCATGACGGTGACGATCGCGCCCGAGACCGCGTCCTCGTGCACGTCGACGACCCGGCCGCGGACCACGTGGTCCACGGTGAGCCGTTCGCTGGGTTGGTCATCGCCCTCGGCGGCCCGACGGCGCAGGAAGGGCAGGATGAGGACGGTGCTGATGCCCGAGGCCACGGCGGCGAGGACGAACATCAGGACCAGCGCGCCGGAGGACGGGTAGCCGCCCGTGGCCGCGGTGATGCTCGCCGCGAACACCGCGGCGGTGACCGCACTGGCGCTCGACGTGCCGACTGATCGCAGCAGGGTGTTCAGGCCGTTCGCCGCGGCCGTCTCGGTGACGGGCACGGACCGCATGATCAGCGTGGGCAACGCGGAGTAGGCCAGGGCCGTGCCGACGGTGACGACGATGGTGCCCGCGACCACGAGCGCGACCGAGCCGCTGAGCGGGATGCGCGCGAGGTAGGAGACGGTCATGATGGCGCCACCGAGCCCGATGGCCAGCTCGGGGCCGAAGCGTCGGGTGACCCACCCGGACACCGGGGCGAGCACCCCGAACGCCACGGCCGACGGTGCCATCCACAGGCCGGCGTGGAGGGCGTCGAGCCCGAGTCCGTAGCCGGTCTCCCCGGGGGTCTGGAGCAGCTGGGTGGACACGAGCATGTTGACGAACATGCCGAAGCCCATGAAGACGGAGATCGCGTTGGCCGACATCACGATCGGCTGGGCGGCGGTGCGGATGTCGACGAGCGGGTTTGGGATGCGCAGCTCGACGGGCACGAAGATCGCGAGCAGGACAAGGCCGGCCCCGAAGGCACCGAGGGTGCGGGCGTCGGTCCAGCCCCAGGCGGCCCCCTTCGAGACGGCGACGAGCAGCAGGACGAGGGCGAGGCTGAGCAGGACCGCCCCGCGCACGTCGAAGGCACCGGCCGTGCGGACCGGCGACTCGGAGACCGTCAGCAGGACGAGGAGGAGCATGACGACGGCGAGCACGCCGGGCAGCCAGAGGACGGCGTGCCAGTCGACGGCCTGGGCGAGGTAGCCGCCGAGGGGGAGGCCGACACCCGCGCCGATGGCGAGCGTCGCGCTCATCAGCGCGACCGCGAGCGGGACCTTCTCCGGCTCCAGCTCGTCCCGCATCGTCGCGATGCCGACGGGGACGAGTGCCATGCCGATGCCCTGGAGGACCCGCGCGAGGATCAGCAGGGCCAGCGCGGTGGAGGTACCGCCCAGCAGCGCGCCGACCGCGACGATCGCCAGGGTCAGCAGGATCATCCGCCGCTTGCCGTACATGTCGGCCATGCGCGAGATCACCGGGGTGGCCACGGCACCGGCGATCAGGGTCGCCGTGATGATCCACGAGGCATTGCTGGTGCTCGTGCCGATGAGGACCGGCAGCTCGGGCAGCAGCGGCAGCACCATCGTCTGCTGCAGCGAGACGACGGTCCCGCAGAGGGCGAGCACGGCGATGACGACGCCGCCCCCGGCACGCCGTGCAGGCGTACCGGGGGCGGCGTCGCTGGTGCGCTCGCCGTTCGAGGGGATCAGTCCTTGATGTCGGCGATGACTGCGCCGTTGTTGACGGTCTCGCCGACCGCGGCCTTCAGCCCGGTGATCGTGCCGGCCTTGTGGGCGTTGATCGGCTGCTCCATCTTCATCGCCTCGATGACGACGACGAGGTCACCCTCGGCGACCTCCTGGCCCTCCTCGACGGCGATCTTGACGACCGTGCCCTGCATCGGGGCCGCGAGGCTGTCGCCGGAGGCCGCGACGGCGCCGCCGCCGCTGCCGGAACGCTTCGGTGCCTTCTTCTTCTTGGCGCCACCGCCACCACCGAGGGCGAGGTCGCCCGGAAGAACGACCTCCAGGCGCTTGCCGCCGACCTCGACGGTGATCTTCTGGCGCTCGCCCTCGTCCTCGGACTCGCCGACCTCGCCACCGTAGGGCGGGATCTGGTTGTCGAACTCGGTCTCGATCCAGCGGGTGTGCACGGCGAAGGCCTCGCCGTCCTCGGGCGCGAAGGCATGATCGGAGACGATGGTCTGGTGGAAGGGGATGACGGTCGGCATGCCCTCGACCACGAGCTCGGCCAGGGCGCGACGGGAACGCTCGAGCGCCTGCTCGCGGCTGGCCCCGGTGACGATGAGCTTGGCGATCATCGAGTCGAAGGCGCCGGCGATGGTGTCGCCCTCCTCGATGCCGGCGTCCCAACGCACACCCGGGCCGTGGGGCACCCGCATCCTCGTGACCGTGCCGGGGGCCGGCATGAAGTTGCGGCCCGCGTCCTCGCCGTTGATGCGGAACTCGAAGGAGTGGCCACGGGCGACCGGGTCGTCGTATCCGAGCTCCTCGCCGTCGGCGATGCGCAGCATCTCGCGCACGAGGTCGATGCCGGTGACCTCCTCGGTCACCGGGTGCTCGACCTGCAGGCGGGTGTTGACCTCGAGGAAGGAGATCGTGCCGTCCTGGGCCACGAGGTACTCGCAGGTGCCGGCGCCGACGTAGCCGGCCTCCTTGAGGATCGCCTTGGAGGCGCGGACGAGCTCGGCGTTCTGCTCCTCGGTGAGGAAGGGGGCCGGGGCCTCCTCGACGAGCTTCTGGTTGCGGCGCTGCAGCGAGCAGTCGCGCGTCGAGACGACGACGACGTTGCCGTGCTGGTCGGCGAGGCACTGGGTCTCGACGTGGCGCGGCTTGTCGAGGAACTTCTCGACGAGGCACTCGCCGCGGCCGAAGGCCGAGACGGCCTCACGGACGGCGGAGTCGAAGAGCTCGGGGATCTCCTCCATCGTGCGGGCGACCTTGAGTCCGCGGCCGCCACCGCCGTAGACCGCCTTGATGGCGATGGGCAGGCCGAACTCCTCGGCGAGCGCGACGACCTCGTCGGCGTCCTTGACGGGGTCCTTGGTGCCGGGAGCCAGCGGGGCGTCCGCCTTGACGGCGATGTGCTTGGCCTTGGCCTTGTCGCCGAGGGCGTCGATGGCCTGCGGTCCCGGCCCGATCCAGATCAGTCCGGCGTCCATGACGGCCTGGGCGAACTCGGCGTTCTCGGCGAGGAAGCCGTACCCGGGGTGGACGGCATCGGCGCCCGCGTCCTTGGCGACCTGCAGGAGCTTGTCCTGCAGCAGGTAGCTGTCGCCGGGCGTCGTGCCTCCGAGCGCGTACGCCTCGTCGGCGACCTTGACGTGCAGGGCGTCACGATCGGGCTCGGCGTAGACGGCGACGGAGCCGACGCCGGCGTCGGCGCAGGCACGGGCGATGCGGACGGCGATCTCGCCGCGGTTCGCGATGAGGACTTTGCTGATGGCCATGGGGCGCAGACTACTGCGTGCCCGGACGAGGCGAGGCACGGCCCGCATCGTGATCCCCGCCTCCGTGGCCAGTTCCCCCGATACGAAGTGCTGCCGACTCAGTCGGTCGAGAGGGTGCAGGTCCTCGGCGCCGGGTATTGCGCCCGGATGTCCGCGGCGCGCTCCCGGGCGAGGTTCCACCCCGGCAGCCCGTCGTCGGACGCGTCCGGGGAGGGGGAGGCACGGAGGATGCACGCCTTGACCTCCCTCGGCAGCGCGCTCTCGTGGATGGCCGGCGCCGCATCGGCCGGGAGCCGCGCCAGGTAGCGCTCGTCGAGCGACCCGGTCGCCTCCCACCGGTCGATGTTGCGCTCGGCGACCCAGGCGCTCGTGTTGCCCACGGACCAGATGATCGTCACGAGTGCCGCGCTGACGAGCACGGTGCGGCCGAGCCAGCGCCGGGTCGGGGTGAACAGGGAGACGAGGACGGCGAGCACGACGACGCCGAGCCAGATCTCGAAGAGGTCGACGCTCACGCGCAGGACCGTGTAGCCGAAGGCCTCCTGGTACAGGGCCATGCGTCGCAGGGCCGAGGCGACGACGACGAGGGTGAGGAGGCACAGGGCGGCGTTCATCACCGTCATCACCCGGCGCTCCCGGTCGCTGTCGGCCCGGCCCCGGGCACGCACCCCGGCGACCAGGAGCAGGACCAGGGCAGTGGCGACCGTCAGCTGGCCGAAGCCCTCCCTGGCGGACTCCGCGTAGGTGACTCCGGTGGTGCGCAGGACGTAGTCGTGCCCGCCGAACATGGCGGCTGCCTGCGCTGCGATGAAGGCGACGAAGATCGCGATGACGACGCCCAGGGGGACCGCCCACTCCCACATCGGGATCCGCGGCGAGCCACCACGGATGCGGTCGACGTGGGGCGGATTGATGGCCAGGTAGAGCCCGGTGAGGGTGATGCCGGTGAAGAAGACGAGGGTGAAGGTCCGGAAGACGACCATGTCGCTCAGCTCGGGTACGAGCCTCGACGCCCACGACCCGAGGACGGCGTCGGCCGAGGCGAGCAGACCCCCGAAGACGAGGAGCAGCACGAGACTCACGGCGGCGGTCCGCAGCACCGACCAGGTCCTGCCCTGCCGGGCCATGGCCTTGATGGTCCGGTCGAGCAGGGGGAGGCCCCGCAGCGCCGAGAACGGCCAGGCCGCGACCGCGGCCACGATCCCCGGGAGGGTGCGGGCGCCGGTGCACGAGGTCGCGCCGAGGGCGCCGGCGACTGCGACGGCGATGAAGGTGAAACCCGGGTTGTCGCGGAGCACCGTCGTCGCGGCGAGCGGCAGGGACAGCCCTGCCGCGACCCACGACCACGGCGCAGTGCGGCGGGGCGAGGCAAGCCAGATCGCGAGGCCGCCGCAGGTGAGCACGATGAGGAGCCCGAGTCCGATCGCGTTGTCCGGCAGCAGGATCGCTGCAACGACCCCGACGCCGAGGGCGGCCAGGAGCAGGTCCGGCCGGGCAGCCGTGACCCGCTCGGGCCACCACCGTGCGATCAGGGACGAAGGGGGCGTCTCCGCAGCGGTGGTGGTGGGCGCCGTTGGCGTGGTCATGGTGGGCTCCGGGTGGGTCGGGGTGGGCGATGGGGGAGGGGCTGCTGGTGCGGGGAGGTGGCCATCGGCCACGAGGAGTCGTTCGGTCCGTGCGGCTCGAGGGGCAGCGTCATGCGCAGCCGTGCCCCGGGGTCGCCCGAGGTGAGGGCGCGGATCGCGCCGCCGTGCATGTCGGCGACCCACGCGGCGATGGCCAGACCGAGGCCGGTGCCACCCCCTTCGTCCCCGCCGGGACCGAAGCGGTGGAAGAGGCGGGCGGCCCGCTGCGGTGACAACCCCGGCCCCTCGTCGGTGACGGTGAGCGACCACTGGTCGTCGTCGCGGCGGGCAATGACCGAGACGGTGCCGCCCGGCGGGCTGTGGCGCACGGCGTTGTCGAGGAGGTTGGCGGTGACCTGGGCCAGGCGGGCGCGGTCGCCGGTGACGGTGAGGTCGGCCGGCTGCACGTCGGTGACGAGGGTGACCTCGCGGCTCTGGAGGGACGCCTCGCCCACGGCGGACTCGACGAGGTCGGCGACGACGACCCGGCTGGGGGAGAGGGGGACGCCGCCGTCGGGTCGGGAGAGGTCCAGCAGGTCGGCGACGAGGGAGCTGAGCCGCTCGGACTGGGTGAGTGCCTTGCCGAGCGAGGCGTCGCTCGGTGCGGTGACCCCGTCGACGAGGTTCTCCAGGAGGGCCCGCTGGGCGCTCAGGGGGGTGCGCAGCTCGTGCGCGACGGTGGCGACGAGCCTGCGCCGGTGCTCCTCCGCCTGCTCCAGGTCGCGGGCCATCGTCGCGAAGGCTCGTGCGAGGGTGGCGACCTCGTCGCTGCCCGTCGTCGTGATCCGGGCGCCGTAGTCACCGCGGGCCATCCGCTCGGCCGCCTCGGTCATCTGGCGCAGGGGCGTCGTCATCCCCCTCGCGAGCCACTGGGTGACCACGAGCGCGAGGGCGATCGTCGCGGGCAGGGCGAGCCAGAGGGGGACGCCCGCATCCGTGCCGACGGCCCCGACCACCGCGGCGACGAGGACGCTCGCGCCGACGAGGACGGCCAGCCGGGCGCGGATCGAGGCCAGGCCGACGAGGGGCTCGGTGCCGCTCACTGCGCCACCCCGTCGTCGAGGGCGTAGCCGATGCCGTGCACCGTGCGGATGCGGGTGTGCCCGACCTTGGCGCGCAGGGACTTCACGTGGGTGTCGAGCGTGCGGCTGGAGTCGTCCCACCCCCACAGCTCGGTGGCGATGTGCTCGCGGTGCAGCACCGCCCCGGGCTCGCGGGCGAGCAGCACGAGGACGTCGAACTCGGTCGGCGTCAGGTGCACCGGATCCCCGTCGACGGTGCACCTGCGGGTGCGGGCGTCCAGGACGAGACCGTGGTGCCGGAGGGTCTGCTCGAGGCCCTCGCCCTCGCGCTGCAGCTCGGCGGCGCGCTCGACCCGACGCAGCAGCGCCCGGACCCGGGCGACGACCTCGCGCATCCGGAAGGGCTTGGTCAGGTAGTCGTCGGCCCCGACCCCGAGACCGACGATGATGTCGCTCTCCTCGTCGCGTGCGGTGAGCATGAGGACGGGCACCGGGCGGTCGGCCTGGATGCGTCGGCAGACCTCGAGCCCGTCGAATCCCGGCAGCATCAGGTCGAGGACGACGAGGTCGGGGGAGTGCTCCTCGTACGCGGCGACCGCTCCCGGGCCGTCGTACGCCCGCACCACCGCGAAACCCTCCGCCTCGAAGCGGTCGGTGAGCGCCTCGTTGATCGTCGGGTCGTCCTCGACGACGAGCAGGCGTGGGGGTGCGGTGCCGGTCATGCACTCAGGCTATGGAGGTCGACCGGGGGATCGGCGGGACGACGTCTGGAGTTCCTCTGGAGATCCGGTCGTGTGGCGGAGGGACGAAGGGGGCGTCAGCTCACCGGCAGCCGGGAGACGAACTGCCGCAACTGGTCGATGTTGCGCACCTCGTGCATGTCGATGACCTCGGCGTACCTCCCGGCCACGGAGTCGCCGGTGTCCCACTGGCCGGCGGGCTCGGGGTTGAGCCAGACGGCGTGCTTCGCGCGGGTGACGAGCTCACGCAGGGCGTCGACCTTCGGGTCGGTGCCGTTGGTACGGGCATCGCCGAGCACGAGCAGGGTCGAGCGCGGCCCGATGGCGTCGATGTGGTGCTCGACGGCGTCCTCGAAGGCGGCGCCGTAGTCGCTCGACCCGTGCCACCGGGTCATCGTCGCCTCGCGCGAGACGCGCTCGCGGATGTCCTCGCCCACCCGGCTGTCCCGGACCAGCTCGGTGATGTCGTCGCACACGTTGACGAAGCCGATGAACCGCACCCGGCGGAAGACACCGGCCAGGGACTGCAGCAGCATCATCGTGAACCGGGAGAACCCCGCGACGGAGCCGGACATGTCGCACAGCAGGACGATGTCGGCCCGGCTGCGGTGCCGACGACGGTGCGTGGGACGGATGGGGACACCACCAGTTGACATCGCTGCGCGCAGGGTGCGACGGATGTCGATCGCTCCGCGGGCGTGCCGCCGTTGCCGGGCGGCGAGCTTGGCCGCGAGCTTGCGCGAGAGCGGACCGATCGCGGCCTGCAGCTCTGCCGCCTCCGTGGTGCCGGTGAGCAGGAAGTCCTTGCGCTCCAACGGGTTCCGGACCCCGTAGCGCGAGATGCGATCGCGACCGCGGACCTCGGCGTTGCGCCGGGCGGCCTCGGTCTCGACGCGACGGCGGAAGTGGCCGACGCGGGAGCGGATCTCGTCCCGGTCGAACCGGTCGCTGAAGCGGGTGGGGCTCCCTTCGCCGGCGCCGCCCCCACCGGACGCCCCGCCGGATCCCGACCCTGATCCCCCTGAGCCCTCACCGGAACCGCCGGTGACGTCCCCGGCGTCGCGTGCTCGCTGCAACGCCGCTGCGATCGCGGTCTGGGGTGCGAGGCGCTCGATCGCCTGGTGCGCCGACCACCCGCCGGTGCTCGCCTCGTTGGACAGGCGGCCGAGCTCGGCCAGTGCGCGTGCGGCGAGCCGGTCGAGCGCGGCGTCGTCGGCGTGCGCGAGGGCCTCGACCAGCTCGTCGCGGATCGCCGCGGCCCGCTCGCGCGCGCCCGCGGAGTCGGTGGGGGCGGGGGCGTCGTCCTCGCCGGTGCGCTGCCCGACGGCGGCAGGGAAGTGGATGTCGAAGAGCTGGTCGAAGAGCTCCCGGTCGGAGGAGCGGCGCATCATCGCCGCCGCCGTCCCGGCACGCAGGCGCTCGCGGTCGTCCACGCCGAGCACCCGCGCCGCGGCCGCGGCGTCGGTGATCTCGGAGGTGCCCACCTTGACCCCGTGCCGGCGCAACGCCCGGCCGAGGTCGACGAGGCGCGTGCCCAGGGGATCAGGCGAGGGCACGGTCCAGGTCCAGCGTGTGCGCGGCGAGCTCGATGTCCTCCTGGTGCTTGAGCACGACGCCCAGGGTCGAGCGCACGAGCTCCGGGTCGAGATCGCCGGAGGCCCCGAGGCTGAGCAGGGTGCGCGCCCAGTCGATGGTCTCTGCGACGGAGGGGGACTTGCGCAACCGCATCTCCCGGAGGGCACCGACGAGCCGGACGATCGAGTCACCGAGTGTCGCGTCGAGGTCCGGCACGGTCAGTGCGACGATCCGCCGCTCGAGCTCGGCCTCCGGGTAGTCGATGTGCAGGTACAGGCAGCGACGCCGCAGGGCCTCGGACAGCTCCCGGGTGGCGTTGGAGGTCAGGACGACGAAGGGGGTCTGCCGCGCCCGGATCGTCCCGAGCTCGGGCACGGTCACCTGGAAGTCGGAGAGCACCTCGAGCAGCAGCCCCTCGATCTCGACGTCGGCCTTGTCCAGCTCGTCGATGAGCAGCACGGTCGGGTGCTCGTTGCGGATGGCGGTGAGCAGGGGTCGGGAGAGGAGGAACTCGTCGGTGAAGATGTCCTCCTTGACCGAGGACCAGTCGGCCTCGTCCGCACCCTTCGCGTCGTGGTGCGCACCCGCGGCCGTGATCCTCAGCAGCTGCTTCGCGTGGTTCCACTCGTACAGCGCCCTGGCCTCGTCGACGCCCTCGTAGCACTGCAGACGCACGAGCTGACCCTGAGTGGCGGCGGCGACCGCAGCCGACAGGGCGGTCTTGCCGACACCAGCGGGCCCCTCGACGAGCAGCGGCTTGCCCAATTGGTCGGCGAGGAAGACCGTCGTCGCGATCGCGTCCGAGGCGAGGTAACCGTGGGCGGCCAGGCGCTCACGGACGTCGTCGACGGAGGCGAAGCGAGGGGTGTGGGTCATGGCGACAGTCTGCCGGACCCTCGTGCAGCGCCCCGAGCGCACCCTCCCCGTGGTGTCACCACCGTCCGTGCTCGAGCGTGCGCACGCCGTCGAGCCAGGACGTGACGGGGACCGCGAAGGCCGCGTGGATGCTCACCGTGACCCGGTGGCCGATCAGCAGGCGGGGGGCTCTGACGCCCAGTGCCCGACGATCGAGCTGCGCGCTCGCGAGCACCGTGATGTGGTCCGCTGCGGTGCGCAGCGACTCCACGTTGATGACCAGGTCGGTGGTGGTGCCGTGTCCGTGCAGGCGTCCCGGAACGTCCCACCGGTTGGCGCCGATGGGGTGAGCCGGTCCGCCGTGGAATGTCAGGGCGGGGTGCGCCGCGGCGTCCAGCAGGCGCGGCTGTCGAAGGTCCAGATCGCGGCGCTCGTTGCCGGTGTCGACGCCGGCGACGTCGAGTGTGGCGTGGACCCGTGCCGGCCGACCGTCGGCCTCGACCTCGAACCAGGCCTCGCGCAGGGGGAACTGGCCGAGCACGGTCCTGAACCCGAAGTTGCGCACGGCGAAACCGACGCTGGTCAAGGAGCTGAGGAGGTGCCACCGGCCGGCGGCGAGGGTGATGGTGTTCGCGTCCATGGTGTGCTCCCGGGGGATGAGGTGTCCCTCCAGACTCGGGGGCCTCGGGGCGAAGCGCATCAGTGCGTCCACTGATTCCGGCACTGACCCCGTCGGGCGGATACTGAGGGAGTGACCGGTGTCGTGGGACGGACCGCCGAGCTCGCGAAGGTCGAGCGTGCGCTCGTGGAGGCCCGAGCGGGTCGTGGCCGACTCCTGCTGGTGACCGGGCCGGCGGGCATCGGCAAGACGCGGCTGGCCGATGCCGCGGTGGAATCGGCCCGTGGCGCCCGCATGGGCGTAGCGACCGGCTACGCCATCGATGATCCCGGCGCGCCTCCGCTGTGGCCGTGGTTGCGAGCGATGCGGGAGTGGCCCGAGACGAGGTCCCTGCCATCCTCTGACGGCAGCGAACCCGAGAGTGCCGCACGGTTTCGGCTCTTCGTCGCGATCTGTGACCTGCTGCGCGCTCGCGCGGACGACGGCGGGTTGCTGGTGGTTCTCGAGGACATGCACTGGGCCGATCGGACGTCGCTGCTGTTGCTGCGGCACCTGTGCGCGGAGCTCCACCAGAGCCGGATCATGGTCGTGGTGACCGGTCGCGACGGGGTTCACGGTCCCTTCGCCGACGCCGGGCCGGATCTCGCGCGCGGCGACTCGGCATCGTCGATCGTGCTGGCCGGCTTGGCCACCGATGAGATCGTCAGGTGGCTGGCCCACCTGTCGGGAGGCGATGTCGGACTGGTGGAGCTCGCGAAGATGCTGGAGCACGCCACGAATGGCAATCCCCTGCTGATCCGCCTCCTCGTCGAGGAGCTGGCTGGCCGGGACACGTCGCGTGGTGGTGGGGAAGTCCTCGGTCAACTCATGAGCGAACGACCCCATCTGCGGCGCATCGTCGCAACGAAGGTCGCGCCGCTGGGTCCGGATGCTCGCGAGCTCGTCGAGGCCGCCGCGGTCCTGGGTGAACGAGTGTCCCCGGATGTGTTGGCCGCCATGGTCACCGCCTCGGTGGGCCCGGTGCGGGCGCTACTGGACGATGCCGTCGCCACTCGACTGCTGATCGAGGAGAACGACACGGGCGAGCTGAGGTTCCAGCACGCGTTGATCCGCGATGCGGTGTACGGCGAAGTCCCCGCTGGTCGCCGCAGGGACCTGCACCGCCCTGCCGCCGAGGTGTTGGAGCAGTATCGCCCTGAGAGCGCCGCTGGCTCCATCGCCCACCACTGGCACCGTGCCGGAGGGTCGGAGGGGGCCCGCGGATCCATGCGGTGGGCCCAGCGTGCCGATGATGACGCACGTGCCGTGCTTGCGTTCGACGACGCGGCCGGTTTCGCCGCCCTGGCCGTGGCCGCTGCTGAGGCGTGCGGAGTCGACGCCGAGGAGCGGGCCCGGCTGGTGATTCGTCGCGCCGAGGCCCTGTACCTCGCAAGTCGCGTGCGCGAGAGCCTCGACTGCTGTGTGCACGCTGCCGATCTGGCCGAGCGGTGCCACCGCGCAGACCTCGTGGCCCAGGCGGCACTCGTGGTCCACGGACTGGGCGACCCGGACGCGAACCGCATCATCCCGCGGCTCGCAGCCCGCGCGCTGAGCTTGGTCGATCCCGGCGACCACGCGACGCGCGCTCGCCTCCGCGCCCAGATCGCCATCGGGGCCGCAGAGACCGGCGATGGGCCCGAGGCGGCCGTTCTCGCTGCCGCCGCGCTGGCCGAGGCGGAGGTGTCCGGGGACCCGGCCGCCCTCCTGGAGTGTATCGCGGCGTGGCACCTGACGATCTCGATCCCGCAGACGGTGCGGGAACGACTCGAGCTGGGCCGGCGGGCGACCCAGCTGGGCTCGGCTGCCGGTCAGCCGATCGCCGCCCTGTGGGGGCATCTGTGGCGCATCGATGCTGCCGTCCAGCTCGGCGACATGGGCGCGGTCGACGAGGGCCTGAGTGACCTCGATCGAGTGGCTCGGGAGCGCGGCTCGGTCCTGGCGCGGTGGCATCATCTACGTTTCCTGGCTGTTCGCGAGGCGCTGCACGGCGACTTCGCCGCGGCAGGTGCTTGCAACGACGCCGCCCGTGAGATCGCTGTACGCATGGGTGATCTGTCCATGATCGCCATGGACCATGCGTTCCGGTTCGAGATGATGCGTCTGCGGGGTCTCTTCGACGACGAGCCCGATGGTTGGCGCGACGTCATCCGTCGCGCTCCGCCGCTGCCACTGGTGCGGGTGCAGCTGCCCATGGTCTCGGCGCTGGCCGGCGACCTCGACAGGGCGCGTGCGGAGTTCGAGGAGTTCCGTCACGTGCCGCGCTCCCTCGCCGTCGGCGTCCGGTGGGCCGGCACCGTCCGCCAGATCGCAGCCGTCGCGGTCCTGCTGGGTGACGTGGACGTGTGCGCGACGGCCTACGAGTTGTTCCTTCCCTTCGCGCACGCGTACAGCGGAGACGGCTCCGGTGGGGTCTTCAGCGATGGCGCCGTCGCGCGGTCCCTGGCCGACTACGCCATCGTCGCCGGTCGGCCCGAGCAGGCGCTGGGGCACTATCGCGAGGCCATCGCCATGAATGTCCGGATCGGGGCACGGCCGTTCACGGCACTCAGTCGCCTCGGTCTTGCCCGCACCCTCACCCTCCTCGGACCTGATCACCGGACCGACGAGGACGAAACGGTGTCGACACTGCTCGAGCGAACGGCGGGGGAGTTCCGCCGGCTCGCCATGCCGGGCCCGCTCGAGGCGGCTGATGCACTCGCGACATCGGTCAGGCCGCGGGACCGTTGACCGCACGGGAGACCGAAGTAGCACATCTGGTGGCCCGGGGGCTGACCAACAAGGAGATCGCCGGTCGGTTGTACCTGTCGGAGCGGACCGTCGAGTCGCACGTGCGCAATGTGCTGGGCAAGCTCGGTCTCACGAACCGCGCCGAAGTCGTGGCATGGGTCCTGCGCCGGTGAGCCTGCGGTAGACCTCCTAGGATGCCGAGGACGAAGGGAGCGTCCGTGTCCGGTGACATCACTGCGAACCTGGCCCAGCAGCGCGAGCTGTACGGCGAGCCGCTGCGCGACCTCGCGGACCGCGTCATGGGTGCGTTGGGCCTGACGCAGGGCCGACTGGCCCAGACGCTGGGGCTCTCGGCACCGATGCTCTCCCAGCTGCTCTCCGGCCGCCGGACGAAGATCGGCAACCCCGCCGTCGTCCAGCGCCTGTACGCCCTGCTGGAGCTGGTGGACGAGGCTCCGGGGCTGACCGCCCAGGAGCTCGCCGCCCGGATCGAGGCGGTGCACGAGGTGCAGGGCACGTATGCGACCACCCGGACGACGAGCGACAGCGAGGAGGCCGCGCTCGCGGGGCTGCGGGAGGCGGCCGATCCCGCCGACCTGCGCGGTGCCGCCGACCTGCTCGCGGCGCACCACCCGCGACTGTCCTCCCTGCTGCGCAAGGCCGCCGAGGGCGCGCGTGGGTGAGGTCTTCGCCGGCCGGTACGAGCTGCTCGACCCCATCGGGCAGGGCGGCATGGGCTCGGTGTGGCGGGTCCACGACCGACGCACCGACACGGTGGTCGCGGCCAAGGTCCTGCGCCAGTCCGACGCGGCCGCGCTCCTGCGCTTCGTGCGCGAGACCGCCTTCCGCGTCCAGCACCCCCACGTGGTCACCCCACTCGGGTGGGCGGGGGAGGACGACCGGGTGCTGTTCACGATGCCGGTCGTCGACGGCGGCTCCGTCGCCACGCTGGTCGGTGACCACGGCCCGCTCCCGGCCCCCTTCGTCGCGGAGGTGCTGCGGCAGCTGCTCGACGGGCTCTCGGCAGTGCACGCCTCGCGGATCGTCCACCGCGACGTCAAGCCGGCCAACGTGCTGCTCGCCGCCACCGGTTCGGACCGGCCGCACGTCTACCTGACCGACTTCGGCATCGCGGTGGAGCTGGACGGTCCACGCCTGACGGAGACGAATGTCGCGATCGGGACGCCCGGCTACATGGCCCCCGAGCAGCGCCGGGGGGAGCTGACGACGGCCAGTGACCTGTACGCGGTCGGTGCGCTCGCGCGGTTCATGCTCACGGCGCTGCCGCCCGAGGGGGACCCGCTGACACTCGATCGGCCCCGCGATGTGCCGGAGTCGCTGTGGAGCCTGACCGCTGACCTCCTGGCCGATGACCCGGCCGACCGACCCGATGCTGCGGCCACGATGGCCCGCCTGCAGGAACCCGGGCTGGCGTGGACGTCCGGCGCGGCCGGTGATGTCGAGGTGCTGCAGCAGGTCTTCGACACCTCCGCCAGCGACACCGAGCCCCTCGAGCCGCCGACCGTGGTCGTGTCGGGGCCTGAGTCCGCACCCGGTCCCGGGCCACGGACCCCGCCCCGGCGCAGGCGCGCGGGACTGCTGGCGGCCGGTGCCGTGACCGTCGCAGTGGGGCTGGTGGCCGCCGTGCTCGCCTGGACGTCCCTGTCCGACAGTGACCCGGGGGGCGGCGACACCGCGACCAGCCCGCCCGCGTCGAGCTCGTCGAGCACGGATGGTCCGAGCCCGAGCAGCAGCTCCTCGTCACCCACGGATCCGTCCGAGTCGTCGCCGACGTCGACGACCGGTTCCGTCGAGGTGGGCACCGTGGTCAGCAGCGTCGGGCAGCCGTGCGAGTTCAGCGACGTGGGCCTGCGTGAGACGACCTCGGACGGGGTCGACGTCATCTGCCAGCAAGCCGACGACGGTCGCTACTCCTGGGAGCGCGCGGACTCCTGAGCGCCGGCATCCTTGCGGCGCAAGCCGAACCCTGCGCCGGCGCCGAGGATGATCGCGGCGAGCACGCCTCCACCGATCCACGGCAGGGGGGAGCCCCCTTCGTCCTCACTCGTGCTCGCGGTCGCACCGGTGTCGCCGCTGCCGTCCTCGCCCGTGGCCGTGGTCTCGCCCCCCTTGCCGTTGGCGTACTCGACGGCGTCGGTGGGCTCACCCTCGACGTCGACGGTGAAGGCGACCTTGATCGGCTGACCCGCCAGGTCCTCGCCGACCTCCTTGGTGCTGACCCCGAGCGCGTAGTAGTACCACCCGCTCATGCTGGCCGCGGGGGTGGCGTCGAGTGCCGGGGTGTCCGCGTAGCGGTTCTTGTACCGGACGTTCGCGGTTCGCACCGACCCAGGGGACGAGTACGCAGGATTGAATTGACCCGGAGCGCGCACACTCTCGTCCACCTTCTGCCGGTCCGGGGAGAAGGCTTCCCCATCGATGAGCAGATAGTTGACGCGGGCGACGTCCGCAGGGAAGCGGAATCCGCCGGTGGGCCCGTGGGTGGTGAAGCGGGCGGTCTGGCCGTAGTCGACCTTGACCCGGTAGACGAGGGTCTCGCCCGGGACGAGGGTGTCGACCCAGGTGCCTTCGGTGATCTCGGGGGCGTCGGAGAAGGAGAGACCACCGGCGATCGGCTGCGCGTCACCCGCCGTCAGGTCCTTCGCTTCCGGCAGGTCGCCGGCGGCGTCCGGCAGCTCGTCCAGGTTCGTGACCCGAGGCTCCTCGATGACCTGGATCTCCGCCGGTGTGGTCTGCTGCGCTCCCTCTCGGTGGACCAAGGCGGTGAAGGTGCCCATCGCCCGGCAGGACTCGCTGGCGGGTTCCTCCTCAGGAGACTGGCCGAGCACGCGTCCGGTGACGGTGACGAGCCGCTTGAACCCGTGGAAGTCTCCGACGACTCCGAACGCGTCAGCACACTCCGTGCCGTCGGGGGCGAGGATCGTCAGGTAGAGGTTCTCGAGGTCGGCGTCGTCCTCCTCGCGGTTGTAGTACGTCTTCGGTTTCGTGGTGACGGAGACATGGAGGGTGGACTGCTTCTGGGTGCGCTCGATGGAGTAGGCGCGCCAGGAGTCCTCACTGGCGGTCAGCTCGTCGGTCCACAGGCCCGGGGTGAGGGTGGGCAGGTCGGCGGGGGCCTGTTCGTTCTCGGCGAGGTCGATGCCGGTGACGGGCTGACCGGTGAAGCCGAAGTCGCGCACGGCGCGGGTGGAGATCTTGTTCAGGCTGGTGGCGAGCTCGTCGGCGTCGGCGGCGTCGTAGTAGGTGCCGCCGCCGGTCTCGGCGATGCACTGCAGCTGCTCACGGGCGGTGTCCTCGACGCCGAAGCCGACGGTGTCGATGCGCAGGTCGACGCCGTCCTGGACGAGGTCCTTTACGACGGGGCAGGGGTCGGGCACGCAGGACTCCTCGCCGTCGGAGACGAGGATGATGTTGCGCTTGCCGGTGTCGCCGAGGTCGTCCATGGCCTTGGTGAGGGAGTGGGCGATGGGGGTCTCGCCCTTGGCCCGGAACCCCTTGATCGCGTCCGTGAGGGCGGGCTTGTCCAGGGGGCCGATCGGGACGGCGAGCTGGGTGTCGTTGCAGGCGGCCTTGGTGGGCTTGCCGCCGGGCTCGGTGGCGCCGTAGACGCGCAGGCCGACGTGGGTGTCGGCAGGGAGGGAGTCGACCACGCCGGTCAGGGCCTTCTTCGCCGCCTCCATCTTGGTCCCGCCGGCGGGGTCGGGCTCCTTCATCGATCCGGAGGCGTCGAGCATCAGCAGCAGCTCGCCCGGCTCCTCGGCGGTCTGGTCCGCTGGTGCGGACGCGTGGGTCGTGGTGCTCGGGCTGGCGCTCGAGGTGCCGACGCTGGTCAGGGCCAGCGCTCCGGCCAGGCCGGCACCGAGCAGGGCACGGGTGATGGCGGTGGTCCTCATCAGTTGCCTTCCTTGCCCAGGCGACGGATCCCGAACCAGGCGCCGGCGCCGAGGACGATCGCGGCGAGCAGGCCGCCACCGATCCACGGAAGGGGGGAGTCCCCTTCGCCCTCGCTCCCGGTTGCGGCGGTGTCGTCGCTCGTGCCGGAGTCGCCCTCCGTGTCACCGGAGGCGTCGTTCTTCTCACCGGTGGCGGCGGCGTCCCAGTCCTCCTCGGTGGCGTACTCGACGGCGTTGGAGGGCTTGCCCTCGATGTCGACGGTGAAGGCGATCTTGATCGGCTGGCCGGCGAGGTCCTGCCCGAGGTCGCCCTTGCCGATGCCGACGGCGTAGTAGTACCAGCCGCTCATGCTCGACGCACCGATGTCGTCGGCCGACGAGTACCGGTTCTTGTACCGGACGGGAGCGGTCGTCACCGACTTCGGGTTGTTGCCGTAGGTATCGCTGAAATGGCCCGCGATCCAGATGCTGTCGCCAACCTGCTGACGGTCCGGGCCGAACGCGCTGCCGTCAACCCAGAGATTGCCCGAGTCCTCGGGGAACCGGAATCCGCCGGTGGGACCGTTGGCGGTGAAGCGGGCGATCTGGCCGTCCTCGACCTTGACCCGGTAGAGCAGGGTCTCGCCGGGGACGAGGGTGTCGACCCACGTTCCCTCGGTGATCTCGGGGGCGTCGGAGAAGGAGAGCCCTCCGGTGACCGGCTGCTCCTTCCCCGTCGTCAGCTCGACCTCCTCCGGGTGCTCCTCGACGGCTTCCGGCAGCTCGTCCAGGTTGGTCACGCGTGGTTCCTCGATGACCTGGATCTCGGCGGGCGTCGTCCTCGTCGGGCCTCTGCGGTTGACGAGGACGGTGAAGGCTCCCTCGGCTCGGCACGACGCGTATCGCTCGTCATTCTCGAGCGTCTGCCCCAGCAGCCGCCCTGTCACGGTGGCGATGGGGCTCAGCTTCTGGCTGTTCTCGCCCGCGTTGTCGTAGGTTCGGACACACTCCGTCCCGTCAGGGGCGAGGATCTTCAGGGTGAGTTCCTCGACTCCGCTCAGGTCTTCGTGGCCCCCCTCGTGGTCGTACGTGCTCGGTTTCGTGGTGGCGGAGACATGGAGGGTGGAGTTCTTCTGGGTGCGCTCGACGGTGTAGGCGCGCCAGGAGTCCGCGTTGGCGGTCAGCTCGTCGCGCCACAGCCCCGGCGTAAGCGTGGGCAGGTCAGCGGGGGGCTGCTGGCCCTCGGCGAGGTCGGTGCCGGTGACGGGTTGGCCGGTGAAGGCGAAGTCGCGCACGGCGCGGGTGGAGATCTTGTTGAGGCTGGTGGCGAGCTCGTCGGCGTTGGCGGCGTCGTAGTAGGTGCCGCCGCCGGTCTCGGCGATGCACTGGAGTTGCTTGCGGGCGGGGTCCTTGACGCCGAAGCCGACGGTGTCGATGCGCAGGTCGACGCCGTCCTGGACGAGGTCTTTCACGACGGGGCAGGGGTCTGGCACGCAGGACTCTTCGCCGTCGGAGACGAGGACGATGTTGCGCTTGCCGGTGTCGCCGAGGTCGTCCATGGCCTTGGTCAGGGAGTGGGCGATGGGGGTCTCGCCCTTGGCCTCGAATCCCTTGATCGCCTTCGTCAGGGCGGGCTTGTCCAGGGGGCCGATCGGGACGGCGAGCTGGGTGTCGTTGCAGGCGGCCTTGGTGGGTTTGCCGCCGGGCTCGGTGGCTCCGTAGACGCGCAGCCCGACGTGGGCATCGCTGGGGAGGGAGTCGACGACGCCGGTGAGGGCCTTCTTCGCTGCCTGCATCTTGGTCCCGCCGGCAGGGTCGGACTCCTTCATCGACCCGGACGCGTCGAGCATGAGCAGCAGCTCACCCGGCTTCTCGGTGGCGCTCGTGGCGGTGGTCCCGGTCTGCGTGTCGGCCGTGGCCGTGGTCGCTGTGGTCACGGCGCCGGTGAACGCGACGACGCCGGCCAGGCCAGCGCCCAGGAGCGCTCGGACGGGAGCGGTGGAGGTGTGCATCGTGTCTTTCCCCTGAGGACGGTGCGGCGTTTGCTAATGCAAACATAGATGTTTGCTTTAGCAAATGTCAACCGGTGTCGCGATGATCCTAGGTCAGGACTGCGGCCCTCGCTCCTGCGCCAAGGGGCAGACTGACGCCATGCACCCTGCCACGACAGGCGTCACCGGCAACACGGCGCTGATCCGTGCCGCCAGCCTGCGCGGGTTCGGGTCGCTGGTCGAGGAGCAGGGTGGCGACCCCGTGGACCTGTTCCGGCGCTTCCGCATCCCGCCATCCGTCCTCGAGGGCGACGACGGTCTGATCTCGATCACCGCCCACGACCTGATGCTCGATGCGGCCGCCGATGAGCTCGGCTGTCCCGATTTCGGCCTGCGCCTGGCCGAGCGACAGGGCCTGGGCATCCTCGGACCGCTCGCCGTGGCGATCGAGTCCTCATCGACCGTGGCCGAGGCGCTGGAGTGCGTCACCCGCTTCATGTTCGTGCACAGCCCGGCGCTGCGCATCGGGGTCGAGGACGACCCGCAGGGCGCTACCGGGGTCGTTGCCGTGACCTACCGCAAGGACCTGCGGGAGTCGCCCTACTCGCCCCAGGCGATGGAGCTGGGGGTTGCGCTGCTCCTGCGGATCTCAGCCGCAATGCTCGGTGGGATCGAGGGCCTGAGGTCGGTGGAGCTGCCGCACGCGCCCCTCTCGTCGATCCAGCGGTACACCGGGGTCTTCGGCGTGACAACACGATTCCATGCGCCGGTGGCCGCGCTCCGCCTGGACCAGCAGGTTCTCGATGCTCGTTTCGCCAACGCCGACGAGGCCATCCGCACCGTCGCGCTTGCCCACCTCGCGGCCAACCACACCAACCCCGAAGGCCTCGCTGCGGTGCAGGTTCGCGGAGCCCTCACCGAAAGGCTGGGGACAGTCCCTGCTTCGCTCACGCAGGTGGCCCGCCTGCTGGCGGTGCACCCGAGGACCCTGCAGCGGCGACTGGCCGGGGAGGGGACGAGCTTCGGGCTCGTCCTCGACGACGTGCGTCGGGTCGCGGCCGCGCGCTACATCGCGGGGACCACTATGCCCTTCGCCCGAGTGGCACCACTGCTGGGCTTCAGCGAGCAGAGCGCGCTCACCCGGGCGGTGCGCCGGTGGTACGGCGTCAGCGCGCGCCGGTTGCGACGTGACGGAGCCCACCCCGATGTCGACAACCTGTCGCGCTGAGTCAAGTACTGGGGAGTCACTTCGTAGACAGTGGTGGCAACCGTGCCCGCACCACAGGAGGACCACACCATGACGACCCAGCCGCAGGACCAGTCGCTGGAGGCCGAGCTCGCCGCGATCGGCGCCCGCTCGATCCCGGAGTTCGACGGTGTCCACGAGGTGTGGCCGCGCGGCGACCGGCTCCGGGCGGTGCGCGAGGCAGCCGAGAAGTACAAGGCGCGCTTCAAGAGCCAGGGGCAGGTCACCGCGGTCAAGTCCGTCGACATCGCCTCCGCTCCGTATCCCGTGAAGTACGGCTTCAACACGGCTGTCGCGGCGCCCCACATGCCGCTCATCCCGATCATCAACCGCATGGTCGTCGTGCAGTACGACGACTGGGACGGCCGTCCGCGCACCCTGGCCTTCGAGCCGACCGTGCCCGAGGGCTCGGCCCAGGCGCCCTTCTTCAGCAAGCTGCAGAAGCTGACCAACAAGATCCCGGGCGCCAACCGCGCCGAGAAGTTCATCGTCAACTACTACAACGAGCCCGACGACGTCCTCGCCACCCTGGGCCTGACCGCGGACGACATCGACTTCTGCGCCTTCGACCACCTGCACGTGCAGGATCCGCGGATGATCCTCGGCTCGTCCGCGATCATCCCCGGCGAGAGCGCTCCGCGGCAGCCGATCTTCGGCGACGCGAAGATGCTCGTGAACACCCGCGAGCTGGCCACCCTCCAGTCGCTGCACCCGATGCAGTGGGCCTGGTACGTCGAGGGCAGCCTCGAGGGCGTCGACATGGACAAGTTCGCCACCTTCGAGGGCGACATCGAGCTCGGACCCGGCATCGCGCTGCTGTGGACTCCCGGCCACACCGACGGCAACCACTCGCTCGTCGTCAACACCCCCGACGGCGTGTGGGTCTCGTCGGAGAACGGCATCGCCCTGGACAACTGGCAGCCCGAGCAGTCGAAGATCCCGGGGGTGAAGATCTACCACAAGCAGTACGGACGCGAGATCTGCCCCAACGGCAACACCCTCGAGGACTCGCTCGACCAGTACGACTCGATGGTCAAGGAGAAGACGCTCGCGGACCCGTCCACGAAGGACCCGCGCTGGCTGCAGATCCTGCCCTCGAGCGAGCTGGCCCCGTGGAAGCGCTTCTGGCCGATCGTGCCGACCTACCACCACGGCGGGATCGACTACGGCCGGATCGTTGCGGGTCGGCGATGAGCCCTTGCGGGGGAGCGGTCGTCACCGGCGCCGGTCGCGGTCTCGGTCGCCAGATCGCCGGACTGCTCGTCGAGCGCGGGTACCGGGTGCTCGTCACCGATGTCGACGAGACGGCGGCGAAGGGGGCTGCCGCCGCCCTGGGGGAGTCGGCCACTGCCATGGCTGTGGACGTGCGCGACGAGACGCAGGTGGTCGCGGCCCGTGACCGCATCGTCGAGATCGCCGCTGGCCTGGACGTGTGGGTCAACAACGCCGGTGTCCTGCTCACCGGTCCGGCCTGGGAGCAGGACGACGCCACCCGTCGGCTGATGCTCGAGGTCAACGCGCTCGGGACGATCAACGGTACGGTCGCCGCGATCCACGCCATGAAGGGCGCCGGTGGTGGCCACATCGTCAACATCGCCTCGCTCGCCGGCATCACGGCGGTGCCCGGGGAGACGGTCTATGCCGCGTCCAAGCATGCGGTCATGGGCTTCAGCCTGAGCACGATCGCCGACCTGCGCTCCGCCGGGGTCGAGGACATCGACATCAGCTGCATCTGTCCTGATGGCATCTGGACCCCGATGCTGCACGACAAGCTCGACGACCCGGGGTCGGCGCTGTCCTTCTCCGGCAAGCTGCTCCGGCCCGAGGAGGTCGTCGAGGTCGTGGGCGATGTCCTGGACAGGCCGCGCCTGGTCACCGCGATCCCGGGCTGGCGTGGGGTTGTGTCGCGCGTCGGCGATGTCTTCCCGCGGGTCGGCCTGGCTGTGGTGCCGATGGTGACAGCCCAAGGGCGCCGGGTGCAGACAAAGATGCTCAAGAAGCAGGCGAAAGCCGCCCGCCGGTGACGTACCCGCGCGTGACCACGGTGCGCCTCCGTCAGAGGGCGTCGAGCTCGTCGCGGCAGCGCTGCTCGAAGGTGCCCAGCTCGGTCAGCGCGTACTCGATGTCACGCCGTCGCTGCTCGAGGTCCTCCCGGCGCTCGTCGATCTGCCCCAGGACGTACTCCAGCTGGCTCCGCTTGCCGCGCGGGACGTCGTAGAGGTTGACGATGGTGGCGATCTCGTCGAGCGGGAAGCCGAGTCGCCGCCCGCGCATGATCAGCGACAGCCGGGTGCGCTCACGGCGGTGGAAGATGCGCGTCGTGCCAACGCGCTCGGGGGAGAGCAGGCCGATGTCCTCGTAGTGGCGCACCGTGCGGGTGGTGATGCCGAACTCATCGGCGATCTCCCGGATGGTCCACGTCCGGTCCGCAGGGTCGACGGCGTCGCTCCCGTCGGGGGACCCGCTCGTCCCCCGACGCCCTGCCCCCTTCGTCGGACTTGTCATGAGCCGTAGCATGCTTTACGTTGACGTCAACGTCAAGCAGTGGCGACGCCGGCGAGGATGTCGGGGCGCCGGGAAAGGTCGGGCATGTTCGAGCTCTCGCAGGACCACGAGGACTTCCGCGCCGCAGTGCGCGACTTCGCCGAGGGCGAGGTCGAGCCGCACGTCGCGCAGTGGGACAAGGACCACCACCTCCCGCTGGAGGTCGTGCGGAAGATGGGCGAGATGGGCTTCTTCGGCCTCGTCGTCCCCGAGCGCTGGGGCGGCTCCGCGGAGACGGTCGACGGCGTCGTCCAGTCCGACTTCACGGCCCTGTGCGTGGCGATCGAGGAGCTGGGCCGCGTCGACCAGTCCATCGGCATCACCCTCTCCGCTGGGGTGGGCCTGGGGATCAACCCGATCCTGTCCTTCGGCAACGACGACCAGCGGGACGAGTGGGTGCCGGACCTCGTCGCCGGTCGCACGCTCGCCGGCTTCGGCCTGACCGAGCCCGACGCCGGCTCCGACGCGGGTGGCACCCGGACGACCGCCAAGCGCGACGGTGACGAGTGGGTCATCAACGGCGCCAAGTCCTTCATCACCAACTCCGGCACCGACATCACCTCCCTCGTCACCGTGACCGCCCGGACCGGGACGAGCGAGGACGGCCGCGCGCAGATCTCGGCGATCATCGTCCCGAGCGGCACCCCCGGCTTCACCGTCGAGGAGCCCTACGACAAGCTCGGCTGGCACATCTCCGACACGCACGGCCTGAGCTTCTCCGATTGCCGCGTACCCGTCGGCAACCTCGTCGGCGAGGAGGGCAAGGGCTTCCGCCAGTTCCTCAAGACCCTCGACGACGGCCGGATCGCCATCTCCGCCCTCGCGACGGGCCTGACCCAGCGGATGCTCGAGCTGTCCACGGAGTACGCGGGCACCCGCACCTCCTTCGGCCGCCCGATCGGAGCCAACCAAGGCGTCTCCTTCCAGGTGTCCGACCTGGCCGTCATGGCCGAGACCTCCCGCGTGCTCACCTACAAGGCCGCGTGGCTGAAGGACCGGGCCGACCGCGGCCTGCGCTCGACCAAGGAGGTCGCGAAGGCCGCCTCCATCGCGAAGCTCTACACCTCCGAGGCCGCGGTGAGCGCCACCCGCATCGCCACCCAGATCTTCGGCGGCAACGGCTTCATGGAGGAGTACCCCGTGGCGCGGTTCTACCGCGACGCCAAGATCCTGGAGATCGGCGAGGGCACCTCCGAGGTCCAGCGCATGGTCATCGCCCGCCACCTCGGCCTCCCGGCCTGAGCGAAGGGAGCGACATGTCCACCCCGTACCCGCTCGACCCCAAGGTCGAGGACGTCCGCCGCCGCATCGCCGAGGCCCACGAGGCCTCGGAGCGTCCCTCTGAGAAGGCCGCAGCCAAGCTCGAGTCGCAGAACAAGCTCTACGTCCGCGACCGCATCGCGCTGCTCGTCGACGAGGGGTCCTTCGTCGAGGACGGCCGCTACGCGAACGCCCTCGCCCAGGGCCTGCCCGCCGACGGCGTCGTCACCGGACGCGGTCTCGTCGACGAGCGGCCGGTGATCGTCATCGCGAACGACCCGACCGTCAAGGCCGGCTCGTGGGGCGCCCGTACGGTCGAGAAGATCGTGCGCGCCACCGAGATGGCGCTGCGCGAGGAGCTGCCCGTCTTCTGGCTCGTCGACTCGGCCGGTGCCCGCATCACCGACCAGGTCGAGATGTTCCCCGGGCGCCGCGGCGCCGGGCACATCTTCCACAACCAGGTGGCACTCTCCGGCAAGGTGCCGCAGGTCTGCTGCCTCTTCGGCCCCAGCGCGGCCGGCGGCGCGTACATCCCCTCCTTCACCGACCTGGTGATCATGGTCGAGGGCAATGCGTCGATGTACCTCGGCAGCCCCCGCATGGCCGAGATGGTCGTGGGGGAAAAGGTCTCGCTGGAGGACATGGGCGGCGCCCGGATGCATTGCACCGTCAGCGGCGTCGGTGACGTCCTCGTCGCCGACGACGCCGAGGCCATCGAGACGGCCCGGATCTGGCTGAGCTACCTGCCGCTCAACTGGCACAGCGAGCTCCCGTCGTACGCGCCGGAGCCACCGGCGGCACAGCTGACGCACGAGACCATCCCCGAGCGCGAGTCGCAGCCCTTCGACGTCCACGACGTCATCGACGGCCTCGTCGACGACGACTCCTTCTTCGAGGTCAAGTCCCTCTTCGCCCCCGAGCTCGTCGTCGGCCTGGGCCGCATGGCGGGGGAGACCGTCGGCATCGTCGCCAACAACTCGATGGCCAAGGGCGGCGTGCTCTTCACCGACAGCGCCGACAAGGCCTCACGCTTCATCTGGCTGTGCGACGCCTACTCGATCCCGCTGATCTACCTGGCCGACGTCCCCGGCTTCATGATCGGCTCCGAGGTCGAGCGCGGCGGCATCATCCGCCACGGCGCGAAGATGGTCTCGGCCGTCTCCTCGGCGACCGTGCCGCAGTTCTGCGTCGTCATCCGCAAGGCCTACGGCGCCGGTCTCTACGCCATGGGCGGGCCCGGCTTCGCGCCCGACGCGACGATCGCCCTACCGACCGCCCGCATCGCGGTCATGGGCCCCGAGGCTGCGGTCAACGCCGTCTACGCCAACAAGATCGCCCAGGTCGAGGCCGAGCACGGCGCGGCCGCCCGCGACGAGTTCATCGCGAAGGCCCGCGCCGAGTACGAGGAGGACGTCGACCTCGAGCGCCTTGCGGCCGACCTCGTGCTCGACCAGGTGATTGAGCCGGAGGGGCTGCGTAACGAGCTGCTCACCCGCCTGCGCCACGCGCGCGGTCGCGAGCGGACCTTCTCCACCCGTCGGCGGGACATCCCGCCGGTGTGACGAGCCTCGCGCTCCTCGCGCTGCACGATCCCCGCCGCGTTGTTACCTTCTGGTAGTCATCGGCGGAGGTCCTCTCCGCCGGGTTCCCTGACGGAGGATTTCCACCATGCAGCGCAGCATTCGATGGACTGCCCCCCTGGCGGCAGCCGCTTGTGCGGTCGGTCTCGTGGCCACCGCCGGTGGCGCCGGAGCGGCGACCAGCGACCCCCTTCGTCCAGACCTGTGGGGTCTGGACCAGATCAACGCCGAGGAGTCGTGGGCCGAGACGACCGGTGACGGTGCGACCGTCGCGGTCGTCGACACCGGCGTCGACCTCGGTCACCCGGACCTGGCCGGCCAGCTCGTGGCGGGCGCGACCTTCGTCTGCGAGGAGGGCCACGAGGGCTCCTGCGGGGACGGCGGGTGGAAGGGCGTCGACGGGGTCGGCCAGGAGACGGACTCCCACGGCACCCACGTCGCCGGCACGGTCGCGGGCGTCGCCGACAACGGGATCGGCGTCGCGGGCGTCGCCCCGGACGCGAAGATCATGCCGATCAAGGTGCTAGAGGACGGCGCGGGCACGAATGCCGACATCGCCGAGGGCATCCGCTGGGCGGCCGACAACGGTGCGGACGTCATCAACCTCAGCCTCGGCAGCCTGCCCGGCCTGCAGCTGATCGGCGCGCTGGGCCTGGACACGACGACCATCGGCGCCATCGAGTACGCCCGCGGTCAGGGGGCGCTGACGGTCGCGGCGGCCGGCAACTCCTCGACCCTGCTGTGCAACGACCCGGCCTTCAACAGCGACTCGATCTGCGTCGGCGCAACCGATCGCAATGAGCTGAAGTCCTACTTCTCCGAGCTGCCGATCAAGCTGAGCGGGAAGGCCGTGGCCGCGCCGGGCGGCGCCGGCAGCCCCCTCGGTGGCCCCTGCGAGGACGACATCATCTCCACCGTCCCGCGTGGCACCGGGACCGCGGAGTGCGGCGGCGCGGACTACGACGCCTACGCGGGTACCTCGATGGCGACTCCGCACGTCGCCGGTGTCGCGGCCCTGCTCTACGGCCAGGGCCGGTCCATGGCCGGTGTCGAGGACGCCATCCTCACCACCGCGCGCCACCCCCTGCTCGGGACCCGCGGTGGGTTCAGCCTCATGTACGGCAAGGGCATCGTCGACGCGCAGGCCGCGACGGCGACTCCCGTGTCCTGATCCTCCGCCGACCCCGAAGGGTGGTGGTGGCCGCAGCGGTCACCACCACCCTTCGTCCGTGTCAGGCGGAGGCGACGTCCCACCACGGCACCTCGAGGTCGCCCAGCAGCTGCCGCAGCAGCGGCAGGCACAGCCCGACAACGGTGCTCGGGTGCCCCTCGATCGACTCGACGAAGGGGGCCCCGAGCCCGTCGAGCGTGAAGCCGCCGGCGACGTGGAGCGGCTCGCCGGTGGCGAGGTACCCCTCGAGCTCCTCGTCGGTGACGTCGGCGAAGTGGACCGTCGCGCTCGCCGTCCCACCGGCGGTCCGGTCGACGACCGGCTCGACGAGCCAGTGCCCGGTGTGCAGGACGCCGGTCCGGCCGCGCAGGTCCTGCCATCGACGCCGGGCGACCTCGACCGTGCCGGGCTTGCCGTGGACGGCCCCCTCGATCTCGAGCACCGAGTCGCAGGCGAGGACGAGCCGGCGGTCGTCGGCCAGGTGGTCCCGGACAGCCGTCCCCTTCGCCTCCGCAAGGACCTGGGCGAGCGCAGCGGGGGAGAGGTCGGGATCCAGTCGCCGGGCCTCGGCCTCGACGGCGTCCTCGTCGACGTCGCTGACGACGACCTCGGGCTCGATGCCACTGGCGCGCAGCAGACCGAGGCGGGCGGGGGAGGCGGACGCGAGGACGAGCGAGGTCATGGGCACAGTCTGCTATCTGTTGCCGCGGTGATGACCCACCGGTAACTTGTGCTCACACAGTGATGAAGAGGTCGCCTGTGTCCGGGGACAATCCCTGCCCGGTCGGGGGATCTCGTTCCCGCCACACAGACAGGACCCACATGAGTTCCTTCTCCAAGCGCTCCGCCGCAGCGGCCGCGCTCGCGATCGCCATCGCCGTACCGCTCGCCGGTACCGCCCAGGCCGGTCCGGGAGACATCCCCGGTACCGCCGGCGCAGCCACCCTGACAGACACGCCCGAGCCGGAGCGCCCCGACTTCTACGAGCCGCCGGCGCAGATCCCGAGTACACCCGGCACGGTCATCCGCACGGAGCCCGCGCCCTTCCTGCTCGACCCCCTGGGTCTGTCCTCGAGCGTGGTCACCGCGACCCGCGTGATGTACTCCTCGACCGACGCCGACGGCGCTCCGATCGCCGTGACGGGCACCGTCTTCGTCCCGAGGAACGACTACGTGGGCGCCTCGCAGCGACCGCTGATCTCCTACACGCCGGGGACGCAGGGCATCGCCGACCGCTGTGCCCCCTCCCGGCAGATGGAGGAGCTCGTCGAGTACGAGGGGATCGGTATCGCTCGCACGGTCGGTCGCGGGTACGCCGTGGCCATGACCGACTACCAAGGCCTCGGGACCCCGGGGACGCACACCTACATGGCGCGTGCCGCCCAGGGCCACGCCGCGCTCGACATGGCCCGGGCCGCCCAGGCGCTGCAGGGTGACGACGTGGACGCGGACAACCCCGTCGGCCTCATGGGGTACTCGCAGGGTGGTGGCGCGGCGGCTGCGGCCGCCGAGCTGGCCTCGTCGTACGCCCCGGAGCTGGCCATCAAGGGGTCGGCCATCGGCGCCCCACCGGCCGACCTGGCCACGGTTGGTGCCAACATCGACTCCGGTGCGTACAACGCCTTCGCGCTGTTCGCCCTCCTCGGCGTGGCCCAGGCCGAGCACATCGACCCTGCGCCCTACCTCAACGAGGCCGGTGAGGAGGTGGCCGCGGCCGTCGAGGGCGACTGCGTCTTCGACCTCTTCGAGCACGCCTTCAAGGACACCGGCCAGTACACCGAGAGTGGCGAGAACCTGACCGACCTGCTGGCCGGCGACACCTTCGCTACAGCGGTCACCGAGCAGCGGATCGGCACGATGAAGCCGAACGCTCCCGTCGTGATCAACCACGCGTGGGGTGACGAGGTCATCCCCTTCGAGGTCGGCAAGCAGCTGGGCAGCGACTGGTGCGACCGGGGCACGCGGGTGACGTTCAACCCGGGTGCGACCCCGACCCACGTGGGCGGGATGGTCCCACACGTCGAGAAGTCGATGCACTTCTTCGAGAAGCGCTTCGCCGGCTGGAAGACGGCCAACAGCTGCTGGCGCCTCTGAGGTGACTTGGGCGAGGGGGTGGTGCAGGAGGTCCTGCGCCGCCCCCTTCGTCGTCAGGAGAAGGTTGCTCCGGTGATGCCCTCGCCCTCGCCCGCGGAGACCGTCGTCGGATCAAGGGTCAGGACGAGCGTGCTCCCGTCGGTGTTGCTGTAGGTCACCGTGGAAGCGGTGCTCGACGAGCGCGACCAGTTGCTGCCGCCGCTGCCGTAGTCGGTGTAGAGCGTGGCGACGACGTCATCGCTCGCGTAGTCGTCCACGCTCAGGGCATCGACGCCCCATGCCCGGACGAAGGCATCCGCGTACTCGGTGACGGTGGAGGGGAGCCCCGTGGCAGGGGGGTCGATGCCCCAGTCACCAGGCATGGGGACGGAGTCGTCGACCTCCCACTCGGCGTTGGCGCCGACGACAGCACCCTGCGATCCCTGCTGTGCCGCTGCGGTGTCGACGAGGACGTACAGGGCCTGGCCGGTGCCGTCGGTGTACTTCACCTGGGTCCGGCTGCCCTGGTCGACGGAGGTCGCACGCGTCCACGAGCTGCCGCCGCGACCGTCGTAGGCGAAGAGGCTGCTTACGGCGGTAGCGCTCGCGTAGGCCGACGCAGCGTCCCTGTCACCGATACCCCAGGCCCGGACGAAGCCGTCGGCGTAGGGGCCGACGCCCGTCGGCAGACCGGCGCTCGCTGCCGACGAGGTCGTCGTGGGGGCCGGGCTCGCGCTCGACGACGTGGCGGATGCGGGTGCGGTGGGCGTCTCGGTGGTCGTCTCGGTGTGGGTTGGCGGCGTGGAGCTCGTGACGGTCACCGTTGTCGGCCCCTCGCTCTCACCGCCGAGCGAGCACCCTGCAACGAGCGTCAGCGACGCGACGACGACAACGGACCCCCGAATGCTCCCCATGAGGGAAGAGTAGGGGATCGGTCACAGGGCAGGACGCTCAGCCGAGCACGGCCGTGCGCAGAGTGTCCAGGCCGACACCGCCGATGTCGAGGGCCCGGCGGTGGAAGGCCTTGAGGTCGAAGGCCTCGCCTTCCCGGCGGGCGGTCTCGTCGCGCAGCTGCAGCCAGAGCCGCTCACCGATCTTGTAGCTCGGGGCCTGCCCGGGCCACCCGAGGTATCGGTCCAGCTCGAAGCGCAGGAAGCTCTCGTCCATGTTGGCGTGGGCGCTGAGGAAGGTCCACGCCTTGTCGTAGGTCCAGGCGCCGCCCCCGACCTCGGCGGGCGCCTCGAACCCGCAGTGCACCCCGATGTCCAGGACCACCCGCGCCGCCCGGAGCGACTGACCGTCGAGCAGGCCCATCCGGTTGCCGGGGTCGTCCATGTGGCCCAGCTCGGCCATGAGCCACTCCGCGTACAGGGCCCAGCCCTCGCCGTGGCCCGAGGTCCACGCGGCCAGCCGGCGCCAGCGATTGAGCAGCTGCTTCCGGTGGACGGTCTGGCCGACCTGGAGGTGGTGGCCCGGCACGCCCTCGTGGTAGACGGTCGTCAGCTCACGCCACGTGCCGAACTGGGTGACCCCCTTCGGTACCGACCACCACATCCGGCCGGGACGGGAGAAGTCGTCGCTCGGGCCGGTGTAGTAGATGCCACCGGTCTCCGTGGGCGCGATCATGCACTCGATCGTGCGGACCGGCTCGGGGATGTCCATGTGCGGTGAGAGGAGCTCGATGGCCTCGTCCGCCTTCTCCTGCATCCACGCCTGCAGCGCGTCGGTTCCGTGGATCTGGTACCGGGGGTCGGCGTCCAGGCGCGCGATGGCCTCCCGGATGGTCGCACCGGGCGAGATCCGCTCGGCGACCGCGGCCATCTCGCCCGTGATCCGGGCGAGCTCCTCCTGCCCCCACGCGTAGGTCTCCTCGAGGTCGATCCGGGCGCCCAGGAATACGCGCGAGTGCAACTGGTAGTCCTCACGGCCACAGGCGTCCGCTTCGGGAGCCCTGTCGCGCAACGGCTTGAGTCTCTCGGCGAGGTCGCGGTAGGCCCCGGCCGCTGCGTCGACCGAGCGACGCAGGTCGGCGGAGACGGACTCCGGGAGCGGCTGCCCGTCCATGCTCGCGCCCGCGAGGAAGGAGGCGAAGTACCCGTCCGGGGCGGTCAGGTCGGTGCACTGCTCGATGCACCGCTCGTACTGGCGAAGGGGGGAGATCCGCCCGACGTCGGCCGACGCGGCGAGTGACTCGGTCCACTGCTCGAGGGCGGTCGGGACCTTGCCCATGCGGGTGGCGATCGTCGCCCAGTCGTCGGCCGTCGCCGTGGGCATGACGTCGAAGACGTCACGCACCGCCTGCATGGGGGAGGCGAGCACGTTGATCTCGCTCTGGTCCAGGCCGGCCGCGTGCATCTCCTCGCCGAGCCCGAGCCGCTCGCGCATCGCCTCCAGCGTCGCCCGGTCCACGTCGTCGACGGGCGTGGCTCCCTCGAGCGCACCCAGCGTCTCCCGACGCAATCGGGAGGCGGCGGCGAATCCCTCGGGAGAGAGGTCGTCCAGGTCCGTGTCGTGGCCCGGGACGCCGAGATAGGTCGCGTCGATGGGGGAGAGGGCGACCTCGGCGTCGAAGTGTGCCTCGGCGATGCGGTCGATGTCGGTCGTGGGACGGGGTGTGTCGGTGCTCACGCCCCGGACGGTACCGATCCCGCGGCCCGAACGCAGCCCTCGCGGGGTGCTGATCCAACCAGGTGCACGATCACGCCGGCCCCGTCTGATAGGAAGACCGCAGCCGTTCCCCCTTCGCCCCACGGAGTGACCGCATGATCCTCACCGCCGCCGCCGACGGATCCGCTCTCGGCAACCCCGGCCCGGCAGGCTGGGGCTGGTACATCGACGAGGACCGCTGGGACCGCGGCGGCTGGGCTCACGGGACGAACAACATGGGCGAGCTGATGGCCGTCCTGGACCTGCTGCAGCAGACGGCCCACCTCGACGAGGACCTGCACGTCATCTGCGACAGCAAGTACGTCATCAACTCGATCACCGCGTGGATGCCCGGGTGGAAGCGCAAGGGCTGGCGCAAGAAGGACGGCCAGCCCGTCCTCAACGTCGAGCTCATGCAGGCCCTCGACGCGGCGATGGCCGGGCGGCGGGTGACCTTCGAGTGGGTCAAGGGCCACACCGGCCACGCGCTCAACGAGCACGCCGACCGGCTCGCGACGAGCGCGGCCGCGGCATGGGCGAAGGGGGCGGCGCCGACAGCAGGTCCGGGTGTCCCCGGTGCCCGGCCCGGCACGACGCATGATGTCGTCGACCAGACGGCCGAGCCCGCGCAGGACGAGCCGTTGTCGCTCTTCTGAGGTGACTCGCCGGGCCGGCTCAGCGTCGGGCGGTGACCCGCTTCAGCTCGGCGCGCCGGTCACCGGTGAGGACGCCGGAGTCGAGAGCCGTGCGGGCGGCATCGGGGTCCCCGAACCAGGCGCGCAGGTAGGTCGGCACGGTCAGCCCCGACCCCGAGGGAGTGGCGGTGATGGCGTCCCCGGGGCGGATCTCGCCGGGCTCGACGACCTGCAGATAGGCGCCGCTGCGGCCGTGCGCGGCGAAGCGCCTGACCCAGCCGCGTTCGCCCATGCGCTCGCCGAAGGTCGCGCACGGCACCCGGGGGCCGCGGACCTCCAGCACGGCGGTCCCGACGCGCCACCGGTCGCCGACCTCGGCCGCGTCGACGTCGATGCCGAGCGTCGTCAGGTTCTCGCCGAACATCCCGTGGGGCAGCTCGCGTCCGAGCTGTCGTTCCCACGCGTCGAGCTCCTCGCGGGCGAAGGCGTAGACGGCCTGGTCCGCGCCCCCGTGGTGTCGGCCGTCACCGACGTGGTCCCCGGCGACACCCGAGACGCCCGCACCGTCGACGACCCGCTTCGGGCCGGGGTCGCTCACGCGGATGATGTCGACGGGCTGCTTGCCGATGCCGGTCGGCCGACCCCTGGGGATGCGCTGCAGCATCGGACGGCCGATGTTGACCGAGAGCACGTGCGGCATGCCGGGCAGGGTGGGACGTCAGCCGGGGAAGGCGGATGCCCGCCAGGCCCCGGGGCCCGGGTGCAGGGTCGCGCGGACGAGCCGCTCGCGCGAGGCCCAGCGGCTGGCCGGACCGGAGGGCTCGTCCTCGCCTCCGTCCACGCCGGAGAGGACCGCGACGAGCGCGGCGACCTGCTCGGGCGAGGCATCGCCGACGACCTCGATGTGCGGGGCCGCGGTTGGTGCCTCCTGCGGGGTGTCCGTCACGGTGTCGTCCGCGGTTGGTGCCTCCTGCGGGGTGTCCGTCACGGTGTCGTCCGCGGTCACAGCGTGGAGCCGCTGTGAGTTCTGAGCCTGCGAGGACATCACAGCGGAATGTTCCCGTGCTTCTTGGGCGGCAGCGTCTCGCGCTTGGTCTTGAGTGCGCGCAGCGCCCGGCTGACGTTCATGCGGGTGTTGCTGGGCGTGATGACCGTGTCGATGTAGCCCCGCTCGGCTGCGACGTACGGGTTGGCCAAGGCGTCCTCGTAGGCGGTGATGAACTCCTGGCGCGCCTCCTCGACGTCACGGCCCTCGGCCTCGGCGGCCGCGAGCTGCTTGCGGTAGAGGATGTTGACCGCGCCCTGGGCGCCCATGACGGCGATCTGGGCGGTCGGCCACGCGAGGTTGATGTCGGCGCCGAGGTGCTTGGAGCCCATGACGTCGTAGGCGCCGCCGTACGCCTTGCGGGTGATGACCGTGACGAGCGGGACGGTCGCCTCGGCGTAGGCGAAGATCAGCTTGGCGCCGCGGCGGATGATGCCGTTCCACTCCTGGTCGGTGCCCGGCAGGAAGCCCGGGACGTCGACGAAGGTCAGGACGGGGACGTTGAAGGCGTCGCAGGTGCGCACGAAGCGGGCGGCCTTCTCCGAGGCGCCGATGTCGAGCGTGCCCGCGAACTGCATCGGGTTGTTGGCGACGACGCCCACCGAGCGGCCCTCGATCCGGGCGAAGCCGCAGATGATGTTGGGCGCGAACAGCGGCTGCACCTCGAGGAAGTCGCCGTCGTCGACGACCGAGGTGATGACCTGCTTCATGTCGTAGGGCATGTTCGGCGAGTCCGGGATGATCGTGTCGAGCACCCGGTCCTCGTCCGTCACCTCGAGGTCGAGCTCCTCGCCGAAGACCGGCGGGTCCTCGAGGTTGTTGCTCGGCAGGTAGCTCAGCAGCGCCTTGACGTAGTCGATCGCATCGTCCTCGTCGGAGGCCATGTAGTGGGCCACGCCGGACTTGCTGTTGTGCGTGTGCGCACCACCGAGCTCCTCGAACTCCACGTCCTCGCCGGTCACGGTCTTGATGACGTCCGGGCCGGTGATGAACATGTGCGAGGTCTGGTCGACCATGACGGTGAAGTCGGTGACGGCGGGGGAGTAGACGGCGCCACCGGCGCACGGCCCCATGATCAAAGAGATCTGCGGGATGACCCCCGAGGCGTGCACGTTGCGCTTGAAGATCTCGCCGTAGAGACCCAGGGAGACCACGCCCTCCTGGATGCGGGCGCCGCCGGAGTCGTTGAGGCCGACCACCGGGCAGCCGATCTTCATCGCGAAGTCCATGACCTTGGTGATCTTCTCGCCGAAGACCTCACCGAGGGACCCGCCGAAGACGGTGAAGTCCTGCGCGAAGACGGCGACCTGACGACCGTCGACCGTGCCGTAGCCCGTGACGACGCCGTCGCCGTAGGGCCGGTTGGCCTCCTGGCCGAAGGCGGTCGAGCGGTGGCGGGCGTACTTGTCCATCTCGACGAAGGTGCCCTCGTCGAGGAGGAGCGCGATGCGCTCGCGGGCGGTCTGCTTGCCGCGGTTGTGCTGCTTCTCCACGGCGCGGGTCGACCCGGCGTTGGCGACTTCGGCCACGCGACGCTTGAGGTCGGCGAGCTTGCCGGCCGTCGTGTGGATGTCGATGTCGACGGGGACATCGGTGCCGCCGATGGAGTGAGCGTCAGTGGTCTCGGTGCTCTGGGACATGGTGCGAAGCCTAACCTTGCCGGTGTGCCGACCCCGATGGACGTCCAACGACTGACCACCCTGCTCCCGCCCGAGGAGGGGTGGGGCGATGTCGTCCACCTGCCCCGGGTCGGCTCGACGAACGCTGCTGCGGCGGAGCGCGGGGCACTGTGGTCACCGGTCGTCACCGAGCACCAGACGGCCGGCCGGGGGCGTCTCGGGCGTCCGTGGCAGGACACGCCCGGGGCCTCCCTGGCCATGTCGGTGGTCGTGCCCCCGGTGCAGCCCCCGGGGTGGCTGCCCCTCGCGACGGGACTGGCCGTGCGCTCCGCGCTCGTGGACGAAGGGGTGGACGCCCACCTGAAGTGGCCCAACGACGTCCTCCTCCCGGGCGACGGGGACCGGAAGGTCTGCGGCATCCTGTGCCAGTCGCGGCCCGACGGGCGCGTGGTCGTGGGCATCGGCATCAACGTGGGCCACGACCGCGGTGACCTGCCGGTGGAGACGGCCACCTCCCTTCGCCTCGTCGGTGCACAGGTCGACCGGACCACGCTCGCGGCAGCGGTCCTCACCCACCTGCGGCACCGGCACGCCGCCCTGACGGAGGGCGGCGACTCGGCCGAGCAGGTCCGGGCGGCCTATGCCGGCGCCTGCGCCACCCTCGGGCGCCGCGTCGTCGTGCACCACCCCGACGGCACCCGGGAGGAGGTCGAGACCACCGGCCTGGACCTCGAGGGACGGCTGTGTGTCACCGGGGCGCGTGGCTCGGATACCGTGGCGGCAGGTGACGTGCAGCACATCCGACTGCCCGGCGCGTCGCCCCACTGACCCATCGACCGCCACGGAGGTGCTGTGCCGTACGAAGGAACCCACGGGCACGGCCCCGACGAGTCGGACCTCCCGGACGACCGCGCGCCGGAGGAGTTCGAGCGCGTCCTGCTCGGCCGGCCCGCGTCGATGGGACGGCGCCAGGTCTCCCGCGGCGCCGGGGTGTCGGTGCGCTCCGCCCGCAAGTTCTGGCACGCGATGGGCTTCCCCATCGTCCAGGAGGGCGACGACATGTTCACCGAGGCCGACCTTGAGGCGCTCGCGCGGGTGGCCCGGTTGGTCAGGGAGGGCGAGTTCCCCGAGGAGTTCGCGCTGTCGATGACCCGCGCTCTCGCACGGACCATGGACCGCCTCGCCGCGTGGCAGGCGCAGCTGGTCCTCGAGGAGGTCTCCCGCCAGCGCCACGGTGACGACGAGCCGACCGAGGAGGAGGCCATCGGCGACTCCGAGGTCGCCGCGGCCTGGCTGTCCGGCCTCGCCGACGACCTCGAGCCCCTCCTGCTCTACGTGTGGCGACGGCAGCTGACCGCGACGATCCAGCGGCTGCTCTCCGTCGAGGAGGAAGCCGGCCGGATGTCGGTCATCGGGTTCGCCGACCTGGTCAACTTCACCTCGGTCGTGCGCCGTCTCACGGAGCGGGACCTCGCGCGGCTGGTCCAGCGATTCGAGGACCTGTGCACGGACATCGTCACCGCCCACGGCGGGCGAGTCGTGAAGACGGTGGGTGACGAGGTGCTCTTCCAGACCTTCGAGGTCGCTCCCGCGGCCGCCATCGCCCTCGACCTCGTCGAGGCCATGACCGAGGACGACCTCCTCCCGGAGGCACGGATCGGGATGGCCCACGGCCCGGTCGTGCGTCGGCTCGGCGACGTCTTCGGCACGACGGTCAACCGCGCCAGCCGGCTGACCTCCGTCGCGCCGCCGGGCGGCGTCTACGTCGACGACGCCCTCACCCGGTTGCTCGAACCGCTCAGCGGCTTCGCCGCCGTCCCGACGCGCCGTCGGTCGCTGCGTGGCATCGGTGAGGTCGTCCCGAGCCGGCTCGTCCGGGTCAGGGGAGCGCGGCGCACCGCCGATGTCACCGCGCACGTCTGAGGATGAGTTCCTATGATCCGACCATGACCCGAGTGCTGCTGGCCGAGGACGACACCGCCATCTCCGACCCCCTGGCACGTGCTCTCGTGCGCGAGGGGTACGACGTGACCGTGCACGCCGACGGCCGCGAGGCCCTCGACGTCGCCCTCGGGACGCCTCCCGACCTGCTGGTCCTCGATCTGGGGCTACCGACCCTCGACGGGCTCGAGGTGTGCCGACGGATGCGCGCCACCGGTTCCGACGTCCCCGTCCTCATCCTCACCGCCCGCGCCGACGAGGTCGACACCGTCGTCGGACTCGACGCCGGAGCCGACGACTACGTCACCAAGCCCTTCCGTCTCGCGGAGCTCATGGCCCGCGTGCGCGCGCTGCTGCGTCGACGCAACGACGAGGCGCTCGAGCCGAGCGGCCCCCTGCGCCTGGACCTCGACAGCCGCCGCGTGTGGTTCCACGGCGAGGAGCTGCCGCTGACGGCCAAGGAGTTCTCCGTGCTCAGCGTCCTCGTGCGCGAGCGGGGCCGCGTCGTCACCCGCGAGCAGCTGATGGGCGAGGTCTGGGAGACCGAGTGGTACGGCTCGACCAAGGCACTGGACATGCACATCTCCGTCCTGCGTCGCAAGCTCGGTGACGACGTCGCGGACCCGACACACATCGCGACGGTGCGCGGCGTGGGATTCCGTTTCGACTCGTGAGCTACGGCGCGCTGGTCCGTCGGCTGCTGCTCGCGGTGGCCCTCGGTGGCGCGGCGGTCACCGCCCTCGTGCTCGGGCTCGTCCTCGTCGTCGTCGCCGACGGACAGAGCGTGCTCGGGCTCGATCCCGAGGCCTGGGTCGTCATCGCACCGGCGGTCGGTGCCGGTCTGGTGGCCCTGGCCGCCCTGGCGGTGCTGCGGGTCATCGACGGCCGGCGGGCGCGGGGTCTGACCTTCATCACCGCCCAGGTCGAGACGATCCGCGAGGGGGGCGGCGCGCTCCCGCGCACCAACGTCGGCCTGACCGACATCGACGCGACGACGCAGGCGATCGCCCGTCTGGCCGGTGAGCTGGCGCGTCAGCGCGCACTGGACCGGGACTTCGCGGCTGACGCCTCGCACCAGCTGCGCACGCCGCTGACGGCCCTGCTGATGCGTCTCGAGGAGATCGCCGAGACCGACGACCTCGACGTCATCCGCGACGAGGCCGCCGTGGCCGTGACCCAGGTCGAGCGGCTGAGCGGGGTCGTCGACACCCTGCGCTCGCGGACGCAGGAGGGCGAGGAGATCCCGGAGATCTCCCTGGACTCCGTGCTCGCGGGCCTGCAGCGCGAGTACCAACCGGCCTTCACCGCCGCCCACCGCACGATGCGGGTGGACGGACCGCCCGGTCTGGCGGTGCGGTGCGCCCCGATGGACCTCGCGCAGATCCTGCAGAGCCTCATCGAGAACTCCCTGGCCCACGGTGACGGCCGGGTGACGATCACCATGCGCGGGTCGATCGGATCGGTCGTCCTCGAGGTCCAGGACGAGGGGGAGGGGGTCCCCACTGCGATCGCGCCCCACATCTTCGAGCGGTCGGTGACCTCGAGCGGCTCCGGTCTCGGGCTCGGACTGGCGCGACAGCTCGCCGAGCGCAACGGTGGCCGCCTGGAGCTCGTGCAGGCCCAGCCCGCGGTCTTCACGGTCTTCCTCTCCGGGCCCGGCCGACGCTGAGCCGGCTCAGGGGTGAGCGACCCCGTCGTCCTCCTCCTCGTGGTGCAGCGGCGAGGTGCCCACGTCGAGGGGTTCGTGGATGAAGACGACCCGGCGGTAGGCCCAGAAGCGGAAGAGGGTCCCCAACCCGATCCCGAGGATCGTCGCGGTGTTGTCGGCCAGACGTGTCGTGAGGTCGAGCCCGTAGTGCGAGATGACCAGCGTCAGCGTCGACATGACCAGCGCCACGCCGTTGACGACGAAGAAGAGCGTCACCTCGTGGTGGGCCGGTCGGGAGCGTCGGTGCGCGAAGGTCCAGCTCCGGTTGCCGATCCACGCGAAGAGGGTCGCCACCACCCCGCTGATGATCCGGGCCGTGGTGACCTTGTCCGTGAGGACCGTGCTGGTCAGCAGGTTCATCCCGCCGATGTCGATGACGAAGGCCAGGGCCCCGACGACGCCGAACTTGGCCATCTCGTGCCAGAGCGTGTCGATGAGACCGGTGAGCCGTCCCCGCCGCCGATCGCGCGGTGCGTCGTCGGCGTCTGCCGTCGGCGGTGTGGAGTCGGCCATCCACCGCAGCGTAGACGCGGCGCGAGGCGACCGCGGCATCGTAGGGTGCTCACGTGTCGATACCCCACCGCGCCCCTGGAGGATTCCCCGTCGTCGGCATCATCGGCGGCGGCCAGCTCGCCCGCATGTGCGCGGGCCCCGCTGCGGAGCTGGGAGTGACCCTCTCCGTCCTCGTCGAGGACGCGCGCTCGAGCGCCGCCCTCGTCGTGCCCTCGTCGCCGGTCGGCGAGCACACCGACGTCGCGGCGGTGCGGGCCTTCGCCCGCGAGTGCGACGTGGTCACCTTCGACCACGAGCACGTGCCCGCGGAGGTCCTGCAGGCACTCGTCGACGACGGGGTCGCCCTCCACCCCGCACCCGGGGCCCTGCGCCACGCCCAGGACAAGCTCGTCATGCGCGAGGCGCTGACGGCGGCCGGGATGCCCTGCCCGCGGTGGACCGCCGCCTCGAGCGCCGCGGACGTCACGGCCTTCGCCGCGGAGGTGGGCTGGCCGGTCGTGGCCAAGACCCCCCGGGGTGGCTACGACGGGAAGGGGGTCCTCGTCGCCGATCGCGTGGAGGACCTCGACGGGTGGCTGGCGACCGCGGCCGAGCGCGGTGAGCCGTTGCTCCTGGAGGAGGCCGTCCCCTTCGTCCGTGAGCTGGCGGTCCTGCTCGCGCGCAGCCCCTCCGGCCAGGCGGCCGCGTGGCCGGTGGTCGAGACCGTCCAGACGGACGGCATCTGCACCGAGGTCATCGCCCCCGCCCCGGACCTGGCCGAGGAGGCCGCCCGGGCTGCGACCCTCGTCGGCCTGGACATCGCCGCGACGCTCGAGGTCACCGGCGTCATGGCCGTCGAGCTCTTCGAGCTCGCCGACGGCTCCGTGCTCGTCAACGAGCTGGCCATGCGTCCGCACAACTCGGGACACTGGAGCATGGACGGTGCCGTGACCGGGCAGTTCGAGCAACACCTGCGTGCGGTGCTCGACCTGCCTCTCGGCTCGCCCCGTCCGCGGGCGCCGTGGACGGTGATGGGCAACGTGCTCGGCGGGGAGCACACCGACCTCTACCCGACCTACCGGCACCTCATGGCCAGGGATCCCGAGCTGAAGGTGCACCTCTACGGCAAGGGTGTGCGGCCGTTGCGCAAGATCGGCCACGTCAACGTCTCCGGTGACGACCTGACCGGCCTGCGCGAGCGTGCACGGCACGCGGCCGACTACATCCAGGGAGTGATCGAGGAATGAGCAGCATGGGCGACACGAGGAGCAGCAGCACCGAGGTCGGCGCGGACCGGGTCCCACGCGTCGCCCTCGTCATGGGCAGCGACAGCGACTGGCCGACCATGGAGGCGGCGGCCGAAGTGCTCGATGACCTCGGCATCGTCTACGAGGCCGATGTGGTCTCCGCGCACCGGATGCCGACCGAGATGATCGAGTACGGCCGACAGGCCGAGTCGCGGGGGCTGCGGGTCATCATCGCCGGCGCCGGGGGAGCGGCCCACCTCCCGGGCATGCTCGCCTCGGTGACGACCTTGCCGGTCGTGGGTGTCCCGGTGCCGCTGAAGCACCTCGACGGCATGGATTCCCTGCTGTCGATCGTGCAGATGCCCGCGGGGATCCCGGTGGCGACGATGGCCGTCGGTGGCGCCCGCAACGCGGGGCTGATGGCCGCCCGGATCCTCGGGGCCGGTGAGGGCGGGGAGGCGGCGCGGCTGCGATCGTCCCTGGCGGACTTCGCGGCCGACCTGTCCGCACAGGCGCGGGCGAAGGGGGAGCGGCTGCGCCGGCGCAGGTCGGTCGACTAGGTCAGCGCACCGCGCCCTCGCCACGCAGGCGTCGCCACTCGATCTTCGGGCAGGTGTTCATCACGACCATCAGGCCGGCCTCCCGGGCGCGGTCGGCAGCGGCCGGGTCCTCGACCCCCAGCTGCATCCAGATGGCGTCGATCTGGAGGCGTTCCTTGTGGGCGATGGCCTCGTCGACGACCTCGCCGACGTGCTCGGAGTTGACGAAGCAGTCCACGACCTTGATGTCGGTGTCCGGGATGTCGGCCAGCGAGGCGTAGCCGGTGTCGCCGTCGACGGTCTCCGCGGAGGGATGGACCGGGATGATCGCCTTGTGCATCTCCTTCTTGAGCCACTGCGCCACCCGCAGGGCATCGCGGTCGTCGTTGTTGCTCAGACCCACGACGACCCACGTGCCGGGGTCGGCAATGAGGCGTCGCATCGTCTCGGTGTCGTTCCTGTGCGTGAGGCTCATGTCACCCATCCAACGCCGACCGCACGCGGGAATCAATGGCCCGCGCCCGCCCGGTCGTGGATTCTGTGACGCACACGGCACAATTCCACGTGGGGAGCCCTCCCCAGGACACCGTCGAGCTCTGTGAGGGAACGCAACGTGACAACGAAGATCGCCGTCGTGGGCACCGGGTACGTGGGCCTGTCGATGGCCGTCCTGCTCGCCCAGCACAACGAGGTCGTCGGCTTCGACATCGATGCCCGACGTGTCGAGATGCTGGGCCGCGGGGAGAGCCCGATCGAGGACGAGCAGATCGTCGACTTCCTCGCGGGTCGGGACCTCGACCTGACCTTCACCCTCGACAAGGAGAAGGCCTACGCGGGCGCCGACTTCGTCGTCATCGCCACCCCCACCGACTACGACGCCGACACCAACTACTTCAACACCAGCTCGGTCGAGGGCGTCATCAGCGACGTCATGGCGATCAACCCCGAGGCGGTCATGGTGGTCAAGTCGACGATCCCCGTGGGCTTCACGGCTGCCCTGCGCGAGAAGCTGGGTACCGACAACCTGATCTTCAGCCCCGAGTTCCTGCGTGAGGGGCAGGCCCTGCGGGACAACCTCCACCCCAGCCGCATCGTCGTCGGTGAGGTCAGCGAGCGGGCCCGCCGCTTCGCCGACCTGCTCGTCGAGGGCGCGGAGGACCGCGAGGTCCCGGTGCTGTTGACGAACGCGACCGAGGCCGAGGCGATCAAGCTCTTCGCCAACACCTATCTCGCCATGCGCGTCGCCTACTTCAACGAGCTGGACACCTTCGCCGCGACCAACGGGCTGAACACCCGCCAGATCATCGACGGTGTCGGCCACGACCCCCGGATCGGCACGCACTACAACAACCCCTCCTTCGGGTACGGGGGCTACTGCCTGCCCAAGGACACCAAGCAGCTCCTGGCCAACTACCAGGACGTCCCGCAGAACCTGATGCAGGCGATCGTCGACTCCAACCGCACCCGCAAGGACTTCGTCGCCGAGGACGTCCTGCGGCGCGAGCCGCAGGTCGTCGGGGTGCACCGGCTGATCATGAAGTCCGGCTCCGACAACTTCCGGGCCTCCTCGATCCAGGGGATCATGAAGCGGCTGAAGGGCAAGGGCGTCGAGGTGGTCGTCTACGAGCCGGTGATGGAGGAGGAGACCTTCTTCGGCTCGCGGGTCATGCGCGACCTCGAGGAGTTCAAGCGGGTCTGCGACGTCATCATCGCCAACCGGCGCACGCCCGCGCTGGAGGACGTCGCCGACAAGATCTACACCCGCGACCTCTTCGGTACGGACTCCTGACCGCCGCACGCACCACCACGGGTAGCATCACCTGACGTGAGCGCCAACACAGATTTCGACCTGTTCCGCACCTCCGAGGACCACGAGGCCATCCGCGAGGCCGTGAGGGCGGTCGCGGAGGACAAGATCGCCCCCTTCGCCGCCGCGGTCGACGAGGAGTCCCGCTTTCCGGCAGAGGCCAACAAGGCCCTGGTCGACGCCGACTTCCACGCGGCCCACGTCGCGGAGGAGCACGGTGGTGTCGGAGCCGACGCGCTGGCGGTGTCGATCATCATCGAGGAGGTCGCCCGCGTCTGCGCCTCGTCGTCGCTCATCCCCGCGGTCAACAAGCTCGGCTCCATGCCGATCATGCTCGGGGGGTCCGACGAGATCAACGCGCGCTACATGCCGCGGGTCGCCAAGGGCGAGGGCATCTCCTACGGCCTGTCCGAGCGCGAGGCGGGGTCCGACACCGCGGGCATGCGCTGCAAGGCGACCAGGGACGGCGATGACTGGGTCCTCAACGGGCAGAAGGCGTGGATCACCAACGCCGGTGAGTCCGAGCTCTACACCGTCATGGCGGTCACCGACCCCGACGGCCCGCGCGGGGGCAACATCTCCGCCTTCGTCGTCGAGAAGTCGGACGAGGGTTTCGGCTTCTCCGAGAAGGAGCGCAAGCTCGGCATCAAGGGTTCGCCCACCCGCGAGCTGCACTTCGACAACTGCCGCATCCCCGGTGACCGCATCGTCGGGGCGGAGGGCGGGGGCCTGAAGATCGCCCTGCGCACCCTCGACCACACCCGCGTGACGATCGGCGCCCAGGCGGTCGGCATCGCCCAGGGGGCACTCGACGAGGCGCTGGCCTACGTCAAGGAGCGCAAGCAGTTCGGCAAGCACATCGCCGACTTCCAGGGCATCCAGTTCATGCTCGCGGACATGGCGATGGAGCTCGAGGCCGCACGCCAGATGGTCTACGTCGCGTCCGCCAAGTCCGAGCGCCACGACGAGGACCTGCCCTTCTTCGGTGCCGCAGCCAAGTGCTACGCCTCCGACGTGGCCATGAAGGTCACGACCGACGCGGTGCAGCTGCTCGGTGGCGCCGGCTACACCCGGGACTTCCCGCTCGAGCGGATGATGCGCGACGCGAAAATCACCCAGATCTACGAGGGCACGAATCAGGTCCAGCGGGTCGTGATGGCACGTCAGCTCCTCAAGGGCCTTGTGTAGGGACGGCCGCGGGCTTCCACGCAGCCGGAGCCTCCCTCACCAGACGTCGTCCGGTGACAAGGGAATGACCCAAGCGAACCCGGGCCCCTCGATCGCGGCGTCGTAGGCGTCCTTGCCCTCCAGCACGAAGGCACCGAACACCGTCCACCTGATGTCACTGGTGAGACAAGCCAGGATCTGAGCGTGATCCGTGCGCCGGAAGCCGTCGAGGTATCGCTCCACGGTTCGCTTGTTGGCACTCATTCCGTCGTCCTGCTCCTGCGTCGATACGGCGCCTGCGTCGTCCCGGGGTCAATCCAGTGACGAGACCCCTGCGTAGGCCGCGAAGTCGGGCCGTCCCCGCGTCCGGAACACCTGGATGGTCAACCCCTGGGGTGTCGTGCGGCTGCTCACCAGCCCCAGACCGAGGGGAGTGGCGCCATCGGGAAAGAGCCGTCGGCCCTGCCCCACGACCACGGGCGCGACGACCAGTCGCACCTCGTCGACCAGGCCGGCCGCGAACAGGCTCTGGGCGAGCACCGAGCTGCCATGCACCTGGAGCTCGCCACCCGGCTGGGCCCTGAGGTCGGCAATCCGGGACTCGACGTCCCCCGTCACGATGGTGGTGGGGTGCCAGCCCGCGTCGGAGAGGGTCTGCGTGGCCACGTACTTCGGCAGGCTGTTCATCCGCTCCGCGAAGGGATCCCGTGGATCGGTGATCTGCGGCCAGTCACGGGCGAAGGCCTCGTACGTCCGCCGGCCGAGCAGCAGCGCATCGGCGTGATCGAGCCAGTCGGAGGCCTGCTCGACGAAGGTGGCGTCCATGTGCGGAACGAGCCACCCCCCTCGGGTGAAACCCTCACTCGGATCCTCCTGGGGCGAACCCGGCCCCTGGGAGACCCCGTCGACGCTGACGAACTGCATGACGGTCAGCTTCACGGCGGCTCCCTCCGGGGCTCAACGGTCGTAGGTGTAGAACCCGCGACCGACCTTGCGGCCGAGCAGGTTGGCATCGACCATGCGGGCGAGCAGCGGCGGGGGCGCGTACAGCGGCTCCTTGAACTCCTCGTAGAGCGACTGGGCGACGGCCATCGTCGTGTCCAGGCCGATCAGGTCCGCCAGCGCCAGCGGGCCCTGCGGGTGGGCCGCCCCGAGCACGAAGCCCTGGTCGATGTCCTCGGCGGTGGCGAAGCCGGACTCGTACATGCGGATCGCGCTGAGGATGAAGGGGATGAGCAGGGAGTTGACGACGAAGCCGGCCCGGTCCTGGCAGGTGATCGCGTGCTTGCCGAGCCTGCCGTCGACGTAGGCGCGAGCGCGCTCGGTCGTCTCCTCCTCCGTCATCAGGGAGGGGACGAGCTCGACGAGCTTGAGCACCGGGACCGGGTTGAAGAAGTGCACACCGAGGACGTTGCCCGGGCGCTTGGTGACCGTGGCGAGCTTCATGATCGGGATCGAGCTGGTGTTGGAGGCCAGGATCGCGTCCTGCGACTCGACGATCTCGTCGAGCTGCTTGAACAGCTCGACCTTCGCCGACTCGTCCTCGACGATGGCCTCGACGACCATGTCCCGGTCGGCGAGCTCGCCCAGGTCGGTCACGACCCGGATGCGCTCGAGGGCCGCGTCCGCACTGTCGAGGCGGCCACGCTCCTCGGCCCGCCGCAGCGACTTCTCCAGTCGGCCGCGGCCGGCGTCGGCGCGCTCCTGGCTCGACTCCACGACGACGACGTCCGAGCCGGCGCGAGCACACACCTCGGCGATACCCGCACCCATGAGGCCGCAGCCGACGACCCCGATCTTGTCAATGCTGTTGTCCATGGCAGCACACTAACGTCCGTGTGACCGCGCTCACCGCGCTGGGGTACGCCCCTCAGCCGTCATCGGGTGTGACCGACAGTGGCTCGTCCGCACGCAGGTCCGCGAAGAGCTGCTCCGACCGGGTCTCGTCCCACACGACGACGGACCCGACCGGTGTCGGCACGCTGGTGCCACTCGTGGGGACGACCATGGAGTTGCCGTCTCCCGAGGAGATCCCCCGGAAGGCCCAGAGCGCCATGGCGGTGCTGATCATCGAGTCGTCCTCGCCCACGGTCAGCGCGCCGGCGGTCGAGGTGCCCAGGGAGTGCACCCGCCACGGCAGCAGCAGGTTGGCGGGGGAGATCATCTTGTCCGAGAGCGCGCCGAGGAACTCCCGCTGCCGCTGGGCCCGACCCAGGTCGCCCTGGGGGTCGGAGTAGCGGGCGCGCACGTACCCCAGTGCGGTCTTGCCGTCGAGGACCTGGCACCCGGGTTCGAGGTTGATGTGGGCCTTCTCGTCGTCCATGGCGTTCTCGACGCAGATCTCGACCCCGCCCACGGCGTCGACGACGCCGGCGAAGCCGCCGAAGCCGATCTCCATGTAGCCGTCCATCTCCAGGCCCGTGTTGTGCTCGATCGTCTCCGTGAGCAACTCGGCGCCGCCGATGCTGAAGGAGGCGTTGATCTTGTTCATCCCGTGTCCCGGGATCTCGACGTAGGAGTCGCGGGGGATGGACAGGAGCGTGGAGGGACCGCTGCCGGTGTGCAGCACGAGGATCGAGTCGGTGCGCGCGCCCCCGGTGTCGCTGCCGGTACCCAGCTCCTCGCGCTCCTCGGGGGTCAGCCCGGCGCGGGAGTCGCTGCCGACGAGAAGCACGTTGCGTCCCTCGCTGGCCGGCCGGTCGCCGTCGGGGGAGGCGTCGACGGTGCCGACCTCCGCCCACGAGGCGCTGACGGCCCAGAACATGCCGAGGGCCCATGCCACCACGAGGACGAGCAGGACGGAGACGAACCTGCGGCCGGGCCGGCGCCGCCGCGGACGGGACGGGGCGCCTCGGTCGTGCGGCCCCCCACCGGCCCCGTGACCGCCTGTCGGGCGCTGCGGCCCGCCACCGCGAGGACCGCCCCCGGACGGGCGTGCCGGCGGGGTGCCGGTGGGCATGACGCGGGTGCGGGGCTCGTCCCGGGGGTTGGGGCGTGCCCCTGCGGCCGCTCGTCGCCTTGCCGGCGGGGTCTGGGCGGCCGGTGGCCGCTGCCCGGGGGAGCGCTCGCCGCCGGTGGGCGCCGGTCGTGCGGGGCGTTCGCGGCGTCCGATCGGGATCGCCCTGGCCGTGTCGTCGCCGTCCCGCCGGCCGCCGCGTCGCGCGTCGAAGGTGATCGCGTCGTCACCGTCTGGACTGCCGGAGGGGCGACCGCCGGAGGGGCGACGGGGGCGGGAGGGGCGATCAGGCATGCGACCGAGGATAAGAGCAAAGACGGGGAAGCCGCACGACGCCAGCGGCGAGTCCCGGTAGCAGTGGCCATGACTGTGTCCATACTGGAGCCCGTGTTGTCCCGAGTGAGCGTCATCATGCCCGTCCTGGACGAGGAGCGGCACCTCGCGGACTCGGTCGGGCAGATCCTGCGTCAGGACTGGCCGGGCGAGCTGGAGGTCGTCCTCGCCCTCGGGCCCTCCAGCGACCGCACCGCCGAGGTCGCGGCCGAGCTGACGGCAGCGGACCCGCGCGTACGGACGGTGTCGAACCCCTCCGGGCGGACCCCGGACGCGCTCAACGCCGCGATCGCGGCGTCCACCGGAGAGGTCATCGCGCGGGTGGACGCGCATGCCGAGATCCCGGCGGACTACCTGAGCACGGCCGTCGCCACCCTCGAGGAGACGGGGGCCGACAACGTCGGTGGGATCATGAACGCGATCGGGGTCAGCGGCCTCGAGCGGGCGATCGCGTGTGCGATGAAGAGCCCTCTGGGAGTGGGGGGCTCGCGCTTCCACACCGGTGGGGTGGCCGGGGAGGCCGACACCGTCTACCTCGGGGTCTTCCGGAGGGAGGCCCTCGAGCGCGTCGGCGGCTACGACCCCCACTTCGCCCGGGCGCAGGACTGGGAGATGAACCACCGCATCCGTTCCGGTGGGGGTCGGGTGTGGTTCACGCCCGACCTCGTCGTCACCTACCGCCCCCGCTCCACAGTGGGGCGACTGGCCGACCAGTACTTCAACTACGGACGCTGGCGCCGGGTCGTCGCCCGCCAGCACCCCGGGACGGCGAACGCCCGCTACCTGGCCCCGCCGGCGATGGTGCTCGGCACGGTCGCCGCAGGGGTCCTCGGCCTCGCGTGGCGTCCCGCCTGGCTGGTCCCCGCGGGCTACGCCGCAGCGGTCACCGCCGGCGGGTGGCTGATCTCGAAGGGGGAGCCGACGCCGGTCCGCACGCGCGTCCCCCTCGCGATCGCGACCATGCACTGGGCCTGGGGCATCGGCTTCCTCACCAGCCCCAAGCACCTCGCCAAGCCCGACGACGGGAGCTGACGGCGGGACTCGGCCGCGCAGGCACGGGGGAGGGCGGACGCAGGGAAGGGCGTGGCCCGACTCAGGCCCCAGCCCGCACCGACGAGCTCGAGGTGAGTTGGAGATCACGGGTGCGGGCTGGGCGCCAAGGGCCACCCCTTGCCTGCTCCGCACGACCGCCAACAAGCCCAAGGGCCGCGCCCCGCCCCTTCGTCCGGGAGCGGCCACGCGGCCCCTGTAACTCGTATGGATCAGGTCAGCTCGACGGTGAGCGTGGCCCCCGTCTTCTCCCGGACCTCCTGCTCGGTCACATCGGGAGCCAGCTCGCGCAGGACGAGCCCGTCGTCGGTGACGTCGATGACGGCCAGGTCGGTGATGATCCGCTGCACGACACCCTTGCCGGTCAGCGGCAGCTCGCACTCCGTGAGGATCTTCGGCGTGCCGTCCTTGGCGGTGTGGTCCATGAGGACGATGACCTTCTTGGCGCCGTGGACGAGGTCCATCGCGCCGCCCATGCCCTTGACCATCTTCCCGGGGATCATCCAGTTGGCGATGTCGCCGTTCTCGGCGACCTGCATCGCGCCGAGGATCGCGGCGTCGACCTTGCCGCCGCGGATCATGGCGAAGCTCGTCGCGGAGTCGAAGATCGAGGCACCCTTGCGCAGGGTCACCGTCTCCTTGCCGGCGTTGATCATGTCCGCGTCCACGGCGTCCTCGGTCGGGTACGGGCCGACGCCGAGGATGCCGTTCTCGGACTGGAGCACGATCTCGACGTCGTCCGGCACGTAGTTCGGGACGAGTGTCGGCATGCCGATCCCGAGGTTGACGTAGTCACCGTCGTGGAGCTCCTGGGCGGCTCGTGCGGCCATCTGCTCACGGTTGAGGGCCATGTCAGGCCTCCTTGCTCTCGTCACGGACGGTGCGCTTCTCGATGCGCTTGTCGGCGGCCTGCTCCGGGGTCAGCGGCACGACCCGCTGGACGTAGATGCCCGGCAGGTGCACGTGGTCGGGGTCGATCTCACCGGGCTCGACGAGCTCCTCGACCTCGGCGATCGTCACCAGGCCGGCCATGGCGCACAGCGGGTTGAAGTTGCGGGAAGTGGTGCGGAAGACGAGGTTCCCGTGGCGGTCGCCCTTCCACGCGCGTACCAGGGCGAAGTCGGCCGTGATGGCCGGCTCGAGCACGAACTCGTGCTCCACGGTGGCGGTCGTGCCCTCCGGAGTGCGCTCCTTGACCTCGAAGGTGCGGGTCTCCTTGGCGGGGGAGGAGACGGAGACATTGCCCTCGGAGTCGTAGCGCCAGGGCAGTCCGCCCTCGGCGATCTGGGTGGCCACCCCGGTGCGGGTCCAGAAGCCGGCGATGCCGGAACCTCCGGCGCGCAGCTTCTCGGCGAGGGTGCCCTGCGGGGTCAGCTCGACCTCGAGCTCCCCGGAGAGGTACTGCCGGACGAACTCCTTGTTCTCGCCGACGTAGGAGGAGACCATCCGTCGGATCTGGCCACCGCCGAGCAGGACCCCCAGCCCCCAGTCGTCGACGCCGCAGTTGTTGGAGACGCACTCGAGGTCGGTCACCCCCTTCGCGCGGACGGAGTCGATGAGCACGCTCGGGATGCCGCACAACCCGAAGCCGCCCACCGCGAGCGTGGCGCCGTCGGGGATGTCCGCGACGGCCTCTGCCGGTGAGGTGACAACTTTGTCCATGCCCCGAGCCTAACCAGAGCGGCGCGTCCGGATTGTGGGCGGGGAGCACATGGATGCGGGCGAAGGGGGTGGGCGGCCACCGGGTGCATCCCCGCCGTGCATGCGGAATGACAGGTATGTAATTGCCGAGTGGGGCTGGCGTGTCCTTCGTGACCCATGGAATAAGAGTGACTGGCCTGACTTCTGAGCACCGAGTGACGAGTGTGACGAATGAGGGTGACGTAGTCCTGATCGGGCTACCCCTGCCCGTGCCCTCACCTAGGAGCAGCCGCGTGTCACGTTCCGTCCGCCTGGTTGGTGCCGCCCTCATCCCGGCATTCGCCCTCCCCCTCGCCACCGGGAACGTGGCTCGTGCCGCTGTTCCCAGCCCGCCGACGAACAACAACCTGCCCGGCGATCTCGACGTCGCCTCGCCGTACGTCCCGCAGGACACGTGCGACCCGCAGGCAAAGCCCGGGGTGCTCGCATTCGCCCGCCTCATGGCCAGCCACTACAGCGAGTACAACTACGGGATCTCGCGCACCTGCACCAGTGGCGTCACCGAGCACTCCGAGGGGCGCGCCCTGGACTGGATGCTCAACGCCTACGACCGGCACGAGCGTGGCGTCGCGGACTCGGTGCTGGCCTGGCTCATGGCTCCGGACGCCCAGGGGCGGCAGGGAGCGATGGCCCGCCGGTTCGGCGTCATGTACGTCATCTGGGACCGCAAGATCTGGGGTACCTACCAGATGGAGGCCGGCTGGCGCGACTACAACGGCCCCAACCCGCACACGGACCACATCCACTTCAGTTTCAGCTGGGACGGCGCGATGCAGCGCACGTCGTGGTGGACCGGCAAGGCCTGGACCGGGGTCTCGACCTCGCCCTCCGGCCCGTCGATCCCGCTCACGCCCCCCACGTCCTACCCGGTCCTCAGCGAGGGCGCGCGCGCTCCGGAGGTGCAGCTCGCGCAGCAGGTCATCGGCGTCACGGCCGACGGGGTCTTCGGTCCCGCGACGAAGAGCGCGTTGATCTCCTGGCAGCGCAACCACCGCCTCGCCGCCACCGGCGTGCTGGACAGGGCCACCTGGGACCGGATGGTCGCCCTGGGCGAGGTCCCGGCCCGCGGGGAGGTCACCACGACGACGCCGACCCAGGACACCGTCCGCCTCGGCTCGCGCGGCGAGTCGGTCAAGTCACTCCAGCGCATCCTCGGACTCTCCGTCGACGGCGTCTTCGGGTCGAGGACCGATGCCGCCGTGCGGGAGTTCCAGGAGGACAAGTCGCTCAAGGTCAACGGTGTCGTCGACGGCAACGTGTGGAAGGCCCTCACCGGCAAGAGCTACACGAGGACGGGTACCTCGGAGACCACGAGCAAGGACATCCCGGCGACCGTGCGTCGTGGGTCGACGGGTGCCGCGGTCAGGGAGCTGCAGAAGATCCTGCGCATCGGTGTGGACGGCATCTTCGGGTCGAACACCGAGTCGTCGGTCAAGTCCTTCCAGCGCAGGAAGTCGCTGAAGACCACCGGCGTCGTGGACAGCAACGTCTGGAAGGCCCTGAAGGGCATGTCGTACAAGAAGACGGCCACCTCGACGGGTGACTCGTCGTCGACGAAGATCCCGGCGACGGTGCGTCGTGGGTCGACGGGTGCCGCGGTCAGGGAGCTGCAGAAGATCCTGCGCATCGGTGTGGACGGCATCTTCGGGTCGAACACCGAGTCGTCGGTCAAGTCCTTCCAGCGCAGGAAGTCGCTGAAGACCACCGGCGTCGTGGACAGCAACGTCTGGAAGGCCCTGAAGGGCATGTCGTACAAGAGGACGGCGACGTCGGGCAACTCGTCGACGGACGACTCGTCCTCCTCGACGAAGATCCCGGCGACGGTGCGGCGGGGCTCGCGGGGTGCTGCGGTCAAGCAGCTGCAGAACGTCCTGGACCTGAAGGCGGACGGCATCTTCGGCTCGAACACCGAGTCGGCGGTCAAGTCCTTCCAGCGCAGCAAGTCCCTGAAGGCCGACGGCATCGTCGGCGCGAACACGTGGGAGGTGCTGCTCGGCAAGCGCTCGTCCGTCGCGGGTGCCTCCAAGGGCGACAGCTCCTCCACGTCGGGCGGCTCGTCGACGGACGACTCGTCCTCCTCGACGTCGATCCCGGCGACGGTGCGGCGGGGCTCGCGGGGTGCTGCGGTCAAGCAGCTGCAGAACGTCCTGGACCTGAAGGCGGACGGCATCTTCGGCTCGAACACCGAGTCGGCGGTCAAGTCCTTCCAGCGCAGCAAGTCCCTGAAGGCCGACGGCATCGTCGGGGCGAAGACGTGGGAGGTGCTGCTCGGCAAGCGCTCGTCGACCTCCGGTGGCTCGAAGGACGACAGCTCGTCGAAGGACGACTCGTCCTCCTCGACGTCGATCCCGGCGACGGTGCGGCGGGGTTCGCGGGGTGCGGCGGTCAAGCGGCTGCAGAGCGTCCTGGACCTGAAGGAGGACGGGATCTTCGGCTCGAACACCGAGTCGGCGGTCAAGTCCTTCCAGCGCAGCAAGTCCCTCAAGGCCGACGGCATCGTGGGCGCGAAGACGTGGGAGGCGCTCCTGTCCCGCGGCGGCGGTGCCCAGTCCGTCTCGCCGGCCGCCTTCCTCGGCTCCGCCGGGGTGGCCACCGTCGCCACGACGACCGAGTTCGCGCGGCTGAAGTCGATGGTCCTGTCCGAGGGGGCGCGCAGCGCGGGCGTGAAGAAGGTCCAGCAGGTCGTCGGCGGCGTCGCCGTCGACGGGGTGTTCGGCGCGGCGACGGCGACGGCGGTGCGCAGCTTCCAGGCCGCCCACGGGCTCCCTGTCACCGGCATCGTCGAGGAGCAGACCTGGGACGCGCTCGAGGCGACGAAGTACCCCTTCCTCGCCTACCGCACGACGGTCCTCAAGCCGGGCTCGACCGGACCCGCCGTCACGGCTCTCCAGTCGCGGCTCGGTGTGGCCGCGGACGGTACCTACGGCCCCACCACCGAGCAGGCGGTGCGGTCCCTGCAGGAGCGCAACCGGCTGACGAGGACCGGCTACGTCGGTGCCGTCACCTGGCAGGCCCTCGAGCGCGAGGTGCGTGTCCCGGCCTGATCGACGTGACGCACGAGGGCGTCACCCCCGCTGGTCCCCGGACCGGTCGGCGGTGACGCCCTCGCTCGTGGCACGACGGGTCAGTGTCTCCGTGTCGACCTCGCCCAGCTGCAGCACGAGGGAGCCGCCACCGGCCCAGACGGCCATCGCCGTGCGCAGCAGGTCGCCGGCAGTCGGGTCGACGAGGTGCACGCGTGCCCCCTTCGCCACCGGCACCTCCGCGACGACGTCGGCGACTGCCGCGCCGTGGGTGAGCGAGGTGCCGCCGAGCGTGAGGGCGAGGTCCTCCTCGTCGGGCTCCTGCCAGGCCGCGAAGTCGTCACCGAAGGAGGCCAGCTCGGCCGCCTCGTCCATCACCGAGTCGGCGAGGTCGGTCCCGGCCGAGCGGGCGAGCGCGCCGCGGGTGACGAGCACGGCGGGTCCGTCGACGGGGAGCGACCCGGCGTCGTCGGTGACCACGAGGTCCGCGGCGAGGTCGCCGTCGAGGTCGACGTGCGCCCCGACCGACCACACGGCCCAGGCCCAGTAGAGCAGGCGCCAGTGCGGCTGCATCGACAGGCGGACCACCGACCCGGGCTCGATGTCCCACTCCTCCTGGAGGGCGTTGCCGGCCTTGCTCACCCACGTACCGAGGACGCGCCCCGACAGCTCGATGCGCTCGCCCGCGGTGGGGCCGGGCACGTCGTCGTAGCAGGTGACCCGCGGAGCGGACGAGTCCCGGTCGTTGAGGGTGGAGAGGACGGAGGCGGGGTCGGTCATGGGGCCACCCTACGAAGGGGGAACCTCCGCTCCCGACGGCCGTCCGGTCGCATAGGCTGCACCGGGATGAGCGAGGTGGACCAGCCGGCGGTGCGCACCACGCGTCGGCACGTCGTCGACGTGCTGCGAGTCGGCTTCCTCGTCGTCGTCCTCGTCGTGGTGGGCGTGGCGCTGTGGACCAACTGGGAGGCCGTGCGCTCCGACCTCGGCCGCCTCGGGCCGGCCACCCTCGCCGCCGCCACACTTCTGGCGCTGTTCTCCCCCTTGCTCACCGTCCTCGGGTGGCGGGTGCTCCTCGCCGACCTCGGGTCCCGGCTGCACATCGCCGCCGCGAGCGGCGTCTTCTTCGTCGGCCAGCTGGGCAAGTACCTGCCCGGGTCGGTGTGGTCGGTCGTGGTGCAGACCGAGATGGCCGCCCGGCTGGGTGTGCCCCGGCGGCGCACCGCGGTCGGAGGTCTGCTGTGCATCGGCCTGTCCGCCCTGACCGGACTGGCGGCCGGTCTGCCAGCACTGCCCGTGCTGCTCACGCGTGGTCAGGTGACCCTCCCGTGGTGGAGTGTGCCGCTGGCCATCGCCCTGCTGCTGCCCCTGCTGTGGCCGCCCCTGCTCAACCACGGCATTCGCCACGCGCTGCGGCTGCTGCGCCGTCCCCCGCTCGAGCACGACCTGGGGGCGGCCGCGATCGGTGTCTCGAGCGCGTGGTTCACCGGCTCCTGGCTCGTCGGGGGACTGTCGGTGTGGGTGCTGGCCCGCGGCCTGGCACCCGGTGACCCGGACCTCTCCCGCCTCCTCCTCGTCGCCGTCTGCGGTTACCTGCTCGCCGTGGGCATCGGGACCTTCAGCGTCGTCGTGCCGGCCGGTGTCGGGGTGCGCGACGGCATCCTGGTGCTGATCCTCGCGACCGAGCTGTCGCTGTCCGCCGCGGCGGCGGTGGTGGTGGTCTCCCGCTTCCTCACCGTCCTCGGTGACGTCGTGTGGGCCGGGGCCGGCTGGCTGTGGGGCCGCTCGCACCACGTCCTGCCCGAGCAGCTGCCGGCGTCGGGGACCCTGCCGGTCGACCCGGGGAGGCGGCGGTGACCCGCTCAGGCCCCGAGCCCGGCGAGCAGCGGCCCGAGCGCGTGGGCGCAGGCCGGGGCGTCGGCCTGACGGCCCCCGACCAGCCGGAAGATCGCCGCCCGGACCATCGCCGCGCCGGCGGCCCCCGTGGCCCACTCGTCCATGACCGCGGGGTCGGCCGCGTGCCACAGCACCGAGTCGAGCACGAGGACGGCCTCGGCCCACAGGACCGGGCGTCGGTAGGGGGTGATGTCGACGACGACCGGGGCCCCGCGCGGGTCCAGGAGCACGGTGCCTGCGAGGTCGGCGTGCACGAGCTGGTCGGGCCCGAGCGGTGTGTCCTCGCGATGGTCGACCAGCACCTGCAGCAGCTCTGTGCCGTCCGTGCCGAGCCCTACGGGCACGGACGCCTCGCCGAAGGCGACCCGCTCTGCCCACGCCCACCGGTCCTCCCGATGGGGCAGACCCGGGTCGGGCACGTGCCGGGCCAGCTCGGCGTGGAGCACCGCACCGACCGCGCGCGTGGCCACGAGATCGGTGAGCGGCACGGCGCCGGGCTCGAAGCGCGTGGCGGCCCAGCCGTCGACGACCCAGCTGCCGTCCCGGGCCGGGACCGGCATCGCGATCCGCAGGTCCCGGTGGTCCCGTCCGCGGCGGGTGTCGAGGTCGACGGCCAGCCGGGCGATGCGGGGGCTGAGGGCGTCCCGGGTGCTCGCGTCGCGCCCCGGGGAGAGGACGAGGTCCCCCGCGCGGACGCTCTCGTGCTGACCGCCCGGCACCGGCTCGGTGTCGCCCGGCACGGCGAACATGTCCAGGACGTGCTCGGTCGGTCGCATCGTCGCCAACCTATCGCCACGGTGCTCCCGTGAGGACCCGACGGCACCGGCCGCCCGCGCCGCTCGACGTCGACCGGACGCTGGCCCCCTTCGTCCGCGGATCGGGTGATCCCACCAGCGAGCGGGGCAGGGACGGCTGGTGGTTCGCCTGGAGCACTCCCGAGGGTTCGGTGACCCTGCACCTCGTCCAGGACGCGGACGAGGTCCTCGCCCGCGCCTGGGGCGGGGGAGGGGAGTGGATGTTGGAGCGGCTCCCCGACCTGCTCGGTGCCCGCGACGACCCGAGCGGCTTCACCCCGCACCACGACCTCGTCGCGCGGGAGTGGCCCCGCCAGTCCGGTTGGCGCGTGCCCGCCAACGCACTCGTGTCGCAGATGCTCGTGTGCTCGGTGATCGAGCAGAAGGTCACCGGCCGCGAGGCCTTCAGCAGCCTGCGGCAGCTCGTCCGCCGGTTCGGCAGCCCGGCGCCGGGGCCGGGGGAGGAGCGGGGGCTGGTCGCGCCGCCGAGTCCGGCGCAGTGGGCCCGGATCCCGTCGTGGGCCTGGGTCCGGGCCGGGGTGGACGGCTCGCGCTCGCGCACCGTCGTCGCCGCGATGCGTGTCGCGGGACGCCTCGACGAGTGCGCCGACCTGCCGCTGCAGGAGGCGCAGCGTCGGATGCGCTCGCTACCGGGGATCGGCGTGTGGACGGCCGCCGAGGTCGCCCAGCGGGCACTGGGCGACGCGGACTCGCCGAGCTTCGGCGACTACCACGTGGCCAAGGACGTGACCCTGGCCCTGGACGGCACGATCGGGGACGACGCGCGGATGGCCGAGCTCCTGGCGCCGTACGAGGGACAGCGCTACCGCGCGCAGCGGGTGGTCACGGCGGCCGCGCGCCGGCCGCGACGCGGACCGCGTCGCAGCCTGCCGACCCACCTGCCCACCCGGTGGTGAGCCGCCCGCTCAGGAGCGAAGGGAGAGTGCGTGCGCCAGCGCGGTGGCGGCGACGTCCGCCGGGGCGGACTCCGCGAGCGGCGCGGTGTGCGCTGCGGTGGCCCAGCGGGACCCGGCAGGCGCTGCACCTGCATCGGCGGGGTCGACGACCCAGCCGTCGAGCAGGTCCTTGAAGAGCCCGGCGACGCCGCCGGAGGTGACGACTCCGACGGTCGCCAGGGAGGCCGCGAGCGGCTGCGGGGCCGGGACGTCGTCGACGACGGGGCTCACGCCCACCACGGGGGCGGAGGTGCCGCGCAGGGCGTCACGCACCCCGGGGACGCCCAGGACGATGCCCAGCGCGAGGACGGGGTCGCTCGGGGGCAGGAGCACGACGTCGGCGCTGCGGACGGCGTCGAGGACCTCGGTGCCGGGGTGCGCGCGGTCCAGGCCCGCGACGACGAAGCGCGCGGCGCCGGGGCTCGCGAGCTCGCGGCGCCACTGCTGCACGTGCACCGCACGCTGGTCCTCGGGGCCGTCGAGCACGACGTGCGTCTCGACGGGGACATCGGACATCGGCAGGATGCGTACGGTGTCGGGCACCCCGCGGGTCCGAGCGAGGTGGGCGGTGACCTGGCTCAGGGAGTCGCCCCGGCCCAGCCAGGCGGTGCGGGCGACGTGGACACCCATCTCACGGTCGGAGACCGGGTACCACTGCGGCTCCAGACCGAGCGCCGCCAGCTCGTCACCGACGACGTGGGAGGACCCGGCGCCCCCCGCCGTCCCGAGTGCCTCCACGAGCAGGTCGAGGTCGGGGCAGAGCCGCAGTCCCCACAGGGAGATGTCGTCGCCGGTGTTGGCGATGACGGTGACCTCCGCGCCCCCGAGGTCGGGGTGGTGCTCGAGGTGGTCGAGCAGGCCGCGGGTGAATCGGGCACCGGGTTCGCCCCCGGAGATCACGGTGATGCGCATGGGCACATCGTCGCAGGCCGTCGGATTGCGGATGCACCGGCCGACCGCTCAGCGCTCACTATCCCGTCCGGCTTGACGACGCACGTATGACACGCATGTAATTACGGACATGTCGTAACACTTTTGGGTGTGACAGACATGAAGTCCGGGTCGAGTGCCGAGGTCGAGGAGGGACCATGTTGCACGAGCTTCACCTGATCACCGCCGATGAAATCGACGAGTCCGAGCCGACTGAGTTGTCCTGGCAGGAGCGGTCGCTGTGCGCGCAGACCGATCCTGAGGCCTTCTTTCCGGAGAAGGGCGGCTCCACGCGCGAGGCGAAGAAGGTCTGCACGGGGTGCGAGGTGCGCAAGGAGTGCCTCGAGTACGCCCTCGAGCACGACGAGCGCTTCGGCATCTGGGGCGGCCTCTCCGAGCGCGAGCGCCGCAAGCTGAAGAAGCGCGCGGTCTGACTGTCGCCGAGGCCGTGACGCAGCAGACCGGTACCACGTCCTCCGCCACCCCCTCCCGGCGGACGACGGCGCCTCCGGCGACCGTCACGGCCGTCATCGTGGCGCGTTCGAGGGAGGGGACGGGCCAGACAGTGCGCGCCCTCCTCGCGCAGGACCTCCGGCCCGATCGCGTGCTCCTCGTCGACGGGGCCCTCGACGGACTCGGCGACACCAGTGACCTCCTCGCACCGGTGGACGACGCCGAGATCGATGTCCTGACGACCACACTCGGCGGCCGGCGCGGTCTGCGCCGGATCCTGCCGTCGATGGTCGACAGCCTTCCGCGAGCCGACGTCGGCCGGGACCTGGTCTGGGTGCTGACCTCGCGCTCGCGGCCCCACCCGGAGGCCCTGCGTCGACTCGTCTCCGCAGCCGGGAGGACCGTCGGCATGGTCGCGCCCAAGCTCGTCGACGAGGAGGACCCCTCCCGGATCGTGCGGCTGGGCCTGCAGGTCACCCGTACCGGGCGCATCGTTCCCGAGCCGGCCGCCGGGACCACCGACCAGGGGCAGTACGACCGCACCATCGATGCGATCTCCGCACCGCTGGAGGGTCTGCTCATCGACCGCGCCGTGCTCGAGCGGCTCGGCGGCCACGACCCCGGCATGGGCGACTTCGGTGGCGATCTCGACCTCGGGTGGCGCGCCCAGCGGGCAGGACACCGGGTCGTCCTCGCCCCGGGCGCCGCCGTCGCCGTCGCGCCCACGGCGGCGGAGCGACGTCCGACCGTCGACCACCGCCGGCAGGCCCGGCGGGTGGCCCTGACCCGTTGCCACCTCCTGGCGGCCCCCTTCCTCGCGTTGTGGATCCTCGTCGGCTCCCTCCTCGGGGGGCTGGCCCTCATCGTCCTCAAGCGGCCGGGGATGGGCGCGTCCGAGCTGGCGAGCATCCCCGCCGCGATCGACCCGCGCAGCCTGCGCTCGCGACTGCGCGGCAAGGCCCCCCGAGAGGTCGCCCGTCGCGACCTCTCCTCGCTCTTCGTCCCGCCGTCGGCGGCCCGTCGCCGGCTCGCCGACGAGGCCCGCGGCTCGGTGGGCCGGGACAAGGGCGTCGCCGCCCGATCCCTCGAGGCCGAGGGGCGCAGCGTCCTGCTCCACCCGCTGCTGTGGGTGGTCCTCGCGGCGGGGGTGATGTCGGGTTGGGCCGCGCGCCACATCACCGACGAGTTGCGTCACCGCTTCGACGCCGGCCTCGTCGGTGGCGAGCTGCTCGGGGGCCGGGCCACCGGTGGCCAGCTGTGGGACTCCTGGTGGATGGCCTGGCACGGTCAGGGTTGGGGCAACGGCATCGAGCAGTCGCCCGCCACTGCCGTCCTCGCCGGGGTGACCACCGTCGCCGGCTGGATCCCCGCCGTCGGTGAGGGGGACTCGCCTGCGGGGATCGTCCTGGCCGTCTTCGTCATCGCCGCCCTTCCCCTGGCCGCCGCCGTCGCCTGGACGAGCACACGCACCTTCACCCATCGTCCGTGGCTGCGGGCCGTCGTGGCCCTGGCCTGGGTGACCTCCGCGCCTGCCGCCGTGGCCGTCGGCGAAGGGAGGATCGGCGCCCTCCTCCTCCTCGTGCTGCTGCCCCGGGTCGCCGCGGGTCTGGTGCGCGCCGGTCGACGCCGCACGGCGTACAGCGACGTCGTGCGGACCGCCCTGTGGGCCGCACTGCTCGGGACCGTGGCCCCCCTCGTCGGCATCGCGGTTGTCCTCGTCGGGCTCGGCCACCTCCTGCGCGGCGGGGCGCGCGGCCACTGGCGCGGCCTCACCCTCGCGCTCACCCCCCTCCTCCTGGCGGGACCGTGGCTGCTGGCCCTGCGCCGCGAGCCCGCCCACCTGCTCACCGGCTGGGGCCTGACCGGCACCCCCGTCGACCTGCCACCGTGGCAGCTCGCGCTCGGGCAGCTGCCCGGTGGTGCGGCGACGACGTGGTGGACCGCGGGCGTGCTTGCCGTCGGTGCGCTCGCGCTGCTCGTGCCCGGGCCCCGACGGGCCTCCTGGGTCGCGGCCGCAGCCGCTGTCCTCGGCATCGGCTGGGCCGTGGGCGCCTCCCACCTCGTCCTCGGGCACCGACCCGCGGGCGCGGTCGAGGCCGGCACGGCCATCACCCCGTGGGTCGGCACGGGCCAGCTCGTCCTCGTGGGAGCGGCCCTGGTCGCGGTGCTGCTCGCCGCGGACGTGCTGCCGGACTCCCTTCGCGGCGCAGGCCGTCGCTCCCTGCTGATCGTGCCCGCCGTCGCCCTCACCGTCGCGGCAGTGGGCAGCGGAGTGGTCGTCGCAGAGCACTCCTACGGTGACCGGCTGACGACCTGGCGGGACCCGCGCCCGCTCGTCGCGATCGCCGGAGCAGAGGGGGCGACCGCCGCCCGCACCCTCGTCGTCGACCGGCGCGAGAACCAGCTGGTCTACCGCCTCCTCGGCAGCGAGCCGGGTGACCTCGTGCGCGACCTCCCGTACGAGACGCCACCGGTCCCCGGCGAGGAGCAGGTCGCGAGCGCGGTGGCACGGGCATTCGGGCTCGGCGAGGGCGAACGGGCTCCCGCGGACGTCCTCGCCGAGCAGGGTGTCGCGCATCTCGTCGTCCTCGACGCGACCGACGCCGAGCTCCGGCTGCTCGATGCCTCCCCGGGCCTGTCCCGGCTCGGGTCGAGTGCCGGGAACTACACGTGGGCGGTGCGCTCGCCGGTCACCGACGGGTCGACCTCCTCGCGGGTGCGTGTCACGAGCGGGGGGTCCAGCGCGCCTGTCGAGGGCGTCGGTGCACATGCCGACACCGACGGCCCGGTCCCCGTCCCCGGTGGTGACCGACTGACCGTCGCCGAGTCGCTCGACTGGAGCGACCAGACCGAGGTGCGGGCCGACGGGAAGCCGCTCGAGCTGCTCACCCGCAGCGCCGTGCCGACCTACGACCTGCCCGAGGGCACCGACGAGGTGGACATCGACGTCGGAGCCGGCCACCCGGTGTGGAAGATCGTCCAGATCATCGCCCTCGTGCTCGCGCTCTACCTCGCCCTGCCCACGGAGCGCCGACCTGACCTCGAGGACGAGGAGGCCCGATGAGCAGCCCCGGCCCGGACCGCCGCGTCTGGCTGCACCCGGCCGCGCGCGTCGTCGCCGTCGGCGTGCTGTCCGCAGGCGTCGTGCTCGGGGCCGACCGCCTCGGAGCCGTCTCCTCCGGCCCGGTGGCGCAGGGCACGGGCGAGCAGGTCGCCGCGACGGATGTCACCTCGTACTGCTCGGGTGACCCGCTCGCGGACAGCTCCGAGATCGACGTCACCGGCTCGACCGCCGCGCACGCCGCGCCCGACACGGTGCTCCAGGGCGTCGTCACCCCGAGCGGGGAGCCGGGGGAGATCGCCGTCGGCGACCTGTCCGACGACCCCGCCGAGACCGAGGGGGACGCCACGCCGGAGGGCCGGCCCGCCAGCGTGGTCGAGGACGGGCTGGGGGAACCGGTCCGGGTCCGCGCCCGTGCGGACCACGCCCCGGGCGTGGCAGTGGGACAGTCCTTCGTCGCCGGTGGTGACCGCGCCACCGGGCTGGCCGCGGTGCCCTGCACGGCGCCGACCGCCGATGCCTGGCTCGTGTCCGGTGGCGCCCAGGAGGGACGCCAGGAACACCTCGTACTGACCAACCCCGGCGCCAACCCGGTCTCCGTGACCGTCGCGACGCTCGGCGGGGAGGCGGAGGAGTCGGTCGTCGTCCCCCCGCGGGACCGCGAGGTCGTCCTCCTCGACGCCATCGGTGGGACGGACACCCCTCAGGCCGTGCACGTCACCAGCAGCAACGGACTCGTCGTCCCGACGATCGTCGACCACCACCTCGACGGGTTGACCCCCGCCGGGGTCGAGACCTCGGTCCCGACGAGGGCACCGAGCCGACGGCAGGTGATCCCCGCCGGTGCCGAGGGCGACGGGCGCGGGCTCGTCGTCGGAGTCCCCGGCGGGAGTGACGCCGTCGTCCAGGTCCGCAGCCTCGGCGAGGGCGGCTCACGCAGCGCGACGGTCGAGACCGTCCCCGCCGGCAGTGCCGTCGACCTCGACCTGCCCGACACCTCCGGTGCGCACGCCTGGCTCGTCGAGTCCGACGAGCCGGTCGTGGCCGCCGCCCACCTCACCCGGGAGGCCTCGGACGGGACGCGTGACATGGCCTGGTCGGTCGCGACCCCTGCCATTCGCTCGCTGGGCGGGGTCGCGCTACCCCCGATCCGGGCGAGGACGTGGCCCGCACCGTCAGCGTCGCCGCCGACGAGGAGCCGGCCTCCGCGGAGGTGCACGCCGTGCGCGACGGCAGGGTGACCACGGAGGAGGTCTCGCTCGAGGCCGGACACAGCACCTCCGTCTCCGTCGGCGAGGCCGACGCGGTGTGGGTGCGACCCACGCGCGGCTCGGTCCACGCCGCCGCCCTGGTCGTCGGTGGTGACGACGCGCGAGAGGCCCGTGCCGCCTCCGTGCCCGTCCGCCCCTCCCGGGTCGCCGTGCGCGACATCGAGGTCGTGCGCCGGCGCTGACCGGCGCGAGGCAGCCGTCGACGGACCGGGCGAGTGCTTGCGCTGACAGGTGAAGTCTGGTTCACTCTTTCCGCAGGAGGGGAGTATCCCGCCAGCGTCTCGTCGTCACTACGGCCCGACCCACGGGTCCCGGCGAGCGGACCCCGCACGGGGTCGGGAGAGACCTTCGATCGAGTCGATCGAAAGGGTCTTGTCATGGATGTCCCGTTCTGGGTCTGGGCCGCGGTGTTGGCCTTCATCGTGGTGATGCTGGCCGTGGACCTGTTCGCCCACCGCCACGCCCACGTGATCGGGGTGCGGGAAGCCGCGGTCTGGTCCGGGGTGTGGGTGGCCCTCGGTGTCGCCTTCGGCGCCATCGTCTGGTCCGTGTGGGGGCCGGAGTTCGGTCAGCAGTATTTCGCCGGGTACCTCATCGAGAAGTCGCTGGCGGTGGACAACGTCTTCGTCTGGGCGATCATCTTCAGCTACTTCGCCGTACCCCGGGAGTACCAGCACCGGGTGCTGTTCCTCGGTGTGCTGGGCGCCCTGGTCTTCCGCGGCGTCTTCATCGCCGCCGGCGCCGTGCTGATCCAGAACTTCACCTGGATCCTCTACGTCTTCGCCGCATTCCTGCTCTACACCGGGTACCGGATGATCCGCCAGCGCAACGAGCACCTCGACCCCGCGAAGTCCGCCGTGCTGCGGGCCTTTCGCCGCTTGGTGCCGATGACCGAGGCCTACCACGACCAGAAGCTGCTGGTCCGCCGGGGCGGGATGCTGCTGGCCACCCCGCTGCTGGCGGTGCTGGTGCTGGTCGAGGTCACCGACGTGGTCTTCGCTGTGGACTCCATCCCGGCGATCTTCGCCGTCACCGACGAGGTGTTCCTGGTCTTCACCGCCAACGCCTTCGCGGTCCTGGGCCTGCGCGCGATGTACTTCCTGCTGGCCGATCTCGTCCACCGGTTCATCTACCTCAAGATCGGCCTGGCCCTGGTGCTGATCTGGGTCGGGACCAAGATGATGCTCAAGATCGACATCTTCTACATCCCCACCACCCTCTCCCTGGCCGTCGTCGCCACGATCATCACCGTCTCCGTCGTCGCCAGCCTGCGCGCCACCCGCGGCCAGGGGCGCCGAGTCCTGGCTGCTCCGACCGACCCGCCGTTCCGGGTCGCCACCGAGGCGGAGAATGCCGTCCTGGAGCCGCTGTGGGGGTCACGTGGCGCGACTTCCACTCCCTCCGACCCCCGGCCCCGCTAGCAGTTGCACCTCACCCCCAAGGAGATGAGCCCCGTGGGACCCGAAGAGACGTGGACGTTCCTGAGCAACCACGGCCACGTCCTCCTTGCCGTGGCCACCGACCCCGACCGGCGGGTCCGCGACATCGCCGCAGAGGTCGGTATCACCACCCGAGCGACGGTGACCATCCTCAACGACCTCGAGGACGCCGGCTACCTCCGCCGGACCCGGATCGGGCGGCGCACCCACTACACCGTCGACCCGCGCCGCCACTTCCGCCACCAGCTCACGGCCGATCACGAGATCGGGGAACTTCTCGCCATCTTCACCTCTGCCGCTCCGTGACCCACCAGCCGTCGCCCGGGTCGTGTGCCGTGCGCAGTCGTCGCGGCGTCCCACGACGAGGACGCTCAGGGCCGGTGCGGATCGATCTCGCGCGGGTCGACACCCAGCAGCAGCGCGATCTGCTCCACGAGCACGTCGTGCACGATGATCGCGTGGTTGCGTCCCCGTGCCGCCGTGAGGATCGGACGGCGGTAGACGACGATTCGTGCCGGCAGGCGCCCCTTGGCCGGCCACAACCGGGCGAGCGGGACGCCGTCCTCCCACGACGCGGGATCGGAGGGCGGGACCTCCTCGACCGCGAACTCCACCTGCGACCAGCGCCGCCCCAGCACGGGCTCGTAGCGATGGGCGACGTCGAGGACGAGGTCGTCGAAGGCCTGTGCGCGCGAGGTCATCGTCGGGACATCGGGGTGGGCCAGTGGCCCACGCATCCCGCGTCCTCGTCGGTCCCGGTGGCGGCTCATCACCGACGATCGTAGGTCCCCGGCGGCGTGCCGGTCCGCGGGTCGCCGCGGGCGTGGCCTATCGTGCACGGGTGACTCTTTCCCGACAGTGCTCCCGAGCGGCGTGCCCGCGACCGGCTGCCGGGACCCTCACCTACGTCTACTCCGACTCGACGGTGGTCCTGGGCCCCTTGGCCACCTACGCGGAGCCGCACGCCTACGACCTGTGCGACGAGCACGCCACGCGGCTGACCGCCCCGCGCGGGTGGGACGTCGTCCGGCTTGCCATCGACCAGCCGGCGCCCGCGTCCCACGACGACCTCGTCGCCATCGCCGAGGCGGTGCGCGCCCGCCCCTCGGCGGCCACCGACTCCGAGCGCACCGCGGACCTCCCGACGACTGCCCGCCGGGAGCCCGCCAGCGTGACGGAGACCGGCCGTCGCGGCCACCTGCGGGTGCTGCGCGACCGCGACTGATCCCCCTTCGGCACTGTGGCCCGAGGTGGGCACGCATCCGGCCCCGGGGCCGACCGTTCGTGGGCGAACTAGGCTGACAACGTGACCACCCTCGCCGACTTCGTCAAGGCCTATGACGTGCGCGGGCTCGTGCCCGAGCAGCTGGACGTCCACGTCGTCCACGCGCTCGGGGCCGCCTTCACCGAGGTGGTCGCGCTCGCCGACGGGGCCCCCGCGGTCGTCGTCGGGCACGACATGCGCCCCAGCTCGCCCGAGCTCGTCGAGGCCTTCGCTGCCGGTGTCACCGCGCGCGGTGTCGACGCGCTCCACATCGGCCTCGTGAGCACGGACGGGCTCTACTACGCCAGCGGCGCCCTCGGCCTCCCGGGGGCCATGTTCACCGCCAGCCACAACCCGCCGCAGTACAACGGCATCAAGTTCTGCCGCTCCGGAGCCCGGCCCGTCGGGCGGGAGACCGGACTGGCGAGTGTCCGCGACCTGGCCCAGCAGCTCCTGGACACGGGGACGACCGGCTTCGAGGGCGTGGCCCCGGGGCGGGTGGAGCGACGTGACGTGCTCGCCGAGTACGCCGCCTTCCTCCGCGGCCTCGTCGACCTGCGGGGGTCGCGACCGCTCCGCGTGACCGTCGACGCCGGCAACGGCATGGCCGGCCTGACCGTCCCGGCCGTCCTCGGGACCGAGGGCGGCCTGGCGGAGCTGCCGCTGCGGATCGACCCGTTGTACTTCGAGCTCGACGGGACCTTCCCCAACCACGAGGCCAACCCGCTCGACCCCGCCAACCTCGTCGACCTGCAGGAGCGGGTGCGCAGCCACGGAGCCGACCTGGGCATCGCCTTCGACGGCGACGCGGACCGGTGCTTCGTCGTCGACGAGGCAGGCGACCCGGTCAGCCCGAGCGCGATCACCGCGATGATCGCCCGGCGCGAGGTGGCCCGCGAGGTCGCCGCGGGCCGCGAGGCGGGAGAGGTCGCGATCGTGCACAACGCGATCACCTCCGCCGCGGTGCCGGAGATCATCGAGGAGTCCGGCGCCCGACCCGTGCGCACCCGGGTCGGGCACTCCTACGTCAAGGCCGTCATGAGCGAGCACGACGCGGCCTTCGGGGGCGAGCACTCCGCGCACTACTACTTCCGTGACTTCTGGTTCGCCGACACCGGCATGCTCGCCGCGATGCACGTCCTCGCGGCGCTGGGGGAGTCCGACGCGCCGCTGAGCACGGTCATGGCCCCCTACGAGCGCTACGTCGCCTCGGGGGAGATCAACTCCACCGTCGAGGACGCCGACGCCGTGACCGCGCGTGTACGGGCGGCCCACGAGGACCGCGACGATGTGGTCCTCGATGAGCTCGACGGGCTGACCGTCACCCGTGGCGGGGAGCCGATGTGGTGGTTCAACCTGCGTGCGAGCAACACCGAGCCGTTGCTGCGCCTCAACGTCGAGGCGGCCGACACCCACACCATGACCCAGGTGCGAGACGATGTGCTGATGATGATCCGGGAGACACGATGACCGATTCGACGATCGAGCCCTGGCTGCGCGAGATCCTGCGCTGCCCCGCCTGCCGCACCGCGCTGCGTGACGAGACCGGTGACGGCCCCGAGCTGGTGTGCGCGAATCCCGACTGCGGCCTGGCCTACCGGGTGGACCGGGGCATCCCGGTGCTGCTCGTCGACGAGGCACGCAAGCCGGCCTGAGGTCGATGATGTCCCCCTTCGACGAGAGCGTGCTCGACGACGAGGCCCGGCGGCGTGCGGTCGACCCCTCTGACATGCTCCGAGCGCTCGCGGGCGCCGGCGCGCAGGTGCGCCGGGCCATCACGGTGAGCCAGGAGTGCGACCTCGGGCGGGTCGCCGGCGGGGAGCGCCCGCGAGCGATCCACGTCGCCACCGTGGGCGGGTCGGAGGGGGTCGCGGCCGTCCTCGACCTGCTCGTCTCCCACCGGTCACCGGTGCTGCTCACCGCGGACGGGTCGGGCCCCCTGCCCGGCTGGGTCGGCGCCCTCGACCTCGTCGTCGCGGTCTCCCTGTCCGGCCGTGCGGAGGGACCCGTCCGGCAGGCCCGTGAGGCCGCGCGCCGGGGCGCGCACGTCCTGACCATCGGGGCCCCGGACAGTCCACTCGCGTCTGCCGCGGCGGAGGCCCGAGGCGTGCACCTGCCGATCGACCCGGGCACGGGGCACTCCCGCACCGCGCTGTGGAGCCTCGTCGTCCCCGCACTGCTCGCCACCTCGGCGTGCGGTGTCATCGACGTCCCGACGGGTGTGCTCCTGCGGGTCGCCGACCGGCTCGACGAGCAGGCGGAGGCCTTCCGCCCGGATGCCGAGTACTTCGTCAACCCCGCCAAGTCGCTCGCGACCGACCTCTCCGAGGTCACCCCCGTCGTCCTCGGCGACGGCCCCGTCGGCGGTGTCGCCGCGCGCCGCACGAGCGCGATGCTGGCCCGCACCAGCCGGGTGCCCTCGACGTGGGGGCGGCTGCCGGACGCGGCCTCCCAGGTGGTGGCCTGCCTCTCCGGTCCCCTCGCCGGTTCGGGAACGGCCCCGGACGGTGGACGCGACATCTTCGCCGACCCCTACCTCGACGGCCCCAGCGCTCCGCGGCTCGGTCTGGTGCTGCTGCGTGACCCGGTGCCGACCTCCGAGTCCGACCCGACCGAGGTCGAGCGGCACAACACCGCGCAGTCCGTCGCCGATCGCGCCGAGGCAGCCGGAGTGCGCGTCCTGGAGCAGTTCGCCCGCCCCGGGCACGATCTCGAACGTCTCGCCGAGCACATCGCCCTGACCGACTTCGCGAGCACCTACCTCGCGATCGGCCACGGTTTCGACCCGGCGAGGGCACCGGGCATCGACGAGCTGCATCTCCCACGAAAGGCCAACTGAGTGATCGACGTCGACATCGCCGTCATCGGAAGTGGATCGGGCAACAGCCTCGTCACCGAGGAGCTCGCGGGTCGTCGGTTCGCCATCATCGAGGGCGGTGACGTCTTCGGAGGCACCTGCCTGAACGTCGGGTGCATCCCGACGAAGATGTTCGTCCACGTCGCCGAGATCGCCACCAAGGTGCGCGAAGGGGGGCGGCTCGGGGTCGACGCGACGCTCGAGCGGGTGCGCTTCACCGACGTGCGCGACCGCATCTTCGCCGGACGCATCGACCAGATCGCCGCGGCGGGCGAGGCCTACCGCCGCGACGGGGAGCTCACCGAGCTGCTGCGCGGGCACGCGCGGTTCACCGGACCACGCACACTGCGCGTCGACCTCCGGGACGGCGGCACTGAGGAGGTCCGGGCCGAGCAGGTCGTCATCGCCACCGGGTCGCACCCGATGATCCCGGACGAGCTCGCCGCGCTGGCGGACCGCGAGGGCATCACGCTGCACACGTCTGACACGGTGATGCGCCTGGCCGAGCAGCCCGACCGGATGCTCGTCGTCGGAGGCGGTTACATCGGCGCCGAGCTGGCCCACGTCTTCTCCGCGTTCGGCACCCGGGTCACCGTGTCGGCCCGGGGTGGTCAGCTCCTGCGTCACCTGGACGACGACATCGCCACCGCCTTCACGGCCAGCGCCCGGGAGCAGTGGGGTGTGCGGACCTCGACGACGGTCACCGACCTCAGGCGGGGCGACGGGGGATCATCGCCACCCTGTCGGACGGCAGCCGGGTCGAGGTCGACGTCGTCCTCGTCGCGGTCGGTCGCCGGCCGAGCACCGCGGACCTCGGGCTCGACGTCGCCGGGGTGGAGGTGCACGACGACGGCCGCGTGGTCGTCGATGCCCACGGCCGCACCGCCGTCGAGGGGGTGTGGGCGCTCGGGGACGGGGCCTCCCCCTTCCAGCTCAAGCACGTGGCCAACCACGAGGCGCGAGTCGTCGCGCACAACCTCGCCCATCCGCAGGACCTGCGGGAGTTCGACCACGTGGCCGTCCCCGCGGCCGTCTTCACCCACCCCCAGATCGCCACCGTGGGCCTCACCGAGACCGAGGCGGTGGCGGCGGGCGCGGACGTCGTGACGAAGGTGCAGAAGTACGGGGACACCGCCTACGGCTGGGCCATGGAGGACACGACGAGCCTGTGCAAGGTCATCGCCGACCGCCGCACCGGACGGCTCGTGGGCGGTCACCTCGTCGGTCCCGACGCCGCCACGCTCGTCCAGCCGCTGATCCACATGATGGCCTTCGACCAACCCGTCTCGGAGATGGTGCGCGGTCAGTACTGGATCCACCCGGCGCTGACCGAGGTCGTGGAGAACGCCCTGCTCGGCCTCGACCTCAACCCGGTCGAGGACCTCATCGAGTCCCCGCCGCTCGCCTGAGGCGACGTCCTCCCCCCTTCGTCGGTCCGGGTCGGTAACCTGAGCGCGTGCTGACGCCGATCACGACCCGACCCGCCGGAGCCACCCGATGAGTGGCGGTCTCGTCGCCCTGCTGGACGACATCTCCGTCCTCGCCCGCATGGCCGCCGCGTCCGTCGACGACGTGAGTGCCGCGGCCGGTCGGGCGAGCACCAAGGCCGCCGGAGTCGTCGTCGACGACACGGCCGTGACCCCGCGCTACGTCGAGGGCCTCGACCCCAAGCGCGAGCTGCCGATCATCAAGCGGATCACGATCGGGTCCCTGCGCAACAAGCTGATCTTCATCGTCCCGGCGATCCTGCTGCTCAACGCCTTCCTGCCGTGGGCCCTGTCCCCGCTGCTCATGCTCGGTGGCACGTACCTGTGCTTCGAGGGAGCGGAGAAGATCTGGGAGAAGATCTCCGGCCACGGCGGCCACGAGACCACCGCCGCCGCGGACGGGGAGAAGAAGACGGTCGACGAGGACGCGGTCGTCAAGAGTGCCGTCACGACCGACTTCATCCTCTCGGCGGAGATCATGGTCATCTCCCTCAAGGCCGTCCTGGACGAGGGACTCGGCGGTGGCTTCTGGTACCTGCTCGCCGTGATGGTCGTCGTCGCGCTCTTCATCACGCTGCTGGTCTACGGCACCGTCGGGCTCATCGTGAAGATGGACGACATCGGCCTGCGGCTGACCCGGACCGGCTCGGGCGTCGCCCAGACCGTCGGCCGTGCCCTGGTCAAGGGCATGCCCAAGCTCCTGACGGTGCTGTCGGTCGTCGGTGTCTTCGCGATGCTCTGGGTCGGCGGGCACATCATCCTCGTCGGCCTCGCCGACGACCCGATCAACTGGACCCCCCCGTACGACGTCGTCCACCACCTCGAGGTCGCCGTCGAGGAGGCGACCGGCGCCCTCGGCGCCGTCCTCGGCTGGGTGACCAACACCGTCGCCTCGATGATCCTCGGTGCCGTCGTCGGTGGCGTGGTCGTCGCGGTCATGCACGTGCTGCCCTTCGGCGGCGACGACGCGAAGGGGGAGGCGGCCGCCCACTGATGACGCCGACGAGCTCCGAATGGTCAGGACGGCCTCCGGAGGTTGAGTCGAAGAAGGAACGCGATCCACAGCTCGCGGTGCTTCTTCGAATGGTGTGACCGTGCCGACCCCCGGCGGCGAGCACATACACTGGCGGGAGCCGGCGTGGGTGATGACCCGCGAGAGCCCAGAAGGGTCGCGCCGGGTCCGACAACCCCATGTCACGAGGAGATCCACCGTGTCCTTCGACTACAAGGTCGCCGACCTGGGCCTCGCCGAGGCCGGCCGCCACCAGATCCGACTCGCCGAGCACGAGATGCCCGGCCTGATGAGCATTCGTGAGGAGTACGCCGCCTCGCAGCCGCTGAAGGGGGCGAAGATCGCCGGCTCGCTGCACATGACCGTGCAGACCGCCGTGCTCATCGAGACCCTCACCGCCCTCGGCGCGCAGGTGCGCTGGGCCAGCTGCAACATCTACTCCACCCAGGACGAGGCCGCTGCCGCGGTCGTCGTCGGGCCGGACGGCTCGGCGGACGACCCGCAGGGCGTGCCGGTCTTCGCGTGGAAGGGCGAGACGCTCGAGGAGTACTGGGACTGCACCAACCAGATCCTCACCTGGGCCGACGGCGACGGCCCCAACATGATCCTCGATGACGGCGGCGACGCCACGATGCTCGTCCACAAGGGCGCCGAGTGGGAGAAGGCCGGCCAGGTGCCGCCCACGACCGAGGACGACTCCGAGGAGTTCAGCGTCTTCAAGGCCCTCGTGCGCCGCACCCTGGCCGAGGACCCCACCAAGTGGCAGACCGTCGGCTCCCGCATCAAGGGCGTCACCGAGGAGACCACGACCGGCGTGCTGCGGCTCTACCAGCTCGCCGAGACGCGGGACCTGCTCTTCCCGGCCATCAACGTCAACGACGCGGTCACCAAGTCCAAGTTCGACAACAAGTACGGCACCCGCCACTCGGTCATCGACGGCCTCAACCGCGCCACCGACGTCCTCATCGGCGGCAAGGTCGCGGTCGTCGCCGGCTACGGCGACGTCGGCAAGGGCGTCTCGGCCGCGCTCGCGGGTCAGGGCGCCCGGGTCCTCGTGACCGAGGTCGACCCGATCTGCGCCCTGCAGGCCGCGATGGACGGGTACCAGGTCACGACCATGGACAAGGCCGCCGAGTACGGCGACATCTTCGTCACCACCACCGGCTGCTTCGACGTCATCACCGCCGACCACATGGCCGCGATGAAGAACAAGGCGATCGTCTCCAACATCGGTCACTTCGACAACGAGATCGACATCGCCGGGCTGGCCCGCACCCCGGGCATCACGAAGACCGAGATCAAGGCGCAGGTCCACGAGTGGACCTTCCCGAGCGGCAGCTCGATCATCGTGCTGTCCGAGGGCCGCCTGATGAACCTCGGCAACGCGACCGGTCACCCGAGCTTCGTCATGAGCAACTCCTTCGCGAACCAGACGATCGCGCAGATCGAGCTCTTCGAGAAGGCGGAGGAGTACGTGGACGAGGGCGGCAACCCGACCGTCACCACGCTGCCGAAGCACCTCGACGAGAAGGTCGCGCGCCTGCACCTCGACGCGCTCGGCGTCGAGCTGACCGAGCTGACCAAGGACCAGGCCGAGTACCTCGGCGTGGACGTGGCGGGGCCGTACAAGCCGGACCACTACCGCTACTGAGCACGACACCGAGCAGGACGAAGGGGGAGGCGCGCGCCTCCCCCTTCGTCATGTCAGTCCTCGGTGCCGGAGGGGGCGAGCCGGAGCCCGACGACGGCGGCGACGATCCCGGCGATGAGCAGTGCCCTGACCGGGGTGAAGGCCTCCTCGCCGGTGGCCATGGCCCAGGCGACCGTGAGCCCGGCGCCGACCCCGGTCCAGACCGCGTACCCCGTGCCGATGGGGATGGTGCGCACGGCGATCCCCAGGCCGACCATGCTGGTCGCGAGGGCCAGGAGGAAGACGGCGGTCGCCGTGGGGTGGGTGAAGCCGTCGGAGCGGCCCAGGGCGGTGGCCCAGACCGCCTCGAGGACGGCGCTGACGAGCAGGACGACCCACGGCATCAGGCGACCGCCTTCAACCCGGCGACGCAGGCGACGAGCAGGACGAGCAGCGCGACGCGCGCCCGGGTCGCCGGCTCGGCGCCGGTCACCATGGACCACACGAGGGTGAGGGTGGCGCCGATGCCGACCCACACCGCGTAGGCGGTGCCGGTGGCGATGTCGGTCATGGCCCACGCCAGACCGAGCATGCTCGCGGCGAGGGAGACGGCGAAGAGGAGGGTGGGGCCGGGGCGGGTGAATCCGCGCGAGGCGGGCAGGGCGGTGGCCCAGACGGCCTCGAGCATCCCCGAGACGATGAGGACGAGCCAGGACATGACAACTCCTTGTGAGTCAGTCTTGTCGTGGTGCGGGTACTGCTCCCTCGTCCGCGGGCCCGATCGCCGGGCCCCGCCCCCGAGGCTATCGGCAGTGGCTGCCCGGCGCACGGTGGTGCCTGTGTGATGATGAACGGGCAGTAGACCACGTGCGAAAGGGATCACCGTGAAGGGACGTGTCCTCGTCGTCGACGACGACCAGGCGCTGGCAGAGATGCTCGGGATCGTCCTTCGGAAGGAAGGACTCGACGTCGCGCACGTCGCCGACGGAGCGCGGGCGCTCGACGCCTTCCACGAGGCCCGTCCGGACCTGGTGCTCCTCGACGTCATGCTGCCCGGGATGGACGGCATCGAGATCTGCCGGCGGATCCGGCAGGAGTCGGGGGTCCCGATCGTCATGCTGACCGCCCGGACCGACACCGTCGACGTGGTCGTCGGTCTCGAGTCGGGCGCCGACGACTACATCGTCAAGCCGTTCAAGCCGCAGGAGCTGATCGCCCGGCTGCGGGCCCGTCTGCGTCGCGGCGACGAGCCGGAGCCGGAGCGACTGACGATCGGCGACCTGGCCATCGACGTCGCGGGGCACTCCGTCACCCGGGACGGGACCCCCTTGGCGCTGACGCCGCTCGAGTTCGACCTGCTCGTCGCCCTGGCGCGCAAGCCGTGGCAGGTCTTCAGCCGCGAGGTCCTGCTGGAGCAGGTCTGGGGCTACCGGCACGCCGGTGACACGCGCCTGGTCAACGTGCACGTCCAGCGGCTGCGCAGCAAGATCGAGCACGACCCCGAGAACCCCCAGATCGTCGTCACGGTCCGTGGCGTGGGGTACAAGGCCGGGTCGGCCTGAGCATGGCCTCGGCGCCCGCCTCCGAGGCGACCGAGGCCTCGGACGCGTCGAGCACCGAGGAGTCGGGTGCCGCGGCCCCGCCCCGCAACCACGCGGTCGCCCGGGCCGTGCGGGCCGCCGTGGGCCTCTGGCGGCGATCCCTGCGCTTCCGGGTCGTCACGAGCACGCTCATCCTCGGGCTCGTCGTCGTCTCGATCATCAGCCTGACGATGTACCGCTCCATCGCCGACGGCCTCGTCGACGACCGGGTCGACTTCGCCGAGGCCCAGTCGCACCAGCTGGCCGACCGGGCGCAGAGCTACTTCAACAACACCGACGTCGAGCCCGGAGAGCTGGACGTGTCCACCTCCGACTTCGTCTCGCGGACCCTCGCGCCGCCCAGCGGCGACGACAGCCGCTACGTCATCCTCACGCCGAGCACGGAGAACGAGTCGTCGACGATCTCCACGGTGGCCTACCCGCAGGGTGTCGGCCTGGACCAGGTGCCCGCCGCCCTTCGCCAGGCCGTGGCCGCCGACCCGGCCCGGCAGCAGACCATGACCATCGAGCTGGAGCGCTCGGACGTCGACGGGTCGACCGAGCCGATCACCGGGGTGCCGATCGACACCGACTCCGTCCCGGCGGTCGTCGTCGGCTCGCAGATCGAGGTGCCGACCGCCGGTGACCACGACCTGTACTTCATCTACCCGATGGACCAGGAGCAGACGACTCTGGGCATCATCTCCCGGTCCTTCGTCCTCGGGGCGCTCTTCCTCATCGGCCTCGTCTCGGGCATCGCCTACATCGTCACGAGCATGGTCGTCACCCCGGTGCGCCGCGCGGCGTCGGCCGCCGAGCGCCTCTCCTCGGGCCACCTCAACGAGCGGATGTCGGCGCGCGGGCACGACGACCTCGCCCTGCTCGGCCAGTCCTTCAACGACATGGCCGACAACCTGCAGACGCAGATCCGCCAGCTCGAGGGCCTCTCCCGGGTGCAGCAACGCTTCGTCTCCGACGTCTCCCACGAGCTGCGCACGCCGCTGACGACGATCCGGATGGCCGCCGACCTGCTGCACTCCTCGCGGGACGAGATGGACCCGGTCACGGGTCGCTCGGCGGAGCTGCTCCACGACGAGCTCGACCGCTTCGAGGAGCTGCTGGCCGACCTCCTCGAGATCTCCCGCTACGACGCCGGTGCCGCCGTGCTCGAGCAGGACCCGATCGACCTCTACGTGATCGTCGACCGAGTCGTGCAGGCGACGGAGTCGATCGCCGACGCACGCGGCAGCGAGGTCCTCGTCCACCGGGAGCCGGGGCAGAAGGCCGTCGCCGAGGTCGACTCACGGCGGATCGAGCGAGTGCTGCGCAACCTCGTGGTCAATGCGATCGAGCACGGTGAGGGCCGTCCCGTCGACATCTGGGTCGGCAGCAACGACGAGGCCGCGGCCGTGATGGTCCAGGACCACGGCGTGGGTCTGAAGGCCGGAGAGGCCTCGCTGGTGTTCAACCGCTTCTGGCGCGCGGACCCCGCCCGGACCCGTACCACCGGTGGCTCCGGTCTCGGTCTGGCCATCGCGCTCGAGGACGCCCGACTCCACCACGGGTGGTTGCAGGCCTGGGGTGAGCCGGGGGAGGGGGCCCGCTTCCGGCTGACCGTGCCGCACGAGGCCGGTGGCCCGCTCACGACGTCGCCGCTGCCCCTGACCCCGCGTGAGGGCCGTCTGCCCGGGGAGGGCGGGGACCGATGACGGGCAGGGAGCTGACCCGTCGCAGCGCCCTCGGCCTGGCCGTGGCGGGCGCGCTCGCCGGCTGCGGGCTGAACACCGACTCGACGATCCGACCCGGGTTGCCGATCGACGGGCCACGCCCGCAGCCGCTGTCCCGCACGCCCAACGGGCCCACGCCCGGGGCCTCGCCCGCGGAGGTCATCCGTGGGTTCCTGCGTGCGGGCTCCACGAGTGGCGAGGGCCTGGAGGTCACCCGCTCCTACCTCACCCAGGAAGCCGCCCAGGGGTGGATCCCGGACAGCCAGACGGTGATCTACACCGGCGACCCGGAGATCGAGCCGATGGGGGACGGGGCCTTCCGCGTGAGCGCGCGGGTCGTCGCGCGCATCAACGCCGACGGCCGCTACCTCGTCTCCCCGCCCTTCGACGGCGCGGCCTTCGACTTCCACGTCGACCTCGTCGACGGCGAGTGGCGCATCGACGAGCTGCAGGAGGGGTTCGGCCGACTGCTCGAGCAGCCCGAGGTCGGCTACATCTTCCGTGAGTACCCCGTGCACTACCCGGCCATCGGATGGAACGCCCTCGTCGTGGACCAGCGGTGGGTGACCCAGGACCAGCTGGCCACCCGGTTGACCCGCGCCCAGCTGGGGAGCATCCCCGGCTACCTGCGGGAGGCCGTCTCCAGCGACATCGGGGCCCGGCTCGCCGTCGACGCGGTGCCGGTGCGCAACGGGGTGGCGATCGTCGACCTGGAGAGTGAGTCGGTCGCCGACGACGCCACGGCGCGCAAGCGGCTGGCGGCGCAGCTCGTGGCCACGTTGATGTCCCTGCCGGGGGTGACGGAGGTGGGGATCACGCTCTCGGGTGCGCCTCTCGACCTCGGCGTGACGGCACCTCTCACCTCGCCCGAGCAGCTCGGTTTCGTCGACCGGACCCAGACGAACACCCCGATCGTCCTCGCTCGCCGCGGGGACAAGGTCGTGGCGGTGGACGACCGTCTGGCCTCGGTCGGCGCAACGGACCTCCGACGCAAGGAGTCCCCCTTCCCCCCGTTGGAGAAGGGGTGGCGCCACCTGGCTCTCCGGACGGACGGCAAGGAGCTCGCCGCGCTCGACGGTACGCAGGAGACCCTGCACCGCATGCTCGACGACGGCGAGGTCGTGCACCTGGACCGTTTCGCCGCGGCGATGACCCGCCCCTGCTACGACTACGGCGGTGTGCTCTGGGTCGGCGGCTCCGGCCTCGGCCGGGAGGAGGGCTACCGACTCTGGGCGATCAACTCCACCGTGGACCCCGCCAACCAGGCCGAGTCCGCGCCGCAGCACGTGCCGGCCCAGTGGCTGGGCACGCGCTTCGTGCGCGCGGCCGTCGTCTCTCCCGAGGGGAGCAGGATCGCGGTGATCTCCGAGCAGGAGCGGGGGACGGGGAGCACCCTCGAGGTGTCGGGCATCGCCCGCCAGGCGAACGGACTGCCGACCACGACCTCGCCGCAGGCCTTCCGCATCGGGGCGGACCTGGTCGAGATGCTCGACGCGGTGTGGGTGGGCCAGTCCACTCTGGCGGTCATCGGTCGGCGCAACGACCAGGAGGAGATGCAGCCCTACCTCGTGGAGGTCGGTGGGCCCGTCGAGGCGATGACTCCTCGGCCGGGTGGCGTCGCCGTCACGACCACCGGCGACGACCAGGACGTCGTCGTCAGGACCGGGGAGGACCGCGTCTTCCAGCGTGCGGGCGGCCGGTGGCAGGAGCTGCAGCCCATCGACGGCGTCGTCACCGCCGGCGTCTGAGGGCCCGTCCGCAGCCGCACTCCGTCCGGCACCGCGTCCACACCCGGACGAAGGGGGGCGCTGCCCTCGCGCCGCGTCGGCAGGGTGGTGCCCGTGGTCTCCGTGCGTCTCGGGAGCGTCCTGGCGGCAGCCGGGGACCTCGTCCTGCCGCGCAGCTGCGCCGGGTGCGATCGGCCGGGGGCCGCGGTGTGCACCGGATGTCGTCGCGCGCTGTGCGACCTCGCCGTGCCGACCCCGGGGCCGGTCGCACCCCGCCCGGTCCCTGAGGGCTGGCCGGGGTGCCACGCCACCCTTCGCTACGAGGGCGTGGCCGCACGCCTGGCCCGCGCCTTCAAGGACGAGGACCGGCGGGACCTCGGCGACGTGCTCGCCCGGCTGCTCGCCGACGCCGTGCGGCGGGCGGCCCAGCAGGGTGGACCCGGTGGGGTGCTCGTCGTGCCGGTCCCGTCCTCACCGGCAGCCATCCGACGGCGCGGGGACCAACCGATGCTCCAGCTGGCCGGCCGGGCCGTCCACCTCCTCGGCCCGGGTGCCGCCGTCGAGGCGGGACTGCGCGTGCGTCGCGGCACGGCCGACCAGGCCGGGCTGGACCGCGCCGCCCGGCTGGCGAACCTCGACCGGGCCATGACCGTGCGCCGCCCCCGCCGGGTCCACGGGCGGCGGATCGTGCTCGTCGACGACGTGCTCACCTCGGGTGCGACCCTGACCGAGGGCCGTCGGGCGCTGCTCGAGGCGGGTGCGGCCAGGGTCGATCTGGCCGTCGCGATGGTGACTCCGCGACGATCCCCGACGTCGGGTCTACCGTTCCGGTCGCGGGCAGACTAGCGTGTCGTCATGGGCCCCGCTCTCGACCGGACGACCGGTACGACGCAGGGGCCTGTTGCGTTCCCCGCCGCACGAGCGGCTGCGGCCACCCCGCCGCGCCGGGAACGGAGGTGGTGCCTCGGCTGACGCGCCCTCGCCAGGCGTACCCCCCATGCAGCACCGATGTCCCAGGAGGACTCCGTGGAAATTGCCATCACCGGACGCAATGTCAACGTCTCCGATCGACTGAGGGACTACGTCGAGAGCAAGCTCTCGAAGGTCCCCCAGCTCGACCCGCGAGTCCAGCGGATCGAGGTCATGGTGAGTCACGAGCCCAACCCACGCCAGGCGAAGGTCAGCGAGCGCGTCGAGATCACGTGCCGGTCCAAGGGACCCGTGATCCGTGCCGAGGCCTGTCACGACGACCGACAGGCAGCGGTGGACCTTGCCGCGGACAAGCTCCTCGAGCGCCTGCGCCGCGCCCACGACAAGCGCAACGTCCGTCGCGGCCGTCGCCGCACCTCCGTCGCTGCCGCGACCGCGGACCTGACCGAGCCGCTCTCGGTCGAGCAGCCCGCGCCGGACCAGGAGGAGAGCGACCAGTTCGGCACCATCGGCGACAGCCCGATCGAGGTGCGCGAGAAGATGCACGAGTCCGCACCGATGAACCTCGCCGAGGCGGTGCGCCGCATGGAGCTCGTCGGGCACGACTTCTTCCTCTTCCACGACGTGGACTACGACCGTCCGAGCGTCGTCTACCGCCGCCGCGGCTGGTCCTACGGGGTGATCCACCTCGAGGTGCAGGAGGGTGTCGACGGCAAGGACCTGGGCGCAGCAGCCGTGGACGGCGTCGCCCTCGACAAGGACGCCGGGGCCCGAGTCTGAGCTCTCCCCGTGGTCGCGCGGACGGAGGGTGAGGGCGGCCCTTGGGGCTTCGCAAGCTCAGCCCCTGAGTCGGGCCACCCCCACGCCTCCGTCCGCGCTTCGGCCGGTCGCAGCCCTCCAGGACCCATCGTGCGCCGTGGCGGGTGTGCGCGCCTCAGGGCATGCTGGGGCGCGTGAGTGCACGCCCCCTTCGCCTCGACCAGGCCCGTCGCATCGCCCTCGCGGCGCAGGGCTTCGACCGTCCCCGGCCGCAGCGGCCGGTGACGACCCGCGACCTGCAGCGGGTGCTCGACACCGTCGGGCTCGTGCAGATCGACAGCGTCAACGTGCTCACCCGCAGCCAGTACCTGCCCTTCTTCGCGCGGCTGGGCCCCTACGACCCGGCCCTGCTGGACCGGATGCGCGACCGTGCACCGCGTCGGATGGTCGAGTACTGGGCGCACGAGGCGAGCCTGATGCCGCCGCGCACGTGGCCACTCATGGACCACCCGCGGATGCAGCGGGCGCTCGACGGGTCCTGGGGCGGGATGCAGCGCGTCGCCCAGGACCACCCGGATCTGGTCGCGGCCGTGCTCACCGAGGTCGAGACCGGTCCGCCGCGCACCGCCCGACAGATCGAGGCGGCGCTCGGTCACGAGCGCTCCGGGCCGAAGGTGGACTGGGGCTGGAACTGGTCCCTGGTCAAGAACGCCCTGGAGCAGCTCTTCTGGGCCGGTCGTATCTCCTCGGCCGGACGGACCGCGCAGTTCGAGCGGCGCTACGCCGGTCTGGCCAGGGTGGTGCCGAAGGGGGAGTCCGGCCCGTGGCTGGATCCGCAGCGGCGGTTGCCGCCCGAGGACGCCTACGTCGAGCTCGTGCGGATCGCCGCCCGGGCCAACGGGGTGGCGACCGAGGCGGACCTGGCGGACTACTTCCGACTCCCACGGGAGGACGTGCGCCCGGCACTCGCCCGGCTGCAGACCACCGGTGAGCTGGAGGAGGTGCGCGTCGAGGGGTCGACCCGACCCTGGTACCTGCACGAGCGGGCCCGTCGCCCCCGGTCCGTGTCGGCCAGGGCGCTGCTGTCCCCCTTCGACAGCCTGGTGTGGCACCGTCCGCGTGCCGAGGCCCTCTTCGGGTTCCACTACCGGCTGGAGATCTACACGCCGGCCCACAAGCGGGTGCACGGGTACTACGTGCTGCCCTTCCTCCTCGGGGACCGCCTGGTCGGTCGGGTCGACCTCAAGGCCGACCGCGCAGCAGGGGTGCTCAGGGCGCGGCAGGTCTCCTGGGAGGAGGGGCGCGGCGGCAGCAGCGACCGCGCCGAGCTCGACGAGGAGCTGCGGCTCATGGCCGGTTGGCTCGGGCTGCCCGACGGTGTGGTCGAGGGCTGATCACCCCTCGACGAGGCGTCCGGCGCAGGGCCGGTGCGGGCGGCGAGGACTCGCGAGCGCGCCGGCGGGAACCCCGGGGACCGGGCCCTCGTTCATGGCGGTCAGGTGCCCGCTCGGTTGTGGGGCCGCAAACCATTAACCTGTGGGGCAGACTGCTTCGGGCCGTGGCGTTCTGCCGTGCCCCGATCGACCACGTCAGGAGATCAGTTCGTGAAGATCGTCGAGCGCATCCTTCGCGCCGGAGAGGGCCGCACCGTCAAGCGGCTCGAGGGCATCGCCGCCCAGGTGAACGCGATCGAGGAGGACTTCCAGAAGCTCTCCGACGCCGAGCTGCGGGCCGAGACCGACACCTTCCGGGAGCGGCTCGCGAACGGGGAGACCCTCGACGACATCCTGCCCGAGGCCTTCGCCGCGGTCCGCGAGGCGGCGAGCCGCACGATCGGCAAGCGGCACTTCGACGTGCAGATCATGGGTGGGGCCGCCCTCCACATGGGCAACGTCGCCGAGATGCGCACCGGTGAGGGCAAGACCCTCGTCGCGACCCTGCCGTCCTACCTCAACGCCCTCGAGGGCAAGGGCGTGCACATCATCACGGTCAACGACTACCTGGCCGAGTACCAGGCCGAGCTGATGGGCCGCGTGCACCGTGCCCTCGGCCTCGAGACGGGCGTCATCCTCTCGTCGATGACCCCGGCCCAGCGCCGGGCGGAGTACGCGAAGGACATCACCTACGGCACCAACAACGAGTTCGGCTTCGACTACCTGCGCGACAACATGGCGTGGAACACCGACGAGCTCGTCCAGCGCGGCCACAACTTCGCCATCGTCGACGAGGTCGACTCGATCCTCATCGACGAGGCCCGCACGCCACTGATCATCTCCGGCCCCGCCGACCAGCCGACCAAGTGGTATGTCGAGTTCGCCAAGATGGTCAAGAAGCTCGAGCGCGGCCACGGGGCCGACCTCATGCGCGGCATCGAGGCCGAGGGCGACTACGAGGTCGACGAGAAGAAGCGCACCGTCGGCATCCTCGAGCCGGGCATCGAGAAGATCGAGGACCTGCTCGGCATCGACAACCTCTACGAGAGTGTCAACACACCTCTCATCGGCTACCTGAACAACGCGATCAAGGCCAAGGAGCTCTTCACCCGCGACAAGGACTACGTCGTCATGAACGGCGAGGTCCTCATCGTCGACGAGCACACCGGCCGCATGCTCGCGGGCCGTCGCTACAACGAGGGCATGCACCAGGCCATCGAGGCCAAGGAGGGGGTGGAGATCAAGAACGAGAACCAGACCCTCGCGACGATCACCCTCCAGAACTACTTCCGCATGTACGAGACCCTCTCGGGGATGACCGGTACGGCGCAGACGGAGGCCGGAGAGCTCAACTCCATCTACGGCCTCGGGGTCGTGCCGATCCGGACCAACAAGCCGATGATCCGCGAGGACCAGGCCGACCTCGTCTACCGCACCGAGGCGGCGAAGTTCGGCGCGGTCGTCGACGACATCGCCGAGCGGCACGCCTCCGGGCAGCCGGTCCTCGTCGGCACGACGAGCGTCGAGAAGAGCGAGCTGCTCTCCCAGATGCTGCGCAAGCGAGGGATCAAGCACGAGGTGCTCAACGCCAAGCACCACGAGCGCGAGGCCGCCATCGTCGCCGACGCGGGCCGCAAGGGCGCAGTCACCGTGGCGACGAACATGGCTGGTCGCGGCACCGACATCATGCTCGGCGGCAACCCCGAGTTCCGGGCCGTGACCGAGCTGCGGCAGCGCGGCCTGGACCCGGAGGAGACCCCGGAGGAGTACGAGGCCGCGTGGGACGAGGCGCTCGCGGCCGCGGAGAAGGCCGTGCAGGCCGAGCACGAGGAGGTCACCGAGGCCGGTGGTCTGTACGTCCTCGGGACCGAACGGCACGAGTCGCGGCGCATCGACAACCAGCTGCGCGGTCGCTCCGGCCGTCAGGGTGACCCCGGCGAGTCGCGCTTCTACCTCTCGCTCGAGGACAACCTCATGCGCCTGTTCAACGCGGGCTTCGTCGACCGGGTGATGACGACCGCCAAGATCGACGACGAGACCCCGATCGCCGGGCGGATGCTCACGAAGTCGATCGAGGGTGCCCAGAGCCAGCTCGAGGGCCAGAACTACGAGATGCGCAAGAACGTCCTCAAGTACGACGACGTACTCAACCGCCAGCGCACCGTCGTCTACGAGGAGCGTCGCCGGGTTCTCGAGGGGGAGGACCTCGAGGAGCAGATCCGCCACTTCATGACCGACGTCGTCGGCGGGTACGTCGACGCCGAGACCAATGCAGGGTTCTCCGAGGACTGGGACCTCGACCGCCTCTTCACCGCACTGCGGGCGATCTACCCGGTGGGGCTGGACAAGGAGACGCTGCTCGAGGGGTCCGGCGGCCTGACGCAGCTGAGCGCGGCGAACCTGCGCGAGGAGATCGTCACCGACATCCACGAGGCCTACGACCGTCGTGAGGCGGACCTGGGCGAACCGGTCACCCGCGAGCTTGAGCGCCGCGTGGTCCTCTCGGTCCTCGACCGGAAGTGGCGCGAGCACCTCTACGAGATGGACTACCTCAAGGAGGGCATCGGCCTGCGCTCGATGGCGCAGCGCGATCCACTCGTGGAGTACCAGCGTGAGGGCTTCCAGCTCTTCGAGGCGATGAACGACGCGATCAAGGAGGAGTCGGTCGGGTACCTCTTCAACACCGAGGTCGAGGTGCCGACGGTCCCCGAGTCGACCACGCAGCCCAAGAGCGTCGACGAGCTCCTCGGCGGGGGCGGCGACCAGACGCGCCCGACCATCTCGGCCAAGGGTTTGGAGGACGGGTCTCGCGGCAGCCAGCCCCTGCACTACTCCTCACCGTCCGAGGACGGCGGCGTCGAGGAGCGGGACGAGGCTGGGTCCTCCACGGCCGGCACGTCGCGCGCCCAGCGCAGGGCCGCGGCGAAGAAGGCCAAGAAGGCCGCCAAGAGGTAGTCGCGCCGTCAGCCGACCTGGAGGGCCTCGACCACCCAGCGGCTGTCCCGTCCGATGAGCCGGAGCGCCAGGGCGCGCACCCGCTCGCCGTCGACCAGGACGACCGATGCCTCGACGACGTCCTCGGCGGGCTCGCAGACGAGCACGCGCGTGACCCTGGTGCGATGCGTGGGCCGTTGCCCCCGCTGACGCGCTGCCCGCCGGGCAGCGCGGGAGCCGCGCCGTGCCACGACGGCGTAGACCTCGAGTGTCGACCACCGCATCACCTGGCTCGGTGGGCGGATGCCGTGCATCACCTCGACCAGGGCCTGGGCGATGTGGGCGGCCCACTCCCGTGGGTCGGGGAGGTCGCACGCCCGGGTCGGCTGCGGACCGAAGAGCTGCTCGTCGCTGGCGGCGGCGAAGTCCACGGCGAGCCAGTCCTGCACGTACGGCTGCGGTGCCGTGACCGCCAGCGCCCGCTCCGCGCGGCCCTGTGCATGCGTCGGAAGGGGGACGCCCCCCCGGCGCGTGGCGTGGTGACGGCAGGACGTGCAGCGGCTGCAGGGCGGTCATGATCTTCCTTCTTCTGCGGTGTGGGGTCGGCGGTCAGGGGGCGGGCGGGGGAGTGAGTTGTGTCCCGGGGAGCAGGACGTGCGGGTCGTCGCCGATGAGCGCGCGGTTGGCCTCGTGCCACCGGGGCCACTCCCGAGCGATCTCCACGTCGGTCGCCGAGGGCCCGAGGTGAGCTGCGGCGAGCGACCACAGCGTGTCGCCACGTCGGATCACGACGGTGTGCTCGACGCCGGCGGGACGCTGCCGACCGGTGAGCAGCTGCGGGTCGGTGCGGTGCTTGGGCGGGGGGCGGCTGGGGACCCATCCGGGGTCGGCGACGGAGCGTGCCACCGGCGTCGTCGGACCGCCCGTGGTCGGCAGCCAGCCCGGTGCGGGCGTGGCGGTGGCACGCTGCCCGCCCGGGTCGGGGGTCGCCGCGGGTCCGGGATCGGGGGTCGGTGTGAATGCGGGGTCGGGGAGCGCGGCCGAACCCGGTGCCTCGCCCGTACGCACGGCCGCCACGGCTGTGCCCGGTGCGATGCTCGCGCCGACCGAGGCGCCCAGGGCCACGGCCGCCCAGCGCTGGACGAGCGCGGGGGTGACCCGATCGCGCAGCCCACGGGCGGCATCGCCGACGGCCCCCGGCAGCTCGGCGGCCAGTGTCAGGGCCAGGCAGAGCGAGAGCCAGCCAGCGATGAGGGTGGCGCCGGTGGCGGCCAGACCCGTGACGGCGGCGGCGGGGTCACCGGCGCGGGTGGTGCTGCTCTCCAGCAGGTGCACGGCGCCGTGGCCCAACGCCGTCGTGACGACCAGCCCGCCGGGCAGGCAGGCCAGCCCCAGTGCTGTCCGTGAACGTGTCATGGCCATCCCCCGAGCACCTGATGTGCCGTCTTTGGTGTCTTTTAATGTTATTTGGTGTTGTTTGCTGTTGTTTGACAGCAAACCATGTCATCTGATGTCGCGCAAGAGGTGGGCTCGGCCGATACATTGGGGCCCGTGCGCTGGGACCGACTCTTCGAGGACCTCGAGGCCCGGGCGGCTGCCCAGTCCCGGCTCGAGCTGGATGCCGAGGTCGCCGAGCGCACTCGCCTCGAGCGCTCCCGGATCACCCTCGGCGAGCGCGTGGCCGGCGCCGGAGGCGTGCCGCTGACCGTGCGACTGCGTGGTGGCACCGTCGTGCGGGGACAGGTCGAGGACTCGGGCGACGGCTGGATCCTCCTCCTCGAGGAGGGTGGACGTCAGCTGCTCGTACCGGTGGCCTCGGTGCTCGGTGTCTCCGGCCTCGGGCGGCCGCAGGACGACACCCGCGCCCGGCGGTTCGGCCTGGGCTCGGCCGTGCGGGGCGTCAGCCGGGACCGTCGTGCCGTCGTCGTGCGCGACGTGGACGGGGGGAGCGTGCACGGCACGATCGACTCGGTGGGGGCCGATGCCTTCGACCTCGCCGAGCACCCGATCGACTCACCGCGGCGGCCGGAGAACGTGCGCGGCACCCGGGTCATCCCCTTCGGCGCGGTCGCGATGATCGCCTCGACCTGACGGGTCGGTCAGCCGCGGTCGCCGTCCTTGCTCACGAACTCACGGGTCTGGGCGTACATCCTCTCGATGTAGGCGTCGAGCTCGTCGACCTCGACCCGCCACTGGCCGCGCCCTCCGACCTTGATCGCCGGGAGCTCGCCGCTGCGCACCAAGGCGTAGGCCTGGGCGGCGGAGACCCCGAGCACCTCGGAGACCTCGGTCAGCGGAATGAACTTGCGGGCCATGCGCCCAGTCTGCCATCGCGCCGGTGCGCACGGACACGTCGTGGAGGCCCTGTGGACAGTCATCCGGCACGCGAGCCGCCGGCGATGCATGATGCTGCATGGCTCGCCCCCGACCCGAAGGACTCCTGTGAGCGACCTGCCCACCCGAACCGCCCGTCGTCTGGTCAAACCCTCGTGGAAGGACGCCCGGCTGGTCGTCGGTGTCCTCCTCGTCCTGCTGGCCGTCGTCATCGGGTCCCTCGCCTTCAGCGCCGTGGACGAGCGGGTCGGCATGTGGGCAGCCAAGCACACGCTCACTCCCGGCCACGCGGTGAGCGAGGAGGACTTCGTGCGCGTGGACGTCCAGCTGGGGGAGTCGGCGCCGGACTACCTCAGGGTCGACGACCGACTCCCCAACGGCGCCATCATGGACCGGCTGCTGGAGCCGGGTGAGCTCGTCCCGAAGGCGGCCGTCATCGACCCGACCGACAAGCGGGTCCGCGAGGTCCCGGTGCGGGTCGATGCGATCTACCTGAGCAACCTCGCGGTCGGTTCCCGGGTGACGGTCTACGTCCCGGAGAGGGCGGGCGAGGACGAGTCGTCGGACGAGCCGATCACCTACACGCCGCTCGTCGAGAGGGCCACCGTGTCCTCGCTGCCGGAGGCGTCACGCGGCGTCATGGGTTCCGGCTCCGGGTCGTCCGCGGTGATCGTCGTGCCCGAGGACCAGGTCGCCGACCTCCTCTCGTACGACCAGAAGGACACACCCGTCAAGCTGGTCCTGGAGTCCAGCAGCGAGCGGAAGGACGACGCGTGAGCGCAACCGTCCTGACCGCGCTCGCTCCCGCGTGGGAAGGGCGCATGGTCGAGATCGTCGACCGGCTCCCGGGCATCGGTGTGGGACGACGCTGTGCCGACCTGGCCGACCTGCTGGCGGCAGCATCCGCGGGCCACGGCGACGTCGCACTCGTCTCCGCCGAGCTGCGCGGCCTCGACCGGGACGCCCTGCGGCACCTCGGTGACCACGGCGTGCGGGTCGTGGCGGCGAGCCGGGACGGTGGCGAGGACGAGGAGCGCCGGCTGCGGCAGCTGGGGATCCCCAGGCACATCCACCTCGGCAGCCCGCGGGAGGCTCTGGTCGAGGCGCTGACCTCCACGGAGACCACCACGACGGAGATCGCCGGACTCACGCTCGACCCGGACGAACCGCTCTCCGACGAGCATCCCCCTTCGCCGGCGGAGGGGGATGGGTCCGAGTCGGACGCGACCCTGCCGGACGAGGCTCCGGGGACCGTCGTGGCCGTGTGGGGGCCCACGGGGGCTCCCGGCCGGAGCACGCTGGCCGTCAACCTCGCCAGTGAGGTGGCCTCCAGCGGGACGCCCACCCTGCTCGTCGATCTGGACACCTATGGCGCCTCGGTGGCGCAGCTGCTCAGCGTGCTCGACGAGGCGCCCGGACTGGCCGCCGCCGCCAGGGCCTCGGAGCTGGGGACCCTGGACCTGCCGTCGCTGGCCCGGCTGGCCGTGGAGGTCGCTCCGCGGTTCCGCGTGCTCACGGGCATCCCGACCGCCAGCCGGTGGACCGAGGTGCGCCCGGCCGCCATCGAGCAGATCATCGACCTGGCGAGATCACTGGCAGCCGTCGTCGTCCTCGACTGCGGGTTCAACATCGAGGACGACGAGGAGCTCAGCTACGACACCCTCGCCCCGCGACGCAATGCGACGACCCTGACCGCCCTGGCGGAAGCCGACGAGCTGCTCCTCGTCGGGGCCGCCGACCCGGTCGGGCTGCAGCGGATGGTCCGGGCCGCCCAGGCCGTGGGACAGGTGCCCTCGCCACGGCCGCGGCCCGTGGTCAACCGCGTCCGCGCCTCCTCGGTCGGTCCCGATCCCCGACGCCGTGTCGCGGAGTCCCTGGAGCGTTTCGCCGGGCTCGAGGAGGTGACCTTCCTCCCCGACGACCCCGCTGCCGCCGACGCCGCGCTGCTGTCCGGACGGACGCTGGTCGAGTGTGCGCCGGAGAGCGAGCTGCGTCTGGCGATCGGTCGGCTCGCCGCTCTCTTCACCGGGCTCACCCCTGTGCGCCGTCCCGCGCGACGCTGGTTCGGCCGACCCCGCAGCGCGCGTGCTGCGCAGGGGACGTCACAGTCACACGGGGGTGCCTGATCAGCTCGTCCGTGCCACGATGACGGCGTGGTGAACAGACTCGGTGCCCTCGACGCGGCCTTCCTCTACGTGGAGGAGCCGACCCTCCCGATGCACGTCGGCTCCGTCATGATCTTCCAGCCGCCCACCGAGGGCTTCGACTACGACCGCTTCATCGCCGTGGTCGGGGACCGGATCGCGGGGCACGCCCGGTACCGCCAGCGCATCCGCCAGGTGCCCGCACGGTTGGACAACCCCGTGTGGGTCGACGACGTCCACTTCGACCTGACCTACCACGTGCGCCGGTCGGCGTTGCCCGCGCCGGGCTCACGGCTCGAGCTCGAGGACTTCGTGGCCCGGATCATGGCGCGTCCGCTCGACCGGGACCGACCGCTGTGGGAGGCGTACTTCGTGGAGGGGATGGCCGACGGGACGTTCGCCATCATCACCAAGGCTCACCAGGCGATGGTCGACGGCATCCACGCGGTCGACCTCGCCCACCTGATCGTCGACCCCGACGCCGTGCCGGTCGACAAGCGCGCCGGGGAGCCGCACCCGGAGCCCTCCGACCTGCGACTGGTCGCCGACGCGGTCCTCGGTTCCGTGATCAACCCCGCACGCGTCCTCCAGGGCGTGCGGTCCGGCCTCGGTGATGTCACCGACACCGGCCGCCGGGCCGTCGAGACGACCGGTCGGGTCGTCTCCACGCTGGCCCGGGTGGGTACCCGACCGGCGCCGAGCTCCCCGCTCAACGCCCCCGTCGGCGCTGCGCGCCGCTACGTGATGGTGCAGACCGACCTCGACGACTACCGCGCGGTGCGCAGCCGCCTGACCCGGGGCCGGTACGTCGACGATGTGACCATCAACGACGTCATCCTCGCCACCGTCACCGGTGCCCTGCGCTCGTGGATGCAGACGCGGGGCCTGCCGGTGACCGGCACCTCCAAGGTCCGCGCCATGGTGCCCGTGAGCATCGTGGACGGTTCCGGTGACCACCTCACAGACGCGGCCATGACCGCCTGCTTCATCGACCTGCCGATCGGGGAGAACGCCCCCTCGATGCGGCTGCACCAGATCTCCTTCGCCATGCGTCAGCAGATCGAGTCGGCCTCCGCAGAGGGCGTCGACGCGGGGTCGCTCGTCTCGATCGGCGGCTTCGCGCCGCCGACCCTCCACAGCCTCGGCGCCCGCCTCGGCAGCGCCATGTCGCGTCGCCTCTTCAACCTCGTCATCACCAACGTCCCCGGTCCCCAGCAGGGACTCTACGTCGAGGGGTCCAGGTTGTGCGAGACCTACCCGGTGATGCCCCTCGGCCGCGAGCAGGGCCTGGCCATCGGCCTGACGTCCTACGACGGCAAGGTCTACTTCGGGCTCAACGGTGACCGGGAGGCCCTGGCCGACCTCGGTCTCCTGGCCCAGTGCATCGAGGACGCGATCGCCGAGCTGCGCTCGACGCCCGGATCGCGCAGGTCCTCCTGATGCGCGTCTACCTGCCCCTGCTCGTGGAGGAACTCGCCGAGATCCGTGCCGCCGGCCGCCTGCCGGCGCGGCGGGCCCACGGGGTGACCGGTGCCCTGCGCGTCGCCGACCCCGGGGCCGAGGAGGAGGACCTGGAGTTCGAGGCCATGTGCCAGGCCCTGGACGCTGCGCGGGCCCTGGGCCGTGGGCGGCGAGTCGTGGCGGCCGCGGACACGAGCACGCGCGAGGACGCCGGCGACGGGGCGCTGCTCGACGGGGACGACCCGCTGCCCCTGAGTGAAGTGGTCTCCTTCCACGTCGAGGAGGGCAGCGGTGACGTCGGGGCCGGGTACGACGACCTCCTCTGGTACGACGTCACCGAGCTCGACGGGCTGGTCAGCGCAGTCGCTCCCTGAGCAGCCGCACCTCGTTGTCGAAGGACTCCTCGATCGTCGGCTTCGCCGCGGCCTCGACCTTCCTGCCGAGCAGGGGCACCGAGCAGGTGAGGTCGGCGTCGACGACGAGACGGCTGCCGCCGCCCGCGGGGGTGAGGGTCGCGGTCCCACGCATCCGGATCGGTGCTCCGGTGACGTGGAGCTCGAGATCGGCGGTGCGCGTGCCGTCCGCGCGGAGGGGGTGCCACGTCTGCTCCTCGGTCACCTTCAGGGTGTCACCGACGAGGGACGAGACGACCGCGGGCATGCTGCGGGTGGGCAGCTCCCGCTCGGTGCGCACCCCCAGACGGTCACCGCCGAGGTCGGTGAGCGTCGCGCTCGAGCTGCCCTGCTCGGTCGCGACCTTCGCCTGCTGGTGTGAGTGCGTGGCGACGACGGCGAAGACGTCCTCGACGCCGGCGTCCAGGCTGGCGGTGCGCGAGATCTTCATGGCGACACGCTAGCGCCGACGGGCCGGCCGCGGCGTGTCACCCGCGCAGCTCGTCGCAGGCCCGTGCCAGCAGCTCCTGGCCCCGGGCGAGGTCCGTGGCCAGCCGGGCACGGTGTCGACCCAGCGTGGTCACGGTCTGGTGGACCCGCTCCTGGAGTCGCGCGCGCCGGTCGTCCTCGTCGCGCAGCGTCGCGGCGTCCGCGACTCCGGTGATGCCCCACCCCTTCGTCACCGCACCCTCGCGCACCTCGAGCCCCAGTGCGGCCGCGGCGTCCTCGAGCTCACGCAGGCGGGCGATCGTCGTCGACAGGTCGGTGGCGGCCGTCTGGAGGGACTGCCCGACGGCGTCGAGGGCCTCCGCGACGGCAGTGGTCTGTGCGGCCGTGGTCGAGGTACGTCGGCGCAGCTGGACCGAGCGTGGGCCGCGCCACCCCGGGGAGGCCTCGGCCAGGGCGCTCGAGAGGTCCTCGCCGTCAGCACGCAGGTGGACAGCGGCACGTCTCAGGGAGGCGCCGAGGGCGCTCATCGAGGCGGGGTCGCCGAGCAGGGGGGTGGTCATCGTGCCTCCCGGGCGCGGGCGGCGTCCCGGCTCGTCGGACGGGTCGGCGCCGCGTCGGTGGACAGGGACAGCGACAGCTCACGGCAGGTGGCGGAGAGCTCGCGCAGGGTGTCGACGGCGGTGTCGACCGTCGACTCCAGGGCCGCCTGGGTGGCGTGGTCCCCGACGGTGACCATGTGGTCGAGGAGCCCGTCGCCGTCGTCGGCGCAGTGGTCACCGGTGGTCGTGAGCGCGTCGACGAGAGCGGCGACGTCCTCGGGGCGCGGGTGCGAAGGGGGCATGGTCCGGCCAGCGTAGCGACGCCGGGGGCGGCGTCGCGGCCCCGTGTCCACAGGTTGTCGCGAACCGATGACGGCGGCGGGCCGTCGTGTGACGGACCTCATGCTGGTACTACCCTCGACGCAAGGACAACGCCGTCCACACCACCCGCGAGACGCAGAACGAGGACGCCCATCCATGGCTCAGCTGCCTGCCACTTCCGCTCCCGAGGTCGTGCTCGGGAACCCCGCTGCACTCGCCGAGGCCGCCACCGCAGCCGACGTCGACCCGGCTTTCGTCGAGCGCTACCTCAGACACGGCGACACCACCGAGCTGCAGGGGAGGGGCGCCGAGGCGCTCGTCGCCATGGCCCGTGCCCACAGGGACGTGGCCCGGCAGCGTCGCCCCGAGGAGACGATCGTGCGCGCCGCCGACGGCATCCTGCACATCGTCACCGCCGACCGGCCCTTCCTCGTCGACTCCGTCCTCGGCGAGCTGTCCCGTGAGGGCATCGGGGTCTCCCTGCTGCTGCACCCGCAGCTCGTCGTGCGTCGTGACGAGCAGGGGATGCTGGTCGAGATCGTCGACGTGGACGCGGGGCAGGGACGTGCCGGGACCGACGACGTCGAGGAGTCGTGGATCCGCATCGAGCTGGCCGACCGGTGCGACCACGCGCTCGTCGAGGAGCGGGTCAGCGAGGTCCTCGATGCCGTCGCGATGGCCGTGGAGGACTGGCAGCCGATGCAGGACGCGACCCTGCAGCTGGCCGCCGATCTCGAGGCCGGCCGGGGGCCGGGGTCGAGCGAGTCACAGCGGGCCGCCGCAGAGTTCCTCCGTTGGCTCGTCAACCACCACTTCACCTTCATCGGCACCCGTGACCACGAGGTCGAGGTCGCTGCCGACGGGTCCGTCACGGTCACCCCGATCGCGGGCAGCGGACTGGGGATGCTCCGTGACGACTCCACCGCCGAGTCGATCACGCCCCTCGGTGGCCCCGACGAGCAGGTGGCGGCCGGGACCGCCCTGTCCATCGGCAAGTCGCGGGCGGTCCTGCCGGTGCACCGGGTGACCCACCCCGACCTCATCGCCGTGCGGGTCCACGACGACGAGGGACGGCTGGTGGAGCGGCGCCTCGCCGGCCTCTTCGCGTCGACGGCCTACACCAGCTCGGTGCTGACGATCCCGCTCATCGCCGACAAGGTGCAGGCGGTCCTCGACCGGTCCGGGTGGTCGCACAACAGCCACTCCGGAGGTTTCGCCCGGCGCCTGTTCGAGACGTTCCCCCGCGACGAGCTCTTCCAGGCTCCCGTCGAGCACCTCCTGCGCGTGGTGACCCGCATCCAGCAGATGGTCCACCGCATGCGCACGGCGACCTTCCTGCGGCTGGACTCCGGTGGGCAGTTCGTCACGGCGATGATCTACCTGCCCCGGGACCGGTACACCACCGCGGTGCGGCACCGGGTCGAGGAACAGCTGCGCGAGGCCACGGGCGCGGACGAGGTCTCCTTCACCGCGCACGTCTCCGAGGAGCCGATGGCCCGGCTCTACTACATCCTGCGGGGGAGCAACGGAGTCCGGCTGCCCGAGGGGGAGGCCCGTGACGACGTCGACGACGCCATCACGGGAGCGGTCCTCACGTGGGAGGAGCGTCTCGTACGCAGGGCGGAGGATCTCGTCGGCCACGAGCACGCCGAGCAGCTGATCTCCCCGTGGCGTGGTGGTTTCCCCGCCGACTACGAGGAGGACTTCAACGCCGTCCAGGCGCTGGCCGACCTGAAGAACCTCGCGCGCCTGGAGCAGGGGACCCCCTTCGCCTGTGCCCTGTACAACCCCCGTCCCGGCCACGGTGGCGGGGACGACCCAGCGATCCGCCGGTTCAAGATCTTCAGCATCGAGGAGCTGATCCTCGACGACCTCATGCCGATCTTCCGCGATCTGGGCGTCCAGGTCATCGAGGAGGAGCCCTACGAGCTCACCCGGGAGGACGGGGTCACGGCGGGCATCTACGACTTCAGCCTGCGCGTCGACGACCCGGCCGTGTGGGAGGCGCACGACCACGACACGCTGCGCGAGCTCGTCGAGTCGGCGGTCGCAGCAGTGCAGGCGGGCGGCGCGGAGTCGGACGGGTTCAACGCCCTGGTGATCCGCGCGGGCCTGACCTGGCGGCAGATCGCCCTGCTGCGGGCCATCGGCCGGTACCTGCGGCAGATCGGCAGCTCCTGGGGGCAGCGCACGCTCGAGTCCGCGATCGTCGAGCACCACGGGGTGGCCCGGTCGATCGTCGAGCTCTTCGAGACCCGGTTCGACCCCGACCGTTTCGACGCGGCCGCGGGGGAGGAGCGTGAGGAGGCCGAGGCCGAGGTGATCGCCCGCATCGACGCCGCCCTGGAGGACGTCTCCTCGCTCGAGCAGGACCGCATCATCCGTTCCTTCGTCGGGTTCGTCCGCGCGACGCTGCGCACGAACTACTTCGTCGCCGACGAGGACGGGGCGCCTCTGCCGCGGATGTCCTTCAAGCTCGAGCCGGCCGCGGTCCCGGACATGCCGAAGCCGCACCCGGCCTTCGAGATCTGGGTGCACAGCCCACAGGTCGAGGGCGTGCACCTGAGGTTCGGCGCGGTGGCCCGTGGCGGGCTGCGCTGGAGCGACCGGCGGGACGACTTCCGGACCGAGGTGCTCGGTCTCGTCAAGGCGCAGATGGTCAAGAACGCCGTCATCGTGCCCACGGGAAGCAAGGGCGGGTTCTTCGCCAAGCAGCTGCCCGACCCGGCCCTGGACCGTGACGCGTGGATGGAGGCCGGCCGCTCGGCCTACCGCGGATTCATCTCGGGGATGCTCGACGTCACCGACAACCGCGTCCAGGGGGAGATCGTGCCGCCGGAGCGGGTGGTCCGGCACGACGGCGACGACTCCTACCTCGTGGTCGCGGCCGACAAGGGGACGGCGTCCTTCTCCGACCTGGCCAACTCGATCGCCCGCGAGTACGGCTTCTGGCTCGACGACGCCTTCGCCTCCGGAGGGTCGGTCGGGTACGATCACAAGGGGATGGGGATCACCGCCAAGGGAGCGTGGGAATCGGTCAAGCGACACTTCCGCGAGCTCGGCCACGACACCCAGACCCAGGACTTCACCGTCGTCGGGATCGGCGACATGGCCGGTGACGTCTTCGGCAACGGAATGCTGCTGTCGCAGCACATCCGACTCGTGGCGGCCTTCAACCACATGCACGTCTTCATCGATCCCGAGCCCGATGCGGCGGTGTCCTTCGCCGAGCGTGAGCGCCTCTTCGCCCTGCCGCGCAGTACCTGGGACGACTACGACCGGTCGCTGATCAGCGAGGGTGGGGGTGTGTGGTCCCGCCACGCCAAGTCCGTCCCCGTGAGCGAGCAGGCCGCCCGTGCGCTGGGCCTCGACGGCCCGACGAACATCACTCCGAACGAGCTGATCCACGCAGTGCTGCAGGCGCCGGTGGACCTGCTGTGGAACGGCGGGATCGGCACCTACATCAAGGCCGACGGGGAGTCGGACGCGGCCGTCGGCGATCGGGCCAACGACGCCATTCGCATCACCGGATCCATGGTCGGGGCCCGGGTCGTCGGCGAAGGGGGCAACCTCGGTGCCACCCAGCGTGGCCGCATCGAGGCGGCGCTCGCCGGGGTACGCCTCAACACCGATGCCGTGGACAACTCCGCCGGCGTGGACACCTCCGACCGGGAGGTCAACATCAAGATCCTCCTCGGTGAGGCCATCCGCCGCGGCGCGCTCGCCGCGGAGGACCGCGACGAGCTCCTCGCGTCGATGACCGACGAGGTCGCCCAGCAGGTGCTGCGTGACAACTACGAGCAGAACGTCCTCCTGGGGAACGCCCGCGCCCAGGACGGCAGCATGCTCGCCGTGCACGAGCGCCTCATGGAGTCGCTCACCGAGCGCGGCGACCTCGACCGCGAGCTGGAGTTCCTGCCGACCACCTCCCAGGTGAAGGACCTGCTCGAGGAGGACCGGGGCCTGACCTCGCCGGAGCTGGCGGTGCTGCTGGCCTACTCGAAGATGTCCCTCAAGGAGGACCTGCTCGAGTCGGACCTGCCCGACGATCCTGCGACGGAGCGGCAGCTGCGCACCTACTTCCCCGGCCCGCTGCGGGACGAGCGGTTCGCCGAGGACGTGGCGGGGCACCCCCTTCGCCGGGAGATCGTGACCACCGCCGTGGCGAACGACCTCGTCAACCGTGGCGGGATCACCTTCGTCCAGCGGGCCGGCGAGGAGACGAGTGCGACGCCCGTCCAGATCGCCCGCGCCTTCCTCGTCATCCGGGAGGTCTTCGGTCTCGACGACTTCGTCGCCCGCGTGGAGGCCCTGGACAACGTCGTGCCCACCCAGGTGCAGACACGTCTGTACCTGGAGTTCCGCCGGCTCATGGACCGCTCGGTGCGGTGGTTCCTCGCCTCCCGGCCGGGACGGTTGCAGCCGGCGGTCGAGATCGAGCGGTTCGCGGAGGTCGGCCGCCTGGCCCCGATGGTGCCGGACTTCCTGGACGGGTCGCAGGCCGATCGGCTGGAGCGCAAGACCGAGGAGCTCATCAAGGACGGGGTGCCCGACGACCTCGCCCGGGACGCGGCCGCCCTCATGGACAGCTTCGCCCTGCTGGACATCGTCGACATGGCGCACGACAGGGAACGCACGCCGCGTGAGGTGGCGGAGGTCTACTTCCTGCTGTCGGAGTCCTTCGGCATCGACGAGCTGCTCACGCTGGTCACGCGCCTGCCCCGTGAGCAGCGGTGGGACTCGCTGGCCCGCGCCGCGTTGCGCGACGACCTCTACGCCACCCTGCAGACCCTGACCCGCTCGGTCCTCGAGAGGGACGGCGTCGACGCCCACGAGCGGTACGCCGCATGGTGCCGGGAGCACGACGAGGCGGTGGAGCGAGTCGACACCCAGCTCGCCGGGATCCGGCAGCTGAGCGACCCGGGCCTGGCCGCCTTGTCGGTGGCCCTGCGCACGCTGCGGTCGGTGACCCGCTGACCGGTGTGGCACGTCGTTAGGATCACGGCGTGCGGACACTGGCGGACTTCCTGCGGATCACCCCCGGCCTCGAGGCGGGCGACGCCGAGCGGTTGCACCTGCTCATCGAGGACTGGCAGGTGCTCGCCGACCTGGCCTTCAGCGACCTGGTCCTGTGGCTCGCCCAGGACGACGGCTGGGTCGCGGCTGCCCACACCCGACCGATGACGGGTCCGATGGTCTTCGTCGAGGAGGCCGTCGGCCTCGGCGCCAGCGCCGTCTTCGGTGACCTCGTCTCCGACGCCGCGCAGGAGGGGATGAGCGAGCACGTCCGCACCCGCGGGCAGGACCTCATCCACGAGCGGGCTCGTCCCGTGCGCCGCAACGGCCGCACCATCGGTGTGCTGAGCATCCACGACATGCTCGACAGCGGCCGACCGGACACCCGGCTCCAGGAGTGCTACGGAGCGATGGGCGACGACCTCTTCGCGATGGTGCCCGAGGGCGGCTGGCCCACGCCCGGCTACTCGCCGAGCGGTGTGCGGCAGGGCGCGCCGCGCGTGGGTGACGGCGTGATCCGCCTGGACGCCGCGGGGGTCGTCGAGTACGCCTCGCCCCATGCGCTCAGTGCCATCCGCCAGCTGGGCCACCAGGGGCCCCTCGAGTCGGAGGTCCTCGTGCGCGTGGTGAGTGGTCTCGCCGCGCAGGTCGGCCAGGTCGACGAGAGCCTGGCCATGGTGGCGATGGGACGCGCGGCGTGGCGGGCCGATGTCAGCACGGACGGAGCCGCGCTCGCGATGCGGGCGATCCCCCTCATGAGGGGGAGGCAGCGCCACGGGGCGATCGTCCTGGTCCGCGACATCTCCGAGCTGCGCCGGCACGGCGAGGAGCTGATGACCAAGGACCAGACCATCCGCGAGATCCACCACCGGGTGAAGAACAACCTCCAGACGGTCGCGGCACTGCTGCGCATGCAGTCGCGTCGCATGCCTGAGGAGTCCGCCCGGATCGCGTTGACGGAGGCCGAGCGGCGCGTCGGCGTCATCGCGATGATCTACGAGGCACTGAGCACCGGGTTCGCGGAGACGGTCGACTTCGACAACATCGCGGTGCGGGGTCTGCGGGCGGTCGTCGAGGTGGCGCGGACGACGGGCGCGATCGACACGAGCTTCACCGGGTCCTTCGGGATGATGCAGGCCGAGGACGCGACGGCGGTCGGCCTCATCCTCTCCGAGCTGATCCAGAACGCGGTCGAGCACGGGGTCCCGGACGGGGGGACGGTCGAGGTGGACGCCCACCGCTCCGACGAGGGGGAGAGCGACATCCTGCGGGTCACCGTCGTCGACGACGGGGCAGGACTGCCGAGGGGGTTTCGACCGAGCAGGGCCGGTCTGGGGACACGGATCGTCACGTCGATGGTGCAGGACCTCGGTGGCCAGATCCGGTGGGACGACGCCGAGCCGCGGGGGACCCGGGTGCGGTTCAGCGCCCGTCTGCAGCGGGTCGACCGGTGACGGTCCCCCCACACGACGAAACCGCCCCCGAGCAGGTGCTCGGAGACGGTGGTCAGTGTGCGTGGGGGCTCAGCCGGCGCGTCGGGCGCGGGCCTTGCGGCGCTTGAGCGCGCGGCGCTCGTCCTCGGAGAGCCCGCCCCAGACACCGGCGTCCTGACCGGACTCGAGGGCCCACTGGAGACAGGTGTCGATGACCTCGCAGCGACGGCAGACCTTCTTTGCCTCCTCGATCTGCGCGATCGCGGGGCCGGTGTTGCCGATGGGGAAGAAGAGTTCTGGATCCTCGTCCAGACAGGCTGCGCGGTCGCGCCAATCCATGGGGGATGTGCTCCTTGATGTCGGGGGAGGTCGTCAGTGGCCTGGTGGGTGGTGCCAGTGGGGCAACGATCCGGGGCGCCGGAAAATTTCATTGCCTCAGGCACACGAAACTCCAAGATACCGCGATGACTACCCCGTGTGTCGAGACTTACTCGCGTGTCACTTGACGTGTGCCGCGTCACCTACCCTTCTGGCGTGACCCTCCCGAACCTTCCCGTCGATCCCCTCGTGCCCCGTCGCGTTGCGGGCGCCGTCTGCCTCGTCGAGTCGGCCCTGCTCTTCGTGACCGCTGGGATGTACGCCCTCGAGCTGCTCGCGGACCAGGCCTTCGACGCCAACACGGCGTCCATGTCCCTCGTGGTCTCGTTGATCTTCGCGCTCCTGCTCCTCGCCGTCGGGATGTCCTGGCTGCGGGGACGTGTGTGGCCGCGGACCCCGACGATCGTGTGGAACCTGCTGCTCCTGCCCGCGTCGTGGACGCTCGGCACCTCGACGGGGCTGTGGTTCGGCCTGGGACTGGCCGCCCTCGCGGTCGTCGGCATCGGCGCTGCCCTCCTGGCGCCCGCGCACCACTACGACGACCGGGCCCTGTGATGGGTGGCTTCGACGTCGTCGAGGCCGACATCGCCTCCATGCGCGCCGCCCTGAGGTCCGGCGAGACCACGAGCGAGGAGCTGGTCACGGCCTACCTCGCGCGGATCGCCGCCTACGACGCCGACGGCATCCGGCTCAACGCGGTCGTCGTGCGCAACCCGCTCGCGCTCGAGGAGGCCCGGGCGGCCGACCGCCGCCGTGCCGAGGGACAACCGCTCGGCCCCCTCGACGGCATCCCGTACACCGCCAAGGACTCCTACCTCGTCAGCGGTCTGACCTGCGCCAGCGGGTCTCCGGCCTTCGCCGACCTCGTGGCGCAGCGTGACGCCTTCACCATCGCGCGGCTGCGCGCGGGTGGTGCGGTGCTCATCGGCCTGACGAACATGCCGCCCATGGCCAACGGGGGCATGCAGCGGGGCGTCTACGGACGGGCCGAGAGCCCCTACAACGGTGAGTACCTCACCGCCGCCTTCGCCTCGGGGTCCTCCAACGGCTCGGGGACCGCTACCGCAGCCAGCTTCGCTGCCTTCGGCCTCGGGGAGGAGACGTGGTCCTCCGGGCGGGCGCCGGCGAGCAACAACGCGCTGTGCGCCTACACGCCCTCGCGCGGGGTCATCTCGGTGCGCGGCAACTGGCCCCTCGTGCCGTCGATGGACGTCGTCGTCCCGCAGACCCGCACGATGGCCGACCTGCTCGAGGTGCTCGACGTCGTCGTCGCCGACGACCCGGACACCACGGGAGACCTGTGGCGTACCCAGCCGTGGATCGAGGTGCCCGCGTCCTCGAGCGTGCGTCCGGACTCCTACCCGACCCTGCGCACCGGCGACGGTGCCCCCCTTCGCGGACTGCGTCTGGGGGTGCCGCGGATGTACCTCGGCACCGACGAGGACGCCGGGACCGGCACCGGCTTCGGCGGGCCGACGGGGGAGCGGATCGTGCCCCGGCCCAGCGTCCTGGCGCTCTTCGAGGCGGCCCGCGCCGACCTCGAGGCGGCCGGTGCGCAGGTCGTGGAGACCGACTTCCCCGTGGTGTCGAACTACGAGGGTGACCGCGCCGGTGCCCCGACGGTCGCCACCCGCGGGCTGCTGCCGCAGGGCTACCTCGAGGAGGAGATCTGGGAGCAGGCGATGTGGGGGTGGGAGACCTTCCTGCGCGCCAACGGCGACCCGCACCTGCACCGGCTCGTCGATGTCGACGGGCCTGCGATCTTCCCCCAGCCGGAGGGGGCCCTCCCCGACCGCTACGGCGAGCCCGACGTCGACCTCGCGGACTACGTCACCCGTGCCCGTGAGGTGGGGGTCGTCGAGGACGTCACCTCGCTCCCGCTGCTCGAAGGGGGCCTGCGCGGCCTCGAGGAGACCCGCCGCGTGGACCTCGAGGAGTGGATGGACGCCCTCGGTCTGGACGCGGTGATCTTCCCCGCGGTCGCAGACGTCGGGCCCGCCGACGCGGACGTGGACGAGGCCTCGGCGGATCTGGCCTGGCGCAACGGGGTCTGGGTGGCCAACGGCAACCTCGTCCCGCGGCACCTGGGCATCCCGACGGTCACGGTGCCGATGGGCACGATGGCCGACATCGGCATGCCGGTCGGGCTGACCTTCGCCGGGCGCGGCTGGGACGACAATGCGTTGCTGGCGATGGCGGCAGCCTTCGAGGCGACGGGGGAGCGGCGCACCGTGCCGCCGCGGACGCCACCGCTCGTCTGATCGCGCTGGATAGTAGGACGGCGGCCGGGACAAGGATGGGACCGGCCCGTGGCGCACCGCCCGGACTCCTCGGTCGTGATCGGCGCCTCGTCGTGACGGTCCGGGCGGCGGCCTGAGTCGGACCGATCCCACCCTTGTCCCTCCATCCCTGCCCTCACTCGTACCCCTCGGGGGCAGCCACACGCGCCACCTGGACCTCCTCGGCCCGACCCTGGGTGATGAGGTACCCACGCCCCGGGATCCGGGGGAGTGGCGGCACCCGCAGGCTGAGAGCGTCCCCGTCGCCGCGACTCGTCGGCTGGAGGAGGATCCCGGCGCGGGAGCGCGCGATGTCCGCGACGAGCCCGCGGACCCGGGTCGCGGCCGTCTGCGTTGCCGTCGATGCGATGACCAGCCCGCGATCGCTGTCGACCCGACGCAGGATCTCCTTGACCACGTCGGCGACGGGCTCGTCCTCGACACGGTCGGCGTCGTCGATCACGACCGCGAGGTCCGGGTGCGCGCGCCGCAGGGCGATGAGACGGTCCCGGTCCTCGGGACCGCAGACGGTGGCCTCGGCGAGGTCCGGGTGCTCGACCAGCGGGCCTCGGCCGATGAGCACCACAGGATGCCCTGTGGTCATCGCCTGCCGGGCGATCGTGACGAGGGCGGTCGTGCGGCCGCTTCCCGGCGGGCCGCAGACGAGCATCCGGCGGGCGTCGGGGACGCGCCAGACCACCGGCTCACGTCCGGAGCCGCCGATGCCGACCGGGATGCGCTCCACGCCGGCCGCCGGGAGGCGAGCGACCGCCACCGCCTCGGGCAGCGGTTCGACGCGCCACGGGCGGGCGTGCTCGTGCCCGGAGACCGAGTGGCCCGAGGCCTGTGGCGCGGGTCGCGCGATCTGGAGGAGGTGCCCGCCGGGTTGCACTCGCGCTCGCCCCGCGACCAGGGGCCCGGAGATCTCCGACGGCTTCAGTCCGGCGAGCGAGGCATCCCCCCGGTCGGGGAGGTGCAGCAGGAGCCGGGTGGTGACGAGCGAGGAGATCCGACCGGAGAGCAGCTCCCGGCCTCCCGTGGCGACACAGCGGATGCCGGCTGCCACGCCGTCGCGCAGCAGCGTCTCCAGCAGCTCCGCGGTCTCCCCGAGATCCGTCCCGCCGAGCGGCCGGGTGGCACGTCCCCAACCGTCGACGGCGAGCAGGAGGTGGGGCGGGGGCACCTCGCCCGACGGGTCGGCGTCGTGTGCCTGCCACCAGGCGTCGAGGGTCGAGTGGCCGCTGGCGCGCAGTCTGGCCCGGCGCGCGGTGAGGTCGTCCTCGAGGTGACCGAGGAAGCGACGTGTCGTCGGTCTGTCCTCCCCGTCGACCACGCTGCCCACGTGCGGCAGTCGGACGAGATCGCTGAGGAGGGATGAGCCGTCACCGATGACCTGCACCTGCAGCTGCTCGGGTTTCCAGTGGCCGGCTGCGGCCGTGACCACCGCGGCGATGCTCGTCGTGCGTCCGGTGCCCGGCCCCCCGACGACCATCCAGTGGCCCCCGCACGGTGACCACAGGAGCGGCTCCTGCTGCTGGCGCTCCGGATGGTCGACGAGCGCGAAGGGGGCGCCGGTGTCCTCCACGGGAACGGGGAGCCGGTCCGCGGTGATGGTCTCGGGCAGCGGCGGCAACCACGGTCGGTGTGGCCGTGTGATGCCGAGGTCCGCTGCAGCGGTGGTCAGCGTGGCCGTCAGCCGCTGCAGGTCGGTGGGTCCGAGGTCCCTGCGGCGGCTCACGGTCGGCCACGGCTCGCCCGGGGTGCGCACGACCACTCCGTCGGAGCCCGATGTGGCGTGTCCGGCGACCCGGCCGGTCTGGAAGGCACGGGCGGGCGACCCCCGGTCCGCGCCAGGGCGCGTCCGGGCGCGGACTCAGGGAGGTCGACCGCGTCCGGGACCCCGAGGACGTCGTCGCTGTCGACCCGGTCCCGCACGCGCAGGGCGATACGCAGGTTGACGTTGGCCTTGATGTCCGCGGAGACGATGCCCCCCGGGCGTTGGGTGGCCAGCACGAGGTGCACACCGAGGGACCGGCCGACGGCTGCGATCCTCATGAGGTGGGCGAGTGCCTCGGGCTGCTCCTCCGCCAGCATCCGGAACTCGTCGATGACGATCATCAGACGTGGCAGCGGGTTGCCCCGGTGGTCGTCGATGTCCGTGGCGCCCGATGCGGCCAGGATGCGCTCACGTCGGTTCAGCTCGGCATCCAGACTGGTGAGGGCTCGCTCGGCCTGCGCGGGCTCGAGGTCGGTGAGCAGCCCGACGGTGTGCGGCAGTCGGGCGCACTCGGCGAAGGCAGCGCCGCCCTTGTAGTCGACGAGCACGAAGGTGATCTCCTGCGGAGACAGACAGGCCGCCAGCGAGGCCACCCAGCTCTGCAGGAACTCCGACTTGCCTGACCCGGTGGTGCCTGCCACGAGTGCGTGGGGACCGTCACGGCGCAGGTCGATGTGGAACGGGCCCTCCGCTCCCTGGCCGACGGCCACATCGAGGTCGCTGCGGCGGGCTGTCGCGCCCGACCATGCCGTCCGGACCGTGGCCGGGTCGTCAGGATCGAGGTCGAGCAGGTCGACGAGGCGGGTCGCATCCGGAAGGCCCACGCCGGCGGCGTCGGGGGTCGAGTCCCGCAGTGGGGCCAGCGCGGCGGCCACGCGCCCCGCCCAGGCGGGTCCGACCCCGTCGACGACACCGTGGGCGTCCGGGGTGCCGGCGACCTGCAGGGCGAGTCGGTCGCCGTCGAGGCGGGCAATGGCGCCGCACTCGTGCGGGAGTCCCTCGACGGTCTCGCACAGGGCGATCACGAGGATCCGATGGGTGCGTCCCTGCGCGAGGACCGTGCGCAGGTTGGGGTCGCTCCGCCACCGGTCGACCTCGTCGATGAGGAGGACGAGCGTGGTCGGCTCGTCGTCGTCCGCGCTCGCGCCGGAGCGCCTCCGGCGCCGCTCACGGGCCGTGTCGGCGTGCCCGGCGAAGAGGGCGAGGGCGCCCTCCTCCGTGGCCGTGGCCCGGCTCGTCCCGGGGTCGTCGTGGTGCTCTCGCAGGTGGACCAGGGTGCGGAAGGGGGACCACCACCCTTCCTGCGTGGCCACCACCGAGACCGCGACGTCGTGGTGGGAGTGCAGGACGGTCAGCTGTGCGAGGAGGTGGCGGGCGAGTCGATCGCGGCCATCGCGCCCTCCGGCGATCCCGAGCACACCGACGTCCGGGAGGTCGACCACGAGGGGGACGTCCTCGAGCACGGGATGGGCCCGGTCGCCGTGACCGCGGTCGACCTCGACCCGGGCCGGGAGCGGGGCCAGCCCCAGCCGGAGGTCGAGGAACTCGGGGTGTCCGGCGCGACGCTCCCAGAGTCGGGAGGAGTCACCACGGGCCGCGTCGAGCAGTGCGGCCGCGTCAGGAGCCGAGCGGAGGCGCTCGCGACGTTCGAGCGCGAGGGCGCTCGCGAGGTGCTCACCGACCCGAGCCGTCTCCCTTGTCCATGCCGTGTGTGCCTCCCGGTGGTCGCGCCGAGAGGAGGAGCGGTCGGAGAGCGTCGACCCGATGGCCAGGACCGGTGTGAGCAGCCCGAAGAGGAGCATCCGAGGGCCGAAGAAGAAGGCGAGGAGGGCCGCGAAGGGGATCGGCAGGAGCACCATCACCCACGGGATGCGGCGGCGCGCCGGCGCGCTCGGGGCCTGCGGGATCGCGATGCGCGCGGGGACGTGCGCGGAGGGCAGGCGTGGGGTCGGGTTCACCGAGATCGTCCCCGCGCCACCGGGCCGGCGACGGGAGGGGCGGGACCGGTGGGCCTCGATGGCGAACGTGGTGCTTCCGGCACGGATCCGGCTGCCGGTCCGTGCCCGTCTGCCCGCGGTCGGCACGGCCTCGCCGTCGACGAGGGTGCCGTTGGTCGCGTCCAGCTCCTGCACCAGGAGGCCGTCCCGGTCCACCGAGACGACGAGATGCTCGCGGGAGAGGGTGTCGTCGGCGACCCGGAGTGTGGCCATCTCCCCGCGGCCTATCACGTGCCGTCCGAGTGCGAGGTCGAGCGTGCGCCCGGCATCGGGCCCCGTGATCGACGTGAGACGAAGGGGGGAGGGCGTCGTGGACCTCGTCCAGCCGTCGTCGTCCTCGTGGCCGAGGACGAGGACGCTCCCGTCGAGGAGCGGGGGCAGTCCGATCGACGCCTCGGCGGGAACCCTCCTGCCGTCGACGTGCATGGCGGTGTCCGCGTCCGACCCGAGCGCCTCGAGCAGGTGGAGGGCTGTGTCGGATGGCCCGGCGCGGACCTCCACGGGGTGCTCGGTGCCACGTCGGGCATCGATGACGGTCATCTGCAGGAGCATGGGGGAACGGTAGGCACGCGACGTCCGCGCGGGTGCTCCGTCGTCCACAGGGGAGGGGAGAACGGGCCGTTCCCGAGCGTCCTGTGGATTCTCGAGATGCGAAATCCCGGGAAGTCGCTACCGTCTCGGGAGCGAAGGGGACAGCTTCGCAGGACAACCAACCACTCACGGGGGCGCGAAATGGACGCGGTCGAGACGGTCGAGACCGAGGTGCGCGAGCTGATCCGTCGCACCGGTCTGGACCCGGTGCGCGAGTCGGGCGAGGTCGCCGACCTCGTGCGGGCGGCCGTCAGCGACTACGACGACCGCAGCATCCAGGGCGGGCTCCCCGTGCTGGGCAACCGGGAGGCCGCGGTCAAGGCCGTCCTCGACACGGTGGCCGGCTTCGGGCCGTTGCAGCAGTATTTCGACGACCCCCTCGTGGAGGAGATCTGGATCAACTCGCCGAGCCAGGTCTTCGTCGCGCGCAATGGTGTCGCCGAGCTGACGACCACGGTGCTCACCGCCGACGAGGTGCGCGACCTGGTCGAGAAGATGCTGAAGTCGTCGGGACGCCGCATCGACCTGTCCTCACCCTTCGTCGACGCGACGCTGCCGGACGGCAGCCGGCTGCACGTCGTCATCCCGGACATCACCCGGGAGCACTGGGCGGTCAACATCCGCAAGTTCGTCGTCAAGGCCGACCACCTCGACGACCTCGTGCGACTGGGCACGCTGACGCGCGCGGCATCGACCTTCCTCCAGGCCGCCGTGACGGCCGGGTTGAACATCCTCGTCGCCGGGGGGACGCAGGCGGGCAAGACCACCCTGCTCAACTGCCTGTCTGCCGCACTGCCCCCGCGCGAGCGGGTGATCACCTGCGAGGAGGTCTTCGAGCTGAAGATCCCGCGGAGGGACGTCGTCGCCATGCAGTGTCGGCAGCCCAGCCTCGAGGGTGCCGGCGAGATCCCCTTGCGGCGCCTGGTCAAGGAGGCCCTGCGGATGCGTCCCTCCCGCATCATCGTCGGCGAGGTGCGCCAGGCCGAGAGCCTCGACCTGCTCATCGCTCTCAACTCCGGGCTGCCCGGGATGTGCACGGTCCACGCCAACTCGGCCAGGGAGGCGGTGACGAAGATGTGCACCCTGCCGCTGCTGGCCGGTGAGAACGTCGGGTCCCGGTTCGTCGTCCCGACCGTGGCGGGGTCGATCGATCTCGTCGTCCACGCCGCGCTCGAGGGTGATGGCACGCGCCGTGTCCGCGAGATCGTGGCCCTGCCGGGCCGCATCGAGAACGACATCGTGGAGACGACCGACATCTTCACCACGCGTGACGGATCCCTGGTGCGAGCCGGTGGGTACCCACCGCACCGCGAGCGCTTCGAACGCGCGGGGTACGACCTGACCGCACTCCTCGGAGCCGGCCGTCCGTGACAGGCGTGGTCGTGGGTGCCCTGTTCGGCACGGGACTCTTCCTCGTCTGGTGGTCCATGTGGCCACGTGACGAGGAGGTGATGCGCACCCCCACGGAGAACCGGGTGCTGCGTCGTCTGCGCGACGAGCTGGCCCAGGCCGGGTACTGGGGCGTGGGACCGGTGGGACTGCTCGTCGCCTGTGCCATCGCCTTCGTGCTGGTCCTCGTCATGGGCACGGCGATGACTCGTGTCCCGAGCATCGCCTTGTGCTTCGCTGCCATGGCGGGATGGGCGCCGCTGGCGGTGGTGCGCATGCGGGCCCGGTCACGACGCTCTCAGCTGCGGGAGCTGTGGCCGGACGTCGTCGACAACGTCACGTCAGCGGTGCGTGCCGGGTTGGCGCTCCCGGAGGCCCTGGCCCAGCTCGCGGTCCGCGGGCCCGAGGAGCTGCGTCCGGCCTTCGCGGAGTTCGCTGGTGACTATCGCACGACGGGCCGTTTCAACGACAGCCTCGACCGTCTCAAGGAGCGACTCGCCGACCCGGTCGGGGACCGACTCGTGGAGTCCCTGCGCATCGCCCGTGAGGTCGGTGGCTCCGACCTCGGGTCACTGCTGCGGACCCTCTCGGCGTTCCTGCGCGAGGACGCCCGCACCCGCAGCGAGCTGGAGACGCGCCAGTCCTGGACGGTCAGCGCGGCGCGACTTGCGGTCGCCGCCCCGTGGATCGTCCTCGCCTTCCTCTCGACCCGTCCGGAGTCCGTGCAGGCCTACAACACCGGCGCCGGGGTGGTCGTGCTCGCCTTCGGCGCTGCTACCTCGATGGTGGCCTACCAGGTCATGGTCCGCATCGGCCGCCTTCCCGAGGAAGGCCGGGTGCTGCGATGACCGATCTCATCCACTCCCTCGGCCCGGGGCGTAGTGGGGCTGCCCTCGGGCTCGTCCTCGCGCTGGGCGTGCTGCTCGTGCACCAGGGTCTCCCGCGTCACCGGCGACCCACGCTCGATGACCGGTTGGCGCCCTACCTGCGCGACACGCCTCGCCCCTCCCGCCTCCTCCAGACCGAGCAGGTGCCCCTCGTCGCGGTCATCCCCACCGTCCTGCGTCCACTCGTCACCGACCTCGCCGGCCGTGTCGAGTCCGTGCTCGGGGGGACGCACTCGGTGCGCCGTCGACTGCAACGGGCAGGACGCGTCCCCGACACCGACCACTTCCGGGCCGAGCAGGTCGTCTACGGCTTCGCGGGTGCCGGCCTGGGCGGTGTGCTCGGCGTCCTCGCCGTCACCGGGAAGGGGCGCTCGCCCGTGCTGCTCCTTCTGCTCATCGCGCTGGGCTTCGGCTGCGGCGTGGTGATCCGCGACACCCTGCTCAGCCGGGAGGCGAACCGGCGCGAGGAGCGAATGCTCGCCGAGTTCCCCACCGTCGCCGAGCTGCTCGCCCTCGCCGTGGGCGCGGGGGAGGGGACGACGGGAGCCCTCGAGCGGGTCGTCCGCCTCTCCGAGGGTGAGCTGTCCGACGAGCTCGGCCGCTGCCTCGCCGATGCCCGGGCCGGTGCCAGTCTCCAGAGGGCGCTGCAAGGCCTCGCCGACCGTACCGGCCTCATCTCGCTGTCCCGCTTCGTCGACGGAATCGTGGTGGCGGTGGAGCGCGGCACGCCCCTCGCCGACGTGCTACGGGCCCAGGCCCAGGACGTGCGTGAGGAAGGACGCCGCCAGATCATGGAGGCCGGCGGGAAGAAGGAGATCACGATGATGATCCCTGTCGTCTTCGGTGTGCTGCCCGTGACCGTCATCTTCGCCCTCTTCCCGGGCCTCTCGTTCTTCCAGTTCCAGATGTGAACCGACAAAGCAAGACCACGCCACGAAGGAGATCCACATGTCCGACCAGCTCATCAAGGCCCACATCCGGATGCGCGACGTCGCGCGTCGGACGGTCGCGCGCCTCGACGACGAGAGCGGCGACGTGCCCGGCTGGGTACTGATCACCCTCATGACCGCGGCTCTCGTCACCGGTCTGTGGACCGTCGCGGGGGAGCGCCTGACGTCGATGTTCGAGCAGGCTCTCGACGACGTCGCCAACGGCCCGTGACGGCTGCCCGCAGAGCCCAGGGGGAGAGTGGGGCGGCGGTCGTCGACTTCGTCCTGACCTCCGCCCTGCTGATGTTCGTCTTCCTCGCGGTCCTCCAGCTCGGGCTGGCACTGCACGTCCGCAACACCCTGATCAGCTGTGCTGCCGAGGGGGCTCGCTACGGGGCGCGGGAGGGAGCGACGCCCGAGCAGGGTGCAGGCCGTGCCCGGGAGCTGATCTCCCGGTCGTTGTCGAGCCGGTTCGCAGGCGGGGTCTCCGCCAGCGTGCAGACCACCGGCGCGGACGTGCGGGTCGTCGTCGTCGCCGTCAGCGCCCCACTTCCCGTCGTCGGCCCCCTCGGTCCCGGTGACGGTCTCGAGGTGCGCGGCCGGGCCTTCGAGGAGGAGCAGTGAGTACCTGGCGCACACGGTTGGCCGATGACGGCGGAAGCGCCGTCATCGAGTTCTCCTGGTTGGCGATCCTCCTCCTGGTCCCGCTGGTCTACCTGGTCCTCTGCCTCGCCCGGCTGCAGGCCGGCTCCTACGCCGTGACCCAGGCCGCTCGGGAGTCCGCACGGGCCTTCGTCACGGCCGAGGACGACGAGTCCGCCCGCGCCCGTTCCCACACGGCCGCCGAGATCGCCTTCGCGGACCAGGGATTCGGCGGCCAGGGGCGGCTGGGCCTGACGTGCACGGGCAGCCCGTGCCTCTCTCCGGGCGCGTCGGTGACCACACGGGCAGCCGTGGCCGTGCCGCTGCCGCTGGCGCCGGCGTTCCTCGCGGACATGGTGCCGCTGGAGATCCCCGTCTCCGCCACGCAGGTGGCACCCGTCCCGGAGTACGAGGCGCGATGACCCCCCTTCGCGATCTCGCGCGACGCCTGTCAGGCCTCCTCCCGCTCGTGCGGACCCGGCTCCGCGACGACCGCGGTCAGCTGACCGTCCTCGTCCTCGGGCTGACGGTCATCGCCATGACGGTGATCATCGGCGGACTGGCGGTCACCTCCGTGCAGGTCTCGCGGATGCGGCTGCTCGATGCGGCCGACGCCGCCGCGCTCGCGGCGACCGACGAGGGAGCCGAGCAGATCTACGAGAGCGGGCTGGGCCGGTCCCTCCCGTTGACCGACGAGTCCGTGCGCGGCGTGGCGGTCGAGCACCTCGCCGGGCGGGAGCGCCCCCACGGCCTGGAGAGCTGGTCCGTGGCAGGGGGAACGGGAACCCCGGACGGGCGCACGGTCGTCGTCCGACTCACCGGCGAGGCGGACCTGCCGATGGTCGGGGGGCTGATCGCCTCCCTGGGCGGTTCCGTCACCGTCGGCGTGGAATCACGCGCCCGGGCCGACGTCCTCGTCGACGCCCCGTGACTTGCGCCCCATCCGTCACCCCGACCTGACACGATGACCCCGCGGAGCACACCGCGTCGACCGGGAGGAGGGATGCACGTGCAGGAGGAGCAGTCCGGTCCCGACCCCGGTGCGGAGCCGTCCCCGTCGCAGCCCCCGGCGTCCGAGGCGAGCGCGCCCGCCCCCACGACCGAGCCGGCCACGGCCGGGACGCCTGCGGAGGATCCCGGCGTCGATGGGCCCGGCGTCGAGGAACCCGGCGTCGAGGAACCCGAGGTCGTGCACACGACCGAGGGACGGGTGGCCCCTGCAGCGACGGCGAGGGCCGAGACGATCCCGCTCAGCGAGCTGGACGACCCGGACCGCTACCACGAGCACCCGGACACGCGACCGACCACCGTCATCTCCCTGCCGCCGACGCTGACCCTCCTGGTCGGTGGGGCGGCGGGGATCGTCGCCATCTTCGGCCTGAAGGAGGTCGCCGGGATCGTCGCCCCGACGTTCCTCGCGGTCACCCTGATCATCGCCGTGTACCCGGTCTACAAGGCCCTGCGACGGGTCCTGCCGACCGCGGTCTCCGGCCTGCTGCTCATCGCCATCCTCTACGGGATCATCGCCGCGCTCGGCGCCTCGATCGGCGTGGCCGCCAGCCGCTTCGCCACCGAGCTGGCCAAACCCGACTACACGAGCACCTTCACCGCCGTCATCACCGACCTGCGCCTGCTGCTGGCGGAGCGGGGGATCGAGGCCGACGAGATCGACCGCGCGATCACCAACTTCGACATGCGCAACCTCACCGGCATCGCCACGTCCCTGGCCAACACCGTCACCGGCTTGACGACGACGATGCTCTTCCTGCTCACGGTGATGATCTTCCTCGTCATGGACTCCGGAGGGTTCGGCATCCGCCTCGAGGCCATCCACCGGCAGAAGCCCGATGTCGCCGACGCGCTCGTGGACTTCGGCTACCGGGTGCGCCGCTACTGGATCGTCTCGACGATCTTCGGCCTGATCGTCGCGGTCATCGACTACGCGGCCCTCGTGTGGCTCGGCGTCCCCCTGGCGATGACCTTCGCCCTGCTGTCCTTCGTCACGAACTACATCCCCAACGTCGGCTTCGTCCTCGGCCTCATCCCGCCGGCCTTCATCGGGCTGCTCTCGGGCGGGGTGTCGACGATGCTCTGGGTCATCGTCATCTACAGCGTCGTCAACTTCGTCATCCAGGGCATCCTGCAGCCGAAGTTCACCGGCGACGCCGTCGGCATCAACGCGACCACGGCCTTCCTGTCGCTGGTGTTCTGGGCCTACGTCTTCGGCGCGCTCGGTGCGCTGCTGGCCATCCCCTTCACGCTGCTGGTCAAGACGCTGCTCATCGACCGGGACCCGAAGACCCGCTGGATCAACCCCTTCATCTCCAGCAGCCCCCGGGGCGGCTGAGCGCAGGTCGACCTGCCGTAGGGTGGTTGATCGTGGCAGTTGACTTCACATCCGAGATCCAGAACCTGCGCACCACCATGTCGTCGGTGCGCGAGGTGACCGACCTCGAGGCCCTCGAGGCCCGGATCGCCGACCTCGAGCAGCAGGCGGCCGCGCCCGACCTGTGGGACGACCCGGACACGGCGCAGGGCGTCACGTCCGAGCTCTCCCGGGCCAACCACGAGCGGGAGCGCATCGTGGCCATGGACGCCCGCATCGACGACCTCGAGGCGCTCGTCGAGATGGGTCTCGAGGAAGGTGGCGAGGAGGGCTCCGAGGTCCTCGCCGAGGCCGAGACCGAGCTGGCCAAGGTCGCCAAGGCGGTCAGCCAGCTCGAGGTGCGCACCCTGCTGTCGGGGGAGTACGACGAGCGCGCGGCCGTGGTGACGATCCGCGCCGGCGCCGGAGGCGTCGACGCCGCGGACTTCGCCGAGATGCTCATGCGCATGTACCTGCGGTGGGCCGAGCGCCACGGCTACCCGACCAAGGTCATGGACACCTCGTACGCGGAGGAGGCAGGCCTGAAGTCGGCCACCTTCGAGGTCAACATCCCCTACGCCTACGGCAACCTCTCCGTCGAAGGAGGAACCCACCGCCTGGTGCGGATCTCTCCCTTCGACAACCAGGGCCGTCGTCAGACCTCCTTCGCGGCGGTCGAGGTCATCCCGCTCATCGAGGGCACCGACTCCATCGAGATCCCGGACAACGACCTGAAGATCGATGTCTTCCGCTCCTCCGGCCCCGGTGGGCAGTCGGTCAACACCACCGACTCGGCCGTGCGGATGACGCACATCCCCACCGGGATCGTCGTCTCGATGCAGAACGAGAAGTCGCAGATCCAGAACCGCGCGGCCGCGCTGCGCGTCATGCAGTCCCGGCTGCTGCTGGCCAAGCGGGCCGAGGAGGCCGCCGAGCGCAAGGAGCTCGCCGGCGACGTCAAGGCCAGCTGGGGCGACCAGATGCGCTCGTACGTGCTCAACCCGTACCAGATGGTCAAGGACCTGCGCACCGAGCACGAGACCGGTAACCCCTCGGCCGTCTTCGACGGTGAGATCGACCAGTTCATCGAGGCCGGCATCCGCTGGCGCATCGAGCAGGCGAAGTCCGACGACTGACCAAACCCGGCACCACGGCACCCTGGTGCCGTCGCGACCGGGGTGCCGCGCTCGTCGGTAACGCGCCGAGAGCACGCGGGTGTCATGAGCCAGTCGGGTGAGCGGCTTATCCTGCAGGCGGCCGTTTGCCCCCTTCGTCCCCTCCCAAAGGCCACGAGCAGTCGATGATCCGTTTCGAGAACGTCACCAAGAGGTACCCCAGCCAGAGCCGCCCGGCCCTGGAGGAGATCGACCTCAACATCGAGCGCGGCGAGTTCGTCTTCCTCGTCGGCGCCTCCGGCTCCGGCAAGTCGACCCTCGTGCGGCTGGCGATCCGCGAGGAGGTCGTCACCAAGGGGCGGCTGCTCGTCGGCGGGCACGACCTGCGCAAGATGCCCCAGCGCAAGGTGCCGCAGCTGCGCCGGCAGGTGGGCACGGTCTTCCAGGACTTCCGTCTGCTGCCGAACAAGACGGTCCAGCAGAACGTCGCCTATGCGCTGCAGGTGATCGGCCGACCGCGCCGCGCCATCCGTGCACTCGTGCCCGAGACCCTGGAGATGGTCGGCCTGTCCGACATGGGTGACCGGATGCCGCACGAGCTCTCCGGTGGTGAGCAGCAGCGCGTCGCGATCGCACGCGCCGTCGTCAACAAACCACCGGTGCTGCTCGCCGACGAGCCGACCGGCAACCTCGACCCCGCGACCAGCATGGAGATCGTCAAGCTCCTGCGTCGCATCCACGACTCGGGGACCACGATCGTCATGGCCACCCACGACAACGTCATCGTCGACCAGATGCGTCAGCGGGTCGTCGAGCTCGAGGACGGGCACATCGTCCGTGACGAGGCCGGTGGCAGCTACGTGCCGAAGGTGGTGGACACCCGAGACCGCGAGGAGCGCGAGGCCGAGCGGGTCGAGGGCGGGACACCACCTCCCGAGGATCCGCCCCTGGGCGAGGTGCACGCTCTCGACGACTGGGACGACGACGCGGAGGACCTGCTGCGATGAAGCCCTCGGTACTCGCCGACGCCTGGGAAGGCCTGCGGCGCAACAAGTCGATCGCCGTCTCGGTGATCCTCGTGACGATGATCTCGATGTACCTGCTCGGCATCGGCCTGCTCGCCCAGAAGCAGGTCGACCAGATGAAGGGGTACTGGTACGACCGTGTCCAGGTCTCCATCTACCTGTGCACCGAGACGTCCGCCCAGCCGAACTGCTCGTCCGGCGCGGTGACCGAGGACCAGAAGGAGTCCATCGCCGCCCAGCTGGAGGAGATGAAGCCCCTGGTCAAGGGCGTCTACTACGAGGACGAGGAAGAGGCCTTCGAGCGCTTCAAGGAGGACTACAAGAACTCCCCGCTCGCCAGTCACATCCGGGTTGGGGACATCCCGGCGAGCTACCGGGTGCAGCTGAGTGACCCGGAGGAGTACGCAACGGTGGCGTCCGCGTTCAAGGGCGCCCCGGGAGTGGCCAGCGTGCCGAACCTGCGTGAGGTCTTCGCCCCGTTGTTCCGGGCCATCAACATCATCACCGCCGTGATGGTCGGGCTCGCCACCCTGACCCTCGTCTCCGCGGCGCTGCTCATGGCCACGACCATTCGGCAGGCGGCCTTCACCCGTCGCCGTGAGATCGCGATCATGAAGCTCGTCGGCGCGTCCAACGGGACGATCCGCACCCCCTTCATCCTCGAGACGGTGCTCTCCGGGCTCATCGGCGTGGTGATGTCCATCGGACTGCTGTGGGTGTCCGCATGGGCACTGTTCGACCGGTACCTGCTGCGGGAGACCGCGGGCACGGCCTTCATCTCCGCCGCCGACGTCTGGGTCATCGCCCCCTTCCTCGTCGTCGGGGTCGTCCTCCTGGCCGTCGGGACCTCGACGGTCACCCTCTGGCGCTACCTGCGCGTCTGACGCGCCGGTCCACGGCAATGCTGTCCTCCTGAGGTGGATGTGACTAATGTGGCCCCCGATGCGCCCTGACCTCCGTCTCCCCGCAGCCCGTCGCGCTCGAGTGCTCGTGAGTGTGACGCTGTCGGCGTGCCTCGTCACGGGCGCCGTCACCTACGCCTCCGCGGAGCCGGACCCGAAGCAGCAGAAGGAGCGGGTCGAGGAGCGGCTGTCCGAGGCCGAGAGCGACCTGCACGAGACCTCGGGGGACCTGGTCAAGGCCCACAAGGCCCTGGAGGAGACCCGCGGCAAGCTGCCCGCCGCCCGGTCGAAGGCCGAGGAGGCCGAAGCGGCCGAGGCGGAGGCGCGCAGCGCCTACGACGACGCGGTGGCGGCCTTCGAGGTGGCCAAGGCCAACGAGCAGAAGGCCGAGAACGAGCTGCGCACGACGAGCACGAAGATCTCCCGGGCCCGTAGCGCGGTCGGCAGCTTCGCCGGGAAGGTCTACCAGCGGGATGGCATCGGCACGATGTCGGTGGCCGTCGGCACCGAGGAGCCGAGCGACTTCATCGACAAGATGATCATGGCCGAGTCGGTCGGTGAGACCCAGGGTGCGGCTCTGCAGGACCTGAGCACCTCCCGGGCCAATCTCGTCTCCACGGGCGACCGGCTCCAGGCCCTGCGCGAACAGACGAAGCAGGCCAAGGAGACCAAGGAGAGCGCCCTCGCGTCGGCGACGGAGGCCAGCTCCGCCGCGGATGCGGCCCAGGCCGACCTCGAGTCCCTCGAGAAGGACCAGTCGAGCCAGGCGGCCGAGCTCGAGCGGGAGAAGAAGAAGGACGCCGAGCGCGTCGAGAGCCTGCAGGCTGAGTCCGACAAGCTGACCGCGATCCTCGAGGAGCGCGCCCGCCAGGCACGCATCCGCGAGGCGGAGATCCGCAAGGCCCGCAAGGCGCAGGAGCGTCGCGAGGCCGCGGCGCGTGAGCGGGCCCGTCGGGAGCAGGAGCAGCGGGAGCAGCAGGCCCGCGAACGCGAGCGCGCCTCGAGGGAGAGCTCCAGCGCGCCAGCGCCGCCACCGAAGCCCCCGGCACCGCCGAAGCCTCCGGCGCCGCCGAAGCCCCCGGCTGACACCGGCGTGCTCAGGGCGCCGAGCGGCGGGTACGTCAGCTCCGAGTTCGGACTGCGCTTCCACCCGATCCACCAGACCTCCCGCCTGCACTCGGGCCGTGACTACGCCGCGAACTGCGGGACCCCGGTCTACGCCGCGACCTCCGGGACCGTCATCAGCGCGGGCGTCGCCGGCGGCTACGGCAACCAGCTGGTCATCGACCACGGCGTCAAGCGCGGGGTCTCCCTGGCCACGACCTACAACCACCTGCAGAGGTTCACCGTCACCGGCGGCCGCGTCGAGCGGGGCCAGGTCATCGCGTACGTCGGCACGACGGGCACCTCGACCGGCTGTCACCTGCACTTCGAGACCCGGGAGAACGGCACCCCGACCGACCCGCGCCGCTGGCTCTGACGTCTCCCCCCACGGAAACCGATGGCGTCGTCCGGCGGCCCAGCGGGTACGGTGACCCCGGACAGGTCGAGCAGCGAAGGGGGAGTCCCGTGGCCAAGAAGAAGAAGGAGCCGGGTGAGCTCGTCGTCGCCCGCAATCGCAAGGCGCGCCACGACTACCTCATCGAGGACACCTATGAGGCCGGCCTCGCCCTCAAGGGCACCGAGGTCAAGGCGCTGCGCATGGGTCGGGCCAGCCTCATCGACGGATTCGCGATCTTCTACGGCGACGAGCTGTGGCTCGAGGGGGTGCACATCCCCGAGTACGTCCAGGGGACGTGGACCAACCACGCGCCCCGTCGGCGCCGCAAGCTGCTGCTGCACCGGTCCGAGCTGGACAAGCTGGCCGTGAAGGTCCAGGGCAGCCGGCGCACCATCGTGCCGCTCTCCCTGTACTTCAAGGACGGGCGCGTCAAGGTCGAGATCGCGCTGGCCACGGGCAAGCGCGACTACGACAAGCGGCACGCCCTGCGTGAGCAGCAGGACCGGCGGGAGGCCGACCGGGCGATGGCCGAGCAGTTCAAGAGTCGCCGCTGAGCGGGAATGCGTTTGGCCCCCACCGACGTTGTCGGCAATACTGATTCGCACAACTCCACAGCGTGACGTGTCCTCCCATGGGGGTGATCGGTTTCGACACTGGTCTGTCCTTCAGGGGAAGCGGGTCGAGGATGCACGGTTATCTCGTTAACGCCCCGTGCAAACCAATAGGTGCCGATTCCAAGCGCACCGACTTCGCCCTCGCTGCCTGAGCGAGCCCGAAGTCCGTTGGCCTAGGTTCGATCTCGACCTAGATCCCAGCGTCAGCTAGAGATCTTGCTGCAGTGTTTCGTCGCGGGACACTGTGGGACTTCTACGCGACTGGGCCCGTCGGGGAACGTGTGCGCGCGAGCCCCGGGGCCGAGAAAATCCATAGCGCACTGCACCCGGAGAAGCCCTGTTGGTCTACCAGTGGACGCGGGTTCGATTCCCGCCACCTCCACCAACCTGGTCACGTCACGCAGCACGACGAAGGGCGGGACCGTCACGGTCCCGCCCTTCTGCTGTCTCTGGTCGGTCTACTTCTTGAAGGCGTCCTTGGCCTTCTCGCCGGCGGACTTCAGGTTGCCCTTGGCCTCCTGGTTCTTGCCCTCGGCGCGCATCTCCTCATCGCCGGTGGCCTTTCCTGCGGCGGCCTTGGCCTTGCCGACGTTCTCGTCCTTGGCGTTCTCGAACTTGTCGTCCATGCCCATGCGAGTGACCTCCTGTGGTGAGTGGTTCTTCCACGCAACCACATCGCCGGGGGGATGGCTACCCCCTTCGGCTCACTCCGCGGCGTGCTCGCGCTCGGCCACCTGGGCCTTGACCTCGTCCATGTCCACGTCCTGCACGGCGTCGAGGAGCTGCTCGAACTGCGCCTTGGGCAGTGCGCCGGCGCTCTGGTGGAGCAGGATGCCGTCGCGGAAGGCCATCAGGGTGGGGACGGAGGAGACATTCGCCAAGGAGGCCAGCTCGGGGTTGTCGTCGATGTCCACCTTCGCGAAGGTGATGTCCGAGCGCTCCTCGGCCGCGGACTCGAAGACGGGCGCGAACTGACGGCACGGGCCACACCACGTGGCCCAGAAGTCCACAATCACGGTTCCCTCGCCCGAGACGGTCGAACGGAAGAGGTCGAGATCGAGATCGGTGATCTTGGTCATGGGTTCCATGGTAAGCCGCATGGTCGCGGCGCGGTCAAAGGTCGTGTGTTGTGCTGTTCCGGTGAACGAACACCGGTCCGCGCGGCTGCTGGTGCCCCTTGCCGTGGGGGTGCTCCTGGCACTGCAGCTCGTCGTGCTCTACCTGCCGTCCGCCCCCGGGCCGCCGGCGCCGATCCCGCACGCGGACAAGCTCGTCCACGCCCTCGTCTTCGCCGCTCCCGTCCTCGTCGCGGGTCTCGCCCGGCGATGGTGGTGGTCGGTCGTCGCCGCGGCCTGCCTGCTCCACGCTCCGGTGAGCGAAGCAGTCCAGCAGGCACTCCTGCCGGGCAGGTCGGGCGATGCCTGGGACGTCGTCGCCGACCTGTGTGGCGTGGTGGGGGCGTCAATCGGGGTATCATTGTGGTTTCGGCGACCGCGACGTCGCCGTCTCTAGGAGCTCGCACGCCGCTTTCGACCTTGGATGTCGCCCGCGAAGAGTTGCGGGTTCACCCATCCTTCGACAGAACTGTGAGCTGCCCCGTGCCGCCCAAGAAGAAGCAACGCTGGACGACTGCCCAGAAGAACGCCGCCGCCAAGAAGAAGGCGGCCTCCCAGCGCGGACCCAAGCGTCCGCACCGCGGCCAGGGACCTGCTGGCGACGCACCCCGGACCAAGGACCGGTGGCGCGAGCGCGACGGCGCCCCCTCCGGTGGCCGGCCCCAGCGGGTGCGCAGCGACGGCATCGAGGACCGCGGTCAGCGGGCACCCGGCCGGCGCAGCGAGGACAACCGTGGTGGGTACGAGCGCCGTCCTCGTCGTGAGGACGAGCGCGGTGGTGACCGACGTCGCGAGGACAGCCGTGGTGGGTACGAGCGCCGTCCCCGTCGCGACGACGACCGTCGCCGCCCCACGCAGCGCTTCGAGCGTGAGCAGGCGCGCCGTCCCGTGGAGCCCGTGGAGGATCCGGAGGCGCTGCGCATGGAGGCCGACACCTGGACCAAGTCCTCCCGCACCTCCCTCACCGGCCCCGTGGACGTGGCCGAGGACAACGGCTTCGCCGCGCTCGGGCTGCCGTCCGTGCTCGTCGAGCGCATGGCGCGCGACGGGATCACCACCCCCTTCGCCATCCAGGAGGCGGCCATCCCGGACGCCCTGGCCGGCAAGGACGTGCTCGGCCGCGGGCAGACCGGCTCCGGCAAGACGCTGGCCTTCGGCCTGCCCCTGCTCGCCCGCCTCGCGGGCGGCCGTGCGCGCAGCCGCAGGCCCCGCGCCCTGGTCCTCGTCCCGACCCGGGAGCTGGCCATGCAGGTCAGCGACTCGCTCGAGCCGCTCGTGCACGTCATGGGCCTGCGGCACAAGCTCGTCGCGGGCGGTCTGTCCTACACCGGCCAGACCGCGGCGCTCGACCGTGGCGTCGACGTGCTCGTGGCGACCCCGGGCCGCCTCGTGGACCTGCTGGACCGCGGCGCGCTCACGCTCGACCAGGTCGAGGTGGCCGTCCTCGACGAGGCCGACCACATGGCCGACATGGGCTTCCTGCCGTCGGTCACCCGCATCCTCGACGAGTGCGCCCCCGGCGGTCAGCGACTGCTCTTCTCGGCGACGCTCGACCGTGGAGTGGGCGATCTCGTCGACGCCTACATGGTCGACCCGGTCACGCACAACACCAACGACGTCGCCGCGAGCGTCGACACGATGGAGCACCACCTGCTCCTCATCGACCCCCAGCACAAGAAGACGATCACCGCTCGGGTCGCCTCCCGTCCCGGTCGCACCGTGATCTTCGCCCGCACGAAGCTCGGCTGCGAGCGCATCGCCGGCCAGCTGCGTGAGGAGGGCGTCCCCGCGGCCGCCCTGCACGGTGGCCTCGCCCAGAACGTGCGCAACAAGGTCATCGGTGCCTTCCGCACCGGGGCGATCCCGGTGCTCGTGGCCACCGATGTGGCTGCCCGAGGGATCCACGTCGACAACGTCTCGCTCGTGATGCAGGTCGATCCGCCGGGCGACCACAAGGACTACCTGCACCGTGCCGGACGCACCGCCCGGGCCGGGGAGAAGGGCAGTGTCGTCACCCTCGTCCTGCCGCACCAGCGGCGTGAGGTCACCCGGATGGCTTCGGCAGCCGGGCTCGAGGCCCGCCCGACGAAGGTCGGACCCGAGGACCAGGTCCTCGTCGACATCGGGGCCTCCGAGCCGAGTGGTGAGCCGATCCCCGAGGCCGACTTCCGCAAGCTCGTCGACCCGCGACCGGCACGTCGCCACTCCGGCACCAAGGGGCCGCGCGGCGCCCGGAGCCACCGGGGGGACGACCGTCGTCGTCACGGTGGCGGCCACCAGCGCCGTGGTGGCGGCCAGGGACGTCGGGGCGCGCAAGGGGCCTAAGGTTTCCCCCATGGAGACCTCGCTGGCCGGCAAGCTGCTCGTCGCCACGCCCGAGCTGGGGGACGACCTCTTCTCCCGCAGCGTCGTCTTCATGCTCCAGCACGACGAGGAGACCGCCGAGGGCGTGGTGCTCAACAAGCCCCTGGACGCTCCCGTCGACGACGTCCTGCCGGGCTGGCAGGAGGGGGCCAGCGAGCCGCGCCGCATCTTCCAGGGCGGGCCGGTCCAGCTGGACTCCGCGATCGGGCTGGCCGGCCTGCCCGGCGACGTCGAGCCACCGCCGGGCCTCAAGCGCCTCTTCGGCGCGGTGGCCCTGGTCGACCTCGACACTCCCCAGGAGATCGTCTGGCCGCAGGTGAGTGCCCTACGCATCTTCGCCGGCTACTCCGGGTGGAGCGCCGACCAGCTCGCCGACGAGCAGGCGCGGGGCGGCTGGTACGTCGTCGACGCCGAGGTCGGGGACGTCTTCGACCGTGACCCGGCCACCCTGTGGCGACGAGTGCTCCGTCGCCAGCCCGGGCCGGTCGGATGGGTCTCGACCTACCCGGTCGACCCTGCGCTGAACTGAGGGCGCCCGCATAGGATGGGGGCATGAGCACGCCCGTCGACCCCCAGCAGCCCGGCACGCCGTCCCCGGAGCCCGCCGGGCCCTCCACCGCGGTGCTCGAGCGCACCGACCCGGAACCCCAGGTCGCCGAGCCGGGTGACCACGAGCGCTTCAGCCACTACGTGCGCAAGGAGAAGATCCTCGAGAGCGCCCTCTCCGGCGACCCGGTCAAGGCCCTCTGCGGGAAGATGTGGGTTCCCGGTCGCGACCCGGAGAAGTTCCCGGTCTGCCCGATCTGCAAGGAGATCTACGACGGCCTCCGCGATCCCCAGGACGGCGAGGACTGAGCCCTTCGTGGAGTCCTTCTACCGCCGGCTCGACGAGGGCCGGTACGAGTCCCTCCCGACGACGGCAGGTCCGTGGAGCCCGCACGCGCAGCACGCCGGGCCGCCGTCCGCGCTCGTCGCCCGCACGATGGAGGCGCACCAGCCGCGGGAGCGGATGCGGCTGGCCGACCTGCGCCTGGACATCCTCGGCCCGATCCCGGTGGCACCCCTGGACGTCGAGGTGCGCACCGTCCGGCAGGGCCGGTCCATGGAGCTGCTCGAAGCGACCCTGAGTGCGTCGGGCACGCCCGTCGTCCTCGCCCGCGGCTGGCGCATCGTGCGCACACCGGACGACTTCCCCCGACTGCGCGGGTACCGACCCGAGGACATCGCCCCGGTGCCGGACCAGCAGGGCCACGGCCTGGGCCTGCTCATGCCGGGAGCCCACGAGGACGGTTACCTCTCCTGCGTCGAGTGGCGCGCGCTCGAGGGCGGTCCCGGCACCGGTGGCACCGCGGTGGTCTGGGGGCGCCAACTGCTCCCGCTCGTCGCGGGCGAGGAGCCGACGCCGTGGCAGCGAGCGCTCGTCCTCGCCGACTCCGGGGGCGGCATCACCATGACCGTCGACCCCCGCAAGCACACCTACGTCAACTGCAACCTGCACGTGGTGCTCGACCGTGATCCCGAGGGCGAGTGGATCCGGATGAGCTCCCAGGCGCTCGCCAGCCCCGGCCACGGCGGCACGGTGCACACCGCGCTCGCCGATGTCCGCGGCGACCTCGGGACCGGGTTGCAGACGATGCTCGCCCAGGACGTGCGCTCCTGAGCCGATCTGCGCAGGGGCGTTTCGCGTGCGGTCACCGGGCCGATCTACAGTGACCCTGCGATGAGTCAGTCTGCCGCTTCCAACCTGTCACCTGCCTTCCCCAGGCGGGCTGCGTGGGGTACCGCCGGCAAGCTGCGAGCCTGGCAGGCGCAGGCCCTGCGGGAGTACCTCGACTCCGGTCGCGCCGACTACCTGGCGGTGGCCACACCGGGCGCCGGCAAGACGACATTCGCCCTGCGGGTGGCCGCCGAGCTGCTCTCGGCGGGCGAGGTCACCAACATCACCGTCGTGGCGCCGACGGAGCACCTGAAGACGCAGTGGGCCGATGCCGCGGGTCGGGTGGGGATCCACCTGGACCCCAGGTTCTCCAACACGACCGCGGTCACCTCCAGCGACTACGACGGCGTGGCCGTCACCTACGCGCAGGTGGCCTCCCGGCCCTCGGTCCACGAGCAGCGCACCCGTGAGCAGCGCACCCTCGTCATCCTCGACGAGATCCACCACGGCGGCGACAACAAGTCCTGGGGTGACGGGATCCGCGAGGCCTTCGAGCCGGCGGTGCGCCGCCTCTCCCTGACCGGGACCCCCTTCAGGTCCGACACCAACCCGATCCCCTTCGTCGGCTACGAGTACGGCGACGACGGCATCCTGCGCTCCAGCAGCGACTACACCTACGGCTACGCCGAGGCCCTGCGCGACGGCGTCGTGCGTCCGGTGCTCTTCATGGCCTACGGCGGGGCGATGCGGTGGCGCACCCGGGCCGGTGACGAGGTCGCCGCACGACTCGGCGAGCCGATGACCAAGGACGTCATCGCCCAGGCGTGGCGGACCGCGCTGGACCCGAAGGGGGAGTGGATCCCCTCAGTCCTCGCGGCAGCCGACAAGCGCCTGACGGAGGTGCGCCGGGGTGTGCCGGACGCCGGGGCGATGGTCATCGCGTCGAACCAGACCCAGGCGCGCGCCTACGCGCGCCTCCTCCACGGGATCACCGGGGAGAAGCCGACGGTCGTCCTGTCCGACGACTCGGGTGCCTCGCAGCGGATCGAGGACTTCGCGTCGGACACCTCCCGCTGGCTCGTCGCCGTGCGCATGGTCAGCGAAGGGGTCGACGTGCCGCGCCTGTGCGTCGGCGTCTATGCCACATCCACCTCGACACCGCTGTTCTTCGCCCAGGCCGTGGGCCGATTCGTCCGGGCCCGCAGCCGCGGTGAGACCGCATGCGTGTTCCTGCCGAGCGTGCCGATCATCCTCGCCCACGCAGGAGCCCTCGAGGAGCAGCGCGACCACGCCCTCGACCGGCCCGCGTCGTCCGACGACGAGGCGCCCATGTGGTCGGAGGAGGAGGGCATGCTCGCGGCGGCCAACCGCAGCGAGTCCGCGAGCGACGAGCTGCAGGGCGCCTTCGAGGCGCTGGAGTCCGACGCCCACTTCGACCACGTGCTCTACGACGCGCAGCAGTTCGGTCTGCACGCCGAGGTCGGGTCCGAGGACGAGCAGGACTACCTCGGCCTGCCCGGACTGCTCGAGCCGGACCAGGTGCACGCCCTGCTCAGTGAGCGCCAGACCAAGCAGTCCAAGCGCACCAGTGCCACGAGGGGGAGGGACGATGCCCCCGTCGCCGCGCACCGTGCCCTGGCCTCGCAGCGCAAGGAGCTGAACAAGCTGGTCTCGGCGTACGCGCAGAAGACCGGCTCGCCGCACGCCAACGTCCACATGGACCTGCGTCGCGCCTGCGGTGGCCCCGAGCTCGCCCAGGCGAGCAGCGAGCAGGTCACCGAGCGGATCGATCGGGTCCGCCGGTGGTTCGTCGGGCGTCGCTGACCCCGGGCGGGCCGTCCTCCCACACCGGGAGTGGTTCCTTGGGCATCATGGGGTGATGACGGCGATCGCGTGGGTCCTCGTGGCACTGGGAGTGGTGGCACTCGTCCTCACCCAGGTGCGGCTGCGCAAGTACCGCGGTCGGCAGGGGATGACCGACATCGCTCCGTGGATCCTCAACCTGCACTCCGCCGCCGGAGGCACCGGACTGCTGCTCGTGGCCCTGCGCCTGCTGGACGTCGTCTCCTCAGGCACGGCCGTGTGGCTGGCGATCATCGCCCTGGCCCTCGCCTCGCTCATCGGGCTGAGCTTCCTCGCGCGCTGGCGCCGGGGCCGCGGACGCCACGTGGAGCGCTTTCGCGGTGACGGCTGGACGAGCGGCCCGTGGCTGTCCCAGGTCGCGCACTTCGGCATGGTGCTCGGCACGGTGTTCTTCGCCTGGGGGATGCTCAGCGACCGGTTCTAGCCCGGGACATCGCCCGTCGAGCGGGTACCGGCCTCAGCCGTCGGCGGGACGGCGGGCTGCGGCCTCCACCAGGGGGCCCGTGCGCATCTCCAGGTGCGTCACCAGGCACACCGAGGTGCTGGCCCGGACCACGTGCGTGTCGTCGATGATCTCGTCGATGACCCGTCCCAGGTCGGCGTTGTCGGTGGCGACGATGCGGATGATCAGGTCACCGGCTCCCGTCGTGGAGTGGATCTCGAGGACCTCGGGGATCGAGCTGAGGTGGTCCACGACGGCCTGGTGACCCAGCCGCTGCCGGATCTCCAGGGTGCACAGCGCCGTCACGGGGTAGCCGAGCGCCGCCGGGTCGACGGTCGGCGCGAGGGTGCGGATCACCCCCTTCGCCCGGAGGCGGTCGAGGCGGGCCTGCACGGTGCCCCGGGCCACGCCCAGCTCGCGGGAGGCGCCGAGAACGCCGATCGCCGGCTGCTCGCTGAGCAGGGCGATCAGGCGGGCGTCCAGGTCGTCGATCACGGCCTCGTGGGCTCTGCGGGAGGTCATGGACAGATTGTCATCACAGGACGGATGCCGTGGCAACAGATTGCGCACCGTGTGCACTCGACGGTCGATGGATTGCGTACGAGTGTGACGGTGGACATGCTGACACCATGTCGAACACCGCCGTTGAACTCACCAAGCAGGAGCGCGAGGCCGAGCTCGACCTCGCCCAGCTCAAGCAGCTCGTCGGGCTCGTCGAGTACGACGAGGCCTCCGATCCCTTCCCGGTGACCGGGTGGGACGCGATCACCTTCGTCGTCGGCAACGCGACCCAGGCGGCCATGTACTACCAGAACGTCTGGGGCATGGAGCTGATCGCCTACTCCGGCCCGGAGAACGGCCATATGGACCACAAATCCTTCGTGCTGCGCTCCGGCTCGATCCGTTTCGTGCTCAAGGGCGCCGTGCGCCCCGACAGCCCGCTCATCGCCCACCACGCCAAGCACGGTGACGGTGTCGTGGACATCTCCCTCGAGGTCCCCGACGTGGACAAGTGCATCGAGCAGGCCCGCTCGGCCGGCGCGACCGTCCTCGACGAGCCCTACGTGGTCAGCGACGACCACGGAACCGTCCGCATGGGCGCCATCGCGACGTACGGCGAGACGCGGCACACCCTCATCCAGCGCGAGGTCGACGGGAAGACCTACGACGGTCCGTACCTGCCGGGCTACGTCGCGAGGACGTCGACGTTCGCCAAGCGCGAGGGCGCCCCGAAGCGTCTCTTCCAGGCGCTGGACCACATCGTCGGCAACGTCGAGCTGGGCAAGATGGACGAGTGGGTGGAGTTCTACAAGCGCGTCATGGGCTTCACCAACATGGCCGAGTTCGTCGGTGACGACATCGCCACCGAGTACTCCGCGCTGATGTCGAAGGTCGTCGCGAGCGGCAACCACCGGGTGAAGTTCCCCCTCAACGAGCCGGCGATCGCCAAGAAGCGCAGCCAGATCGACGAGTACCTCGACTTCTACTCGGGCCCGGGGGCGCAGCACCTCGCGCTGGCCACGAACGACATCCTGCGCACCGTCGACGAGCTGCGGCGCGAGGGCGTGGAGTTCCTCAACACCCCGGATGCGTACTACGACGACCCCGAGCTGCGCGAGCGCATCGGTGAGGTCCGGGTGCCGATCGAGGAGCTGAAGGCCCGCGGGATCCTCGTCGACCGCGACGAGGACGGTTACCTGCTGCAGATCTTCACCAAGCCGCTCGGGGACCGCCCGACCGTCTTCTTCGAGATCATCGAGCGGCACGGCTCGCTCGGATTCGGCAAGGGCAACTTCAAGGCGCTCTTCGAGTCGATCGAGCGGGAGCAGGACAAGCGCGGCAACCTGTGACGCGAGGGGGCGCGTCTCCGGGGGTGCAGCCACGGGTAGGGTTAGGTAACCCTCACCCATAGGAGGCCCCGATGGACGCGCTCCTGCCACCGCGCGCCGGGACAGCCGCTCCGGAGCGCGCCGCGGACGGTGGACCGGCGTGACCTGGTCGGCCTTCCTCCCGACCTTCGGCTTCCTCTTCGTGGTCGTCATGCTGCGGGCCAATGCGACGTACCTGCTCGCCCGGGGAGCGGCCGCCGGGTCCCGGCGGTACCTGACGGCCGGCGAAGGGGGGCGCTCACCCCGCTGGGTGCGGGCGCGTGAACTCGTCAACCGGTGGGGGCCGATCGCCGTCGTGGCCTGCTTCCTCACGGTGGGCATCCAGACCGCCGTGATCGGCACCGCCGGGGCGGCACGCATGCCCCTGCGTCGCTACCTGCCGGCGGTGACCCTGGGGTCGCTCCTCTGGGCGACCCTGTACGCCACGGTCGGCCTCGCGGCGGCACGAGCCTGGCTGGCCGCCGCTGCCCGCTGGCCGGGCACGGTGGCTGCCGTCGCGGTCCTCCTCGTCATCGCCGTCTCGGTGGTCCTCTGGCGGCGACGCCACGGCGGCACGGACTCGGCGGCGCTCTCGACGCGGACCCGGGAGGCCGTGCCGACGTCGGGCGACGACGTGAGATCGTGAGGACATGAGCATCCCCGAGCGCGCCGGCTGGTACGACGACCCGGAGGACGAGACGCAGCTGCGGTACTTCGACGGGGTCGTCTGGAGCGAGCACCGCGTCCCCCGCCAGACCCGGTCGGCCGGGTCGGCCCCGGCGGGCCCCGCCCCCCAGCAGGGAGGTCAGCGCGGACCCGACCGGGACGTCTTCGGACGACCCAGTGGTCCGTCGGGTCCGCAGCACCCGCAGCCGCAACCCGGGTGGGGCACAGCGCCTGCGGGCTCGGGCTCCCCGCCCGCGGGATCGACGACCCCCGACGGTCAGCAGCTGGCGAGCTACGGGTCCCGGGTCACCGCCTACCTCATCGACACGGTGATCATGGGCGTCGTCGTCCTGCTGACCTCGGGCTGGGCCTGGTGGCTCTTCATGGCCGACTACTGGAGGCGGGCGATGGAGGGGGCGATGTCCGGCACGCCCGACCCGATCACCCTCGAGGAGGCCTCCGGGTACCTCCAGTACCTGGACTACACGTACCTCTTCGTCGCCGTCGGCATCATGGTGGTCGTCCAGGCGGCCTACGGCATCGGTTTCCTCGTCGCGAGGGGAGCCACCCCCGGCAAGATGATGGCCGGGATCTCGGTCCGCCGCGTGGACCGGCCCGGGCCACTCGGCTTCCGTACGGCCTTCCTGCGGATGCTCCTGCCGATGATCCTGCGGGTGCTCTGGGTCCTCACGTGCCTGGTCGAGGTCGTCTTCCGCGGCCTGGACCTCCTGTGGCCCCTCCTGGACCCACGACGACAGGCGCTGCACGACAAGGTCGCCGGCACCCAGGTCGTCGTCGGCGCGCAGCCGCGCGAGCGCTCCTGAGCCTCACTCCCGGCCGCTGGCCAGGAGGCCCAGCCCCTCCAGCTCGCCGATCGGGTCGGTGACGTCGCAGCACCCGTAGCCGGTGAGGGCCGCGCGCACGGCCGCGACGTCGGGGCTCGACCACCCGGCGACGATGTCGGCCAGTGCCTCGGCGTCCCGGATGTCCAGCAGCTCGCGCACGGTGCCCTCGTCGGAGCCGCCGGCGCTGGCGTGGACGGCCACGAGCACGTTGAGCAGTCCGTGCTGCTCCTCCGGACTCCCGTCGACCGTGTACTCACCCCGTACGACGTGGTGCAACCCGCCCGTGAGGGTCAGGGGCAGGAAGCGCGCCCCGGCACCGACGACGACGTCCGCGAGCTCCGTGGCCGTCGGCCACGCCCACGCCGGGGTGGCACCGGTGCGGAACTTCGCCCGCACGTCGACGAAGTCGCTCGCCGAGGCGATGTCGTCGAGGGCCTCGGCCCGGCCCTCGCGGCCGACCTCGAGGTTGACCACCAGGTCGCCGAGGTCGAGGTTGCGCCAGTCGGGGGACCACGCCGTGTCCAGGGAGACCAGCCGCGGGGTCTCGAGGGTTCGCAGCGTCGCCAGGGCGGCGTCGATGTCCCGGACGGCGGTCCCGGGGCGGGCGACGAGCCCGATCGCCGGCGGGACGGGCGCCCCGCCGGCCAGAGCAGTGGTCAGGTCCTCGACGGCGGGTACCCCGACGAGGAAGGGGCCGATGACGTCGGCGTATTCGGCCGAGCGGTGGGCGGCGTGGGCCCGCAGGGACTCGTCCATCGGCAGCCGTGCCGGTGGGAAGAGCGATGCGTCGGCGACCAGGGAGATGAACAGGCCGCGATGGGCGGGTTGGCGCGTCTCGGCAGTCGACATGGGCGGAAGGTTACCGACCGTCGGCGCCGTACCGGTCGAGGACGGCGCGCACGAGGGCACCCATCCGGCTGCGCTCCGGGACGAGGGGAGTGACCCCCTTCGCCTCGAGTGGTACGGCCGTGACCGGCCCGACCGCGGCGAAGAGCACCTCCCCCGCGGCGGCGCGCGCGAGGATCGCCGCCGTGACCCCGGCGGCCTCTGCGGCGTCGAGCCAGGCGGTCGCGGCGGGCGCGGAGGTGAAGACGACGGCGTCGACCCCGCCGTCGGCGACGTCGTGGACCGACTCGGCGACCGCTTGCGGGTCCGGTGCGGGTCCCCACCGGTAGACGACGAAGGGGATGACCTCGGCGCCGATACCGGTGAGCGCGTCGTCGATGCCGTCGGAGCCGTTGCCGTGGTGCTGCACGGCGACGCGGGTCCCGGCCAGGTCGAGGCCACGGAGGTGGTCGATGATCTCGGCGGCCTGCTCGGACTCCGCGACCCAGTCCGGGGCCAGCCCGCGGGCGACGAGGGCGCCCTTCGCCTTGGGGCCGCGGGCGAGGATCCGCACGCCGGCGAGCATCCTCGTGAGTGCGTCGCCCAGGTCGGCCGCGTCGGCGGCCTCGAACCAGCCTCGCAGGCCCTGCCCGGTCGTGACGACGAGCTCGTGCGGTGGGTGGGAGATCAACGAACGAGTGGCGGCGAGCAGCTGCGCGTCGTCCGCGTGCTCGACGATGCTCATGGCGGGGGCGTGGCGGACCGTCGCGCCGCGGCGGGCGAAGGCCCGGGCCAGCTCGTCGCTGCGTCGGTGCGCCGTGATGAGGACGGTGCGGCCGGCCATCACCGGCGGGAGAGTCGTGCTCATGATCCCGGGCCCGTGGCCCGGGCCCCGGCCGCGGTCATCTCGGAGAGCGCGGCCGCGGTCGTGCCGGGGGCGACGCCGGCGATGGTGTCGACGAGGAGGCGCACGGCGAAGCCCTCCTGCAGCGCGTCGAGGACGGTGGCGCGGACGCAGTGGTCGGTGGCGATACCACCCACGTCCAGGTCGGTGATACCTCGCTGCCGCAACCAGTCGGCCAGACCGGTCCGGCCGTCCCGGACGGCGAATCCCTCGAACCCGCTGTAGGCGGCCTCGTGCGCACCCTTGCGGAAGACCTCGTCGACGCGGTCGAGGACGGGCTGGAAGGAGGCGTGGAAGTCCGCGCCGGCGGTGTCCGCGGCGCAGTGCACCGGCCAGCTGGTCACGAAGTCGGGGGCGCCCTCGGTCGCCCAGTGCGACCCCGGGTCGTGGTGCCAGTCCGCCGTGAGCGCGATGGCCTCGTACTCGTGGTCGGTGAACTCGTGGTTGGGCCGGTCGCCCAGCACCCGTTCCGCAGCCCGGGCAGCGACGGCCGCGCCGCCCTCGACGCCCATGGACCCCCCTTCGCAGAAGTCGTTCTGGAGGTCGACCAGCAGCAGTGCACGTCCCATACCCGCCACCATGCCACCCTCAGTCGAGCAACGGCCAGAAGCCCTCGAAGGCGGCGACCGTCCCCGGTGCGTCGACCGTGACCTGGGTGGCGAGGAAGGCCGCGCGACCGGTCGCGGGGTCGGCGTAACCGATGGTGCCCAGCCCACCGGCCCAGCCGAACCGCCCATCGGGCCTGGTCTCCACGTGCAGCCCCCAATTGCTGTCGGGGTCGAGCAGGTCGGAGGCCGCGGCCCGCTGCTCGTCGACGAGGTGGGGGCGGCGCATGGTCGCGACCGACTCCGGCGCCAGCAGTGCCGGCCCCGTCCCCGCGAGCGAGGCGAGGACCGCCAGCTGGTCGCCGACTGTGGCGACGAGCCCGGTGGCCAGGGACTCGAACCGGGGCGGGGTCGTGAAGGTCCCCTCCGGGACGGGGAAGGGCACGAGGGCGCCGGACAGATCGGACCCGTGGACCCTCGCCATCCGTCCCGGGTCACCGCTGAACCCGGTGTCGCCGAGGCCCAGGGGACGGCACACGTGCTCCTCGAGCAGGTCGCTCACCGACCTCCCCGTGGCCCGGGCGAGCAGCACGCCGAGGACGTCGCTGCTCGTGTGGTACCTCCACGTGGACCCGGGCTGGTTCGCCAGCGGAAGGGAGGCCAGTCGACCCAGGTACTCCTCGGGAGTCATCGGCGGGGGGAACGGGCCGGGAGCCACGCCGGCGTCGTTCATCGCGACGGAGAGCGGCCGCTCGGTGACCCACCCGAAGCCGGGGGTCATCGTCAGGAGGTGCTCCACGGTGATCGGCCGCTCGGCGGGCGCGGTGTCGGCGAGGTCGGCGTCCGGACGGGTGAGGACCCGGGGTCGGGCGAGCTCGGGGAGCCACCGTGAGACCGGGTCGTCGAGCGAGATGAGCCCCTGCTCCACGAGCCGCAGCGCGAGCACACCCCCGACGGGCTTGCTGCAAGAGGCGATCATGAAGAGCGTCTGCGGGTCCATCGGTGGGCCGTCGATGCTGCGTCTGCCCCCGGCGCTGATCTGCACCCCGTCGCGGTCGCGCACCCCGGCGACCCAGCCGACGAGCGAGCCGTCGTCGACGAGTCGGTCGCAGGTCTCCGCGAGGACGGTCAGTGCGCTCATGTCGTTCACCGTTGCACACGGTCCACGTGGGGTACAGACATCGTGGCCCCGACGCCGGGGCGTGGACGCCTCGCGCGGGGCGTGAGGGGTCGACCGGTCCGGGCGGCTACGCCAGACCGATCCGGTAGCCGCGCTTGACGACGGTCTCCACGACGCGTCGGTCACCGATCGCCTCCCGGAGCCGGCCCACGGCGACCTCCACGGCGTGCCCGTTCGCGGAGTCCCCCGGGAGCACCTCGAGCACCTCGGCACGGCTGACGACATCGCCCTTCGCCTCCGTGAGCAGGTGCAGCACCGCCAAGCCGCTCGGGGAGACGGCGAGCACCGTGCCGTCGAGCACTGCCGCGGTGCTGCGGAGCTGGAGCGGTCCGGCGACGGTGTCGAGAGCGGTGGCCATGCTGCCCTCGTAGTGGGCGACGATCGCCCGCACGAGCGAACCGAGCCGGCTGCGCTCCGGCAGCAGTGGCTCGATCCCCGCACCACGAAGGGGTCGTGCCGTCACCGACCCGACCGCCGCCACGAGCAGTCGCCCGGACGCCGCCCGGGCGACGATCGACGGCAGCGCGCCGGCGGCGTCGGCGACCTCGATCCACGCGCTCGCCGCTGGTGCCGACGTGAAGACCACGACGTCGAGGTCCCCGGCCGCGGCCTGGTCGACGCCGCAGGCGACCGCGTCCGGGTCCACCGGCGGACCCCATCGGTAGACGACGAGGGAGGTGACCTCGGCGCCGGCGGCCACCAGGTCGAGGTCGAGCTCGTCGGCGCCCGCACCGTGGTGCTGCACCGCGATGCGTTGTCCCGCAACGCCCTCGGTGAGGAGGACGTCGCGGATCTCGGCCGAGGTCTCCGACTCCGCCACCCAGTCCGTCTCGAGCCCGGCGGCGTGGATCGCTCCGCGCGCCTTGGGGCCGCGCGCGATGACGCGGGCGTGCGCGAGCACGTCGTGCAGCTCGTCCCCACGACCGGCCGCGTCGGCCGCCTCGATCCACCCGCGGAAGCCGATCGCCGTCGTCACGACGACGGTGTCGGGCGGAGAGTCCAGGAGTGCGGACGTCGCGCGCACCAGCTCCTCGTCCGCGGTGTGGGGGACGATCGTCAGGGCGGGCGTGTGCACGACTCTCGCGCCACGACGCTCGAGCGCGGCACGCAGGTCCCCGGCCCGTCGGTCGGCGGTGACGAGGACGACGCACCCCGAGAGCAGCTTCGGCAGGCTCACGTCAGGAACCGCCGACGGGAGAAGGAGCCACACCGTCATCGCCCGTGGTCTCGAGGACGACCTGGCCGTCGACGACCGCGGCGGGCCAGGTGCGCAGGGACACCGGCTCCCGCCCGATCGGGTCCAGGCACTCCCCGGTACGCAGGTCGAAGACCTGCTTGAACATCGGCGAGATGATCGTCGGCCTCCCTCCCCGGGTGCCCACGAGGCCACGGGCGATGACCTGCGCGCCGCTGTACGGGTCGAGGTTGGCGATGGCGTGGACGTCGTCGTCGTGGGTGCGCACGAGCGCCACCTGCACGCCGCCGACGAGGGCGACGGAACCGCGCTCGGGGACGAGGTCGGTCAGTGCGCACAGACGCACGCGCGTCGTCGGGGGTGCAGCGGTCATGAGCGGACCTCCAGGGTCGTGCCGGCGATGATCACGGAGTCCGAGGAGCGTTCCTCGGGTGTTGCGGGGCGGGCCTGCCCGCGCTCGCCGACGTAGGCGAGCGAGTCGTCGACGACGTCGGGGGCGTTGACGAAGGAGGCGAACCGGGCGAGCTTGTCCGGGTCGGCGAGCGTCGCGGCCCACTCGTCCCGGTAGGTGCCCACGTGCGTCGCCATGGCCGAGTCGAGGTCGTCGGCGATGCCGAGGCTGTCCTCGAGGACGACCGCGCGGATGGCGTCGAGTCCACCTTCGTGGTCCTCGATCCACGGGGCGGTGCGCTGGAGCCGGTCGGCCGTGCGCACGTAGTACATGAGGAAGCGGTCGATCGTGCGCACGAGCGTCTCGGTGTCGAGGTCCTCGGCGAGCAGCCGGGCATGGCGCGGGGTGAATCCGCCGTTGCCGCCGACGTAGACGTTCCACCCGTTGTCCGTGGCGATGACCCCGACGTCCTTGCCCCTGGCCTCGGCGCACTCGCGGGCACAGCCGGAGACGCCGAGCTTGATCTTGTGGGGGGAGCGCAGCCCCCGGTAACGCAGCTCGAGGTCGATGGCCAGGCCCACCGAGTCCTGCACGCCGAATCGGCACCAGGTCGACCCCACGCAGGACTTCACCGTCCGCAGCGACTTGCCGTAGGCGTGCCCGGACTCGAAGCCCGCGTCGACCAGGCGTGCCCAGATGCCCGGGAGCTGGTCGATCCGGGCGCCGAAGAGGTCGACGCGCTGGCCCCCGGTGATCTTCGTGTAGAGCCCGAAGTCCTTGGCGACCTGGCCGATCGCGATGAGGCCCTCGGGGGTGACCTCGCCCCCGGGGATGCGCGGGACGACGGAGTAGGAGCCGTCCTTCTGGAGGTTGGCCATGACGAAGTCGTTGGTGTCCTGCAGGGTGGCCCGCTCGCCCTCGAGGATGTGGCCGGTGCCGAGCGAGGCGAGGATCGAGCCGATGACCGGCTTGCAGATGTCGCAGCCGCGGCCCGTGCCGTGTCGCTCGATGATCTCGCTGAAGGTCGTCAGCCCCTGAACACGCACGACGTCGAAGAGCTCGGCGCGAGAGAGCCCGAAGTGCTCGCAGAGGGCGGTGCTCACCTCGACACCGGACTTCGTCAGCTCCGCGGCGACGATCTTCTTCACCAGCGGAAGGCAGGATCCACAGCTCGTGCCGGCCCGGGTGCACGCCTTGACCCCGGCCAGGTCGGTGCAGCCCTCGTCCCTGACCGAGCCGCGGATCCGACCCGCCGTGACGTTGTTGCACGAGCACACGGCGGTCTCCTCCGGCAGGTCGCCGGTCGGCGCCGGCGCGCTCCCTTCGGGCAGCAGGTACGCCGCCGGGTCGCCCCCGAGCTCGCGCCCCACCATGGGACGAAGGGCGGCGTAGGCGCTGGCGTCGCCGACGAGGATGCCCCCGCGCAGGGTGCGTGCGTCGTCGCTCATGACGAGCTTCTTGTACACGCCCGCCACGGGGTCGGAGATGACGACCTCGAGACCACCCGGCTCCTGCGCGAAGGCATCACCGAAGCTCGCGACGTCGACCCCGAGGAGCTTGAGCTTGGTCGACAGGTCCGCCCCCGGGAAGGTGCCGCCGCCGCCGAGGAGTCGGTCGGCGACGATCTCCGCCATCGTGTAGCCGGGCGCGACGAGTCCCAGGCAGCGGCCACCGATGTTGGCGACCTCCCCAATGGCCCAGATGGCGGGGTCCGCCGTGGCGCAGGCGTCGTCGACGACGACGCCGCCGCGTTCGCCGACCTCGAGACCCGCCTGCCGTGCGAGCTCGTCGCGGGGCCGGACACCGACGGCGAAGATCACGACGTCGACGTCGAGGTCGGGGCCCTCGGAGAACGTCATGCCGCGGACGGCGCCGCGCTCACCCACAACCATCGACGTGGCCGTGGAGGTGCGGACCGTGACGCCCAGACCCTCGATGAGGCGCGCGAGTCCCTCGCCCCCACCCTCGTCGACCTGAAGGGGCATCAGGCGCGGCGCGAACTCGACGACGGTCGTGTCGACGTCCAGGGCGCGCAGTGCTCCGGCCGCCTCGAGACCGAGGAGACCACCACCGACGACTGCGCCGCTGACGGGGCGATCGAGCTCCTCCCGGCGGGACTCGACGTAGGCGCGCAGGTCGGCGACGTCGTCGATGGTGCGGTAGACGAAGGCTCCCCGGAGGTCGTTCCCGGGGACCGGGGGGACGGCGGCGAAAGAACCGGTGGCGAGCACGAGGGCGTCGTAGTCGAGGGTCGACCCGGTGCTCGTGCTGACCCTGCGCGCCGTGCGGTCGATGCTCTCGACGCGCACGCCCCGCAGGAGCGTGACGAGGGGGTCGTCCCAGAGATCCTGTCCGCCCAGGGCGAGGTCCTCGGGGTCGCGCCCGGCGAAGTACGAGGTCAGCGCGACGCGGTCGTAGGGAGCGCGCGGTTCCTCGCCGATGAGCGTGATCGCCCACCGGCCCCGGCCGTCGCGCTCCCGGAGGGCGTCGACCAGACGGCGGGCGACCATTCCTCCGCCGACGATGACCAGGTGCTGGGGAGAGGCGGTCGGTGCGGTGTCCTCTGGCATGGCGCTCACGTTAGGAAGCCCTCGTTTCGGGTCGGTCAGCATCGTGTTTCTCCGGCGTGAACCGCTCCTCTCGCGGGGGCGGCTCCGCCTGTGAGCGGGTGTCCTGCGTGAGCCAGTCGAGGATGCCGCAGACGGCGTCGGTACATCCCCCGCATCCGGTGGTGGCCTTGGTCCGCTCGGCGACGTCCTCGAGACTCGTTGCGCCGGAGTGGAACTCGGCGCGGATGTCCGCCTTCGTCACACCGTTGCAGCGACAGATCGTCGCGCGGTCGGGGACGAGCGTGGGGGAGTCCTGCCGGGTGCTCGCGGCTGACGGGGCGATGGCCGGCAGCAGCAGGTGGGCCGGATCCGCGGGAAGGGGGGTCCGGCGCGTGTAGCTGGTGACGAGGTCGGTGCCGATCCGGCCCGCCCCGATGGCGGTGGCCCCGACGAGCAGCCCGTCGCGGACGACGATCTCGAGGTGCCGACCGGCGGACGGGTCGCTGAGTCGCATGACGCGCAGCGCCGGGTCCGTGGTGCGCGTGCTTCCGTCGATGCCCATGGTGACGATGTCGACTCCTCGGGTCTTGGGCTTGACCACGTCGCCGGCGCCGGTGGTCACCGACCCCGGATCGTTCCCGGTGAGCAGGTCGGCCAACCGGCGGGCGTGCTCCCAGCCCTGGGCGACCAGGCCGCTCGACCCGCCCGGGGGCTGGGCGCAGTCGCCGATGGCACGGACGTGCACGTCGCTGGTGGTGAGGTCGGCGTCGACGAGGACGCCGCGCTCGACGGCGATGCCCGCGTCGGCGGCCAGCGTGGTGTTGGCGATCGTGCCCGTGGAGATGACGAGGAGGTCGGCGGCGAGGACCTCGCCGTTGGTCAGGCGGACCCGGCGAAGCCGGCCGTCCTCGACGACCACCTCCTGCGCGCCGACACCGACGCGCTGGTCGACGCCGGTGCGACGCAGCGTCGACTCCACGACGCGGCTGGCGTCCTCGTCGAGCTGTCGCTCCATGAGCGCCCGGCCCGGGTGGACGACGGTGACCGCGAGGTCGCGGGCGGCCAGCCCGGTGGCGGCCTCGAGCCCGAGCACTCCGCCACCGAGCACGATCGCACGTCGGGCGTTGAGCGTTGCGGCGACGATCTCCCGGGCGTCGTCGATGGATCGCAGCACGTGCACCCCGCCGGGGAGGTCGCCCTCGTCGATCCCCGGGAGGGCGGGGACACGGGCAGAGGCGCCGGTGGCGAGCACGAGATGGTCATAGGGGATGCGCGAGTCGTCGGCGAGGACGACGTCGCGCCGTCCCCGGTCGATCGAGCGCACGGGCGTGCCACGCCGCACCGTCAGGCGTGGGTGGTCGGCCGCGGGCAGCCCGATGGTCGACAGCCCTCGGGAGCCGGCGACGACGTCGCTGAGCAGCACCCGGTTGTAGGGCTCGCAGGCCTCGTCACCGAGCACGGTCACGAGGTGCTCCCCGTCCCGGTCGGCGGCGGTGAGGTCCTCGACGAAGCGGGACCCGACCATCCCGTACCCGATGACGATGATGTGGCTCATGCGTCGACCTCCTGTGCGTCGGGGGACCGGAGGGTGGGCGAGGCGGGTCCCACGTCGACCGCGCAGACCTTGAACTCCGGCATCGACGAGATCGGGTCGACCGCGTCGTTGGTCGCCCTGTTGACGCCCCCCGCACCACCGAAGTGGAAGGGCATGAAGACCGTGTCGGCACGGACGCGATCGGTGATCCGGGCGGGTGCGGTGACCGTGGCCCGCGCGGTGCGCAGGTCGAGCGCATCACCCTCCTCCACCCCCAGGCGGTGGGCGAGCAGCGGGTGCACCTCGACGAAGGGGGTGGGCTGCGCGGCGTGCAGGGCCGCGACCCGCCGGGTCTGGGAGCCGGACTGGTAGTGCTCGAGGACGCGCCCGGTGATGAGGAAGAGCGGCGCATCGGCGCGCAGGTGCTCGGCAGGTCCGACGTGGTCGACGGCGACGAGCCGCGCGCGCCCGTCCGGTGTGGGGAAGCGCTCGAGGAAGGCGCGCGGGGTGCCGGGATGCGGGGCCCGACCTTCGTCCGTTGCGGGGCAGGGCCAGTGCAGGTCCGGCTCGCGGTCGAGGCGCGCGTGGCTCAGGCCGGAGTAGTCCGCGCGGCCTCCCGCGCTGGCTCGGGCGAGCTCGTCGAAGACCTCGGCGGGATCCGTCGACCAGGTCCCCGGCGCGTCGAGGCGCGCGGCGAGCTCGGCCCACACCCACAGCTCGGAGACGACGCCGGAGGGCGGGTCGATCGCCGTGCGTCGCCGGATGACCCGACCCTCGAGGGTGGTCATCGTGCCCTCCTCCTCGGCCCACTGCGTGACGGGCAGGACGACGTCGGCGAGGGCGGCCGTCTCCGAGGGGACGATGTCGCTGACGACCAGCAGGTCGAGCGAGCGCAGGCGGGCGGCGACCTCGTCGGCCCGGGGCGCGCTGACGACCGGGTTGGCGCCGTGGACGAGCAGTGCCCGGGGGCCGGTCGACGTGCCGAGGGAACGCAGGAGCGCCACGGCCGGCAGACCGGCGCCGGGCAGGTCGTCGGCGTCGACGCCCCACACCGCGGCCACGTGCGCGCGTGCCTCCGGGTCCTCGATCAGCCGATAGCCGGGGAGCTGGTCGGCCTTCTGCCCGTGCTCGCGTCCGCCCTGGCCGTTGCCCTGCCCGGTGAGGGCACCGTAGCCGCTCCCGTCGCGCCCGACGAGCCCCAGGGCCAGCGAGAGGTTGATCGCCGCCGTGACCGTCGCGGTGCCCTGGGTGGACTGCTCGACGCCGCGCCCGGTGAGCACGTGCGCGCCGGGGCCACCCCGGGAGGGGCTGGCGGCCGCGAGGATGCGGGCCGCTGCCCGCAGGTCGTCGGCGGGGACGCCGCACACCTGCTCGGCCCGCTCGGGCCACCAAGCCGCGACGGACCTGATGACCTCGTCGAGCCCGGTCGTGCGTGCCGCGAGATAGGCGTCGTCGGCGAGCGACTCGGCGAAGACGACGTGCAGCATCGCCTGCAGCACGACCAGATCGGTTCCGGGCACCGGCTGCAGGTGCAGCCCCTGCTCCTGCGCGGCGAGGTCCGCCGTGGCCGAGCGCCGGGGATCGACGACGAGCAGACCGCCGGTGGCGCGCGCGCCCGTGAGGTGCCCGAGGAAGGGCGGCATCGTCTCGGCGACGTTGCTCCCGAGCAGCAGCACCGCGCCGGAACCGTCGAGATCCGTGACGGGGAAGGGCAGCCCGCGGTCCATGCCGAGGGAGCGGTTGGCGGCCGCTGCCGCGGAGGCCATGCAGAAGCGACCGTTGTAGTCGATGTTCTTCGTGCGCAGGGCGATCCGGGCGAACTTCCCCAGCTGGTAGGCCTTCTCGTTGGTCAGACCGCCACCACCGAAGACGGCCACGGCGTCGGGGCCGTGCGACTCGGCGATGCCACGCAACCGGTCGGCGAGGACGTCCAGGGCCTCGTGCCAGGCGACCTCGTGGAGCTCGCCGTCATCACCACGGAGCAGCGGTGCGGTGAGCCGGTCCGGTGCCCGCAGCAGCTCGGCGGACGTCCACCCCTTGCGGCACAGCCCTCCTCTGTTGGTCGGGAAGTCCCGGCCCGCCACGTCGAGGGGTGGGGCGCTCTCGTCGGCGGAGGGGGTCAGGGACATCGCGCACTGCAGCGCGCAGTAGGGGCAGTGGCTCTCGGTCATCAGATGCCCGCGCCGCTCAGCCGCGCGCCGCGCCGCAGGTAGATCGCCCAGGTGAGCGTCGCCATGACCACGTAGGCGGCGATGAAGACGCCGATGGCCGGGACGAGCGAGTCGTGTGCGGTGGCGGACATCGCGAAGCCGCGGGGGACGAGGAAGCCACCGAGGGCGCCGACCGCGCCGGCGATCCCGATGCACCCGGCGGCACCGCGCCGGGCCACGGCCAGCTCGTCCCCGTCGCGGGCACCGGCCCGGAAGACGGCCGGGATCATCCGGTACGTCGCGCCGTTGCCGATGCCGGACCCGGTGAAGAGCACGAGGAAGGAGGCGAGGAAGAGGGCGAACGAGTGGAGATGGAGGGCGAGGATCGCCGAGCCCGCGGCCAGGCCCATGACCGCGAAGGCGGCGATCGTCACCCGCGCCCCGCCGAGCCGGTCGGCGATGGCGCCGCCGACCGGCCGGCTGAAGGCGCCGAGGAGCGCTCCGAGAAAGGCGATCGTCGTCGTGACCTCCGGGAACTGGGTCCGCAGCAGGGTCGGGAAGGCGGCCGAGTACCCGATGAAGGACCCGAAGGTACCGATGTACAGCGTGGAGATGACCCACGTGTGCGGGTGGGTGGCGGCCTTCGTCCAGCTGCGGTGGTCGGAGGTGGCGGTGCTGAGGTTGTCCATGCCCCGCCAGGCGCCCAGGGCCGCGAGCAGCGCGAGCGGGACGAAGACGAGCCCGGCGCGCTCGAGGTGGATCCCGGCACCGATCGCGATGATCGAGGGGATGACGAGCTGGACGATCCCGGTGCCGAGGTTGCCACCGGCGGCGTTGAGCCCCAACGCCTTTCCCTTCTCGGCCTCGGGGAAGAAGAAGGAGATGTTCGTCATCGAGGAGGCGAAGTTGCCTCCGCCGAAGCCGGCGAGGGCTGCGATCGCGAGCAGGGCGACGAAGGGGGTCTCCGGCCGCCCGACGACCCAGGCCAGTGCGAGGGTCGGCAGGAGGAGGAGCAGGGCGGAGAACACCGTCCAGTTCCGGCCGCCGAAGAGCGGCACCGCGAAGGTGTAGGGCACCCGCAGGAGCGCGCCGACGAGGCTCGGGACGGCGATGAGCCAGAACTGCTCGTCGAGGGTGAGGTCGAACCCTGCCGCCGGCAGCTGCGGGACGACGACGCTCCACACCGCCCAGACGCAGAACCCGAGGAACTCCGCCCCGACCGAGTGCCGCAGGTTGCGCAGAGCGGTCGTCCGGCCGCCACCCGCCCAGAAGTCCGGGTCCTCAGGGTCCCAGTGGTCGATCCACCGGCCGGCCCGTCGGACGGGGCCGGTGGGGGTTGCGGCTGCGGTGCGGCTGGGGGAGGCGGGGTCGAGCGTCGAGGTCATGCGGGGAGACTCGCAAGACGATGTTTCGTCCCGGGTCCGGGCCTGTGAAGGGTGGGTTACCCCGGACGCACAGCGCCCGGGTCGCTCCTGAGAGGTCGCTACGGCGTCTCGGTGAGGAAGACGGTGTCGACCGCCGGCCTGCCCTCGCTCAGCTGGTGCGCGGACCGGGGCAGCTCGGCCATCGACGCCTCGTGCCGGGCGCGGGCTGCCCGGAGGGTGCAGTGCTCTCGACCGACGATCTCGCCGCCCGCGACGAGCGGGACGAGCAGGTCGCGGTCGTCCCCGTCGCTGACGGGTTGCTCGCCGATGCCCAGGACCTCCGCCTCGACCACGCCGATCGCATTGCGGCGGCGCAGGGCGTACTTGCGGCCACCGATCGAGATCTTGTCCTTGCTCTGCTTCGCGACGCCGACCATCCGGCCGTCGTCGTCCTCCCGGGCCACCAGCTTGTAGACCATCGACGCGGTCGGGTGACCCGAGCCGGTGACCACCCGGGTCCCGACGCCGTAGGTGTCGACGGGCGCCGCCGCCAGCGCGGCGATGGCGTACTCGTCGAGGTCGGAGGTGACGACGATCCGCGTCTCGGTCGCGCCGAGCGCGTCGAGCTGCTCACGGACCTCGCTCGCCTGGACCACGAGGTCACCCGAGTCCAGACGCACCCCACCCAGGGAGGTGCCGGCGACCTCGATGGCCGTGCTCACCCCTTCGGTCACGTCGTAGGTGTCCACCAGGAGGGTCGTGCCGGTGCCGAGGGAGGCGATCTGCGCCTCGAAGGCCTCCCGCTCGCTCTCGTGCAGCAGGGTGAAGGCGTGGGCGGCGGTCCCGCCGGTCGGCACCCCGTACCGGCGTCCGGCCTCGAGGTTGGAGGTGGAGGCGAATCCGGCGATGTACGCGGCCCGCGCCGCCGCGACCGCGGCCTCGTCGTGGGTGCGGCGGCTGCCCATCTCGATGACCGGACGGCTGCCGGACGCGCCGGTCATCCGGGAGGCGGCGGAGGCCACGGCGGTGTCGTGGTTGAGGATCGAGAGGATGACCGTCTCCAGCAGCACCCCGTGCGCGAAGTCCGACTCGACGACGAGCACGGGGGAGTAGGGGAAGTAGGTCTCACCCTCGGCGTACCCCCACACGTCCCCCTCGAAGCGGTAGTCGGCCAGGAAGTCCAGCGTGCGCTCGTCCACCACCGCCCGCTCGCGCAGGTCGCTCAGCTCCGCGTCGCCGAAGCGGAAGTCCTCGATCGCATCGAGGACGCGTCCCGTGCCCGCCGCGACGCCGTAGCGCCGGCCCTGGGGCAGACGGCGGGCGAAGGTCTCGAAGACGCACTGGCGGGACGCTGCTCCGCTGTGCAGCGCGGCCTGGAGCATGGTCAGCTCGTAGTGATCGGTGAGCAGCGCGGTGCTGGGTCGGATCGTCACGCCAGCCACTCTAGGGTGGTGGGCGTGTCCACCGCCCCAGCCGAGCAGCAGACCGTCGAACCGGACGCCGTCGAGTCCGTCGACGTCCCGTGGATCACGCTGGTCTGGAACGATCCGGTCAACCTCATGAGCTACGTGACCTGGGTCTTCCAGACGCATTTCGGATACCCGAAGCAACAGGCCCAGAAGCTGATGATGGACGTGCACCTCAAGGGCCGCGCCGTCGTCGCGCACGGCCCCAAGGAGCAGATGGAAGCCGACACCGAGGCGCTGCAGGGCTACGGCCTGTGGGCGACCTTCCAGAAGGACGCCTGATGGCCACGGCGTTCCGACCCGACGGGGACCGGCTCGTCGCCGTCCTCGACGAGCGCGAGCGGGCGGTCGTGGCCGGTCTGTGCCAGCAGGTCGCCTCCCTCGTCGCGCCCACGACGCGGGCGAAGGGGGACCCCTCCGACCCCTTCGACGCGATCGTCGCGGGGTTGGGAGGACTGGAAGGACTGACGACCGACACCGCGCCGGACTGGACGGAGGGCACGGGGGGCGTCGGGGTCCCCGACAGGTCCTTCGGCTCGCAGGAGGACCGTGATCCCGCCCTGGACCGGCTCTTCCCCACCGGCAACCGCGAGGACGAGGAGGAGGCGGCCGAGTTCCGTCGCTTCACCGAGCAGGGGCTGCGCAGCCGCAAGCACACCAACCTGGTGACGACGGTGCGCACGCTCGACGCGGTCGAGGACGACGAGTGGGTGCTCACCCGGGCGCAGGCCCCTGCGGTGATGATCGCGCTGACCGACGTGCGCCTGGTGATGGGCGAGCGGCTCGGGCTGCGCACGGACGAGGACGCCGAGCGGCTCGAGGAGGTCGCGCAGGACCTCGAGCCGGACGACCCCGCGGTCTTCGCCCTGAGCGTGTACGACTTCCTCACCTGGCTGCAGGAGTCGCTCACCCTGGCGCTCACCAGCGACGTCGACCCGGGGGACGACGGGTGACGGTGGACCCCACGGACGAGTCCGCCCAGCCGATCGGGATCTTCGACTCCGGCTTCGGCGGTCTGACGGTCGCCCGCGCGATCATCGACCAGCTGCCGAACGAGTCGGTCGCCTACCTCGGTGACACCGCCCGAGCGCCCTACGGGCCCAGGCCGATCGCGCAGACCCGCGAGTTCGCCCTCGAGTGCCTCGACCGGCTCGTCGACCACGGCGTCAAGGTGCTCGTCATCGCCTGCAACACCGCGTCGGCCGCGGTGCTGCACGACGCGCGCGAGCGCTACTCCGTGCCGGTCGTCGAGGTGATCCGCCCGGCCGTGCGGCGGGCGGTGCTCGCGACCCGCAACCACCGCATCGGGGTGATCTCCACCGAGGGAACGCACCGCTCCCGCGCCTACCTGGACGCCTTCGCCGCGGCACCGCGGGCGCAGCTGTTCTCCCAGCCGTGCCCGCGCTTCGTCGAGCTCGTCGAGGCCGGGACGACGTCCGGCCACGAGGTGCTGGAGGTGGCCCACGAGTACCTCGACCCCCTCCGCGAGGTCGAGGTGGACACCCTGGTCCTGGGGTGCACCCACTACCCGCTGCTGACCGGCGTCCTGTCCTACGTCATGGGTGACGGTGTCACGCTCGTCTCATCTGCCGAGGAGACGGCCAAAGACGTCTACCGTGTCCTTGCGGACCGCGGCCTGCTGCGATCGGACACCCTGCCCGGGCCCGGCTACGGGTTCACCACGACGGGGGACCCGGACGAGTTCAGGTCGCTGGCCCGCCGCTTCCTCGGACCCGAGGTGGCGACGGTCATCGGCAACACGGGGGACGATGCATGAGGCTCACCGTCGTCGGCTGCTCCGGCTCCTTCGCCGGCCCCGACTCACCGGCGTCGTGCTACCTGGTCACGGCCGAGCACGAGGGCCGCACGTGGCGGCTCGTCCTCGATCTGGGCAACGGCGCGCTCGGTGCGCTGCAACGGCACACGGCGCTCGCGGACCTCGATGCGGTCGTCCTCTCGCACCTGCACCCGGACCACTGCATCGACGTCACCGGTCTCTACGTCACGCGCACCTACGACCCCACCGGCCAGCAGTCGCAGCCCCTCCCGGTGTACGGCCCCGCCGGGACGGCTGAGCGCCTCGTGGCGGCCTACGAGGGCATGGACGAAGGAGGGATGGACGGGGTCCTCGACTTCCGTCGCCTCTCCACGAGCGTCCCCACCCACATCGGACCCTTCGTGGTGCGTCCCTTCCTCGTCGAGCACCCGGTCGAGGCCTACGGCTTCCGCATCGAGGCGGACGGGACGGTCCTCGCCTACAGCGGCGACACCGACACCTGCGACCCCCTGGTGCCCCTCTTCGCCGGGGCCGACCTGGCGCTCGTCGACTCGGCCTTCGTCGAGGGCCGCGACGAGGCGCGGGGCATCCACCTCACCGGCCGCCGCGCCGCGCAGGCCGTCGTGGACGCCGGAGGAGTCGGGCGCCTGATGCTCACCCACATCCCGGCCTGGAACGACCCGCAGGTCTGCCGGGCCCAGGCCGCGGAGGTCTGGCCGGGTGAGGTCGAGCTGGCGCGGCCCGGCGCGACCTACGAGATCTGAGCCTTCGTGCGTGGGTCCGGCCTCCCGCGGCGGGCCGGCCCGCTCGACGCGGGGTCCCGGGACTGGTGGACTGGCGCCATGCCTGCACGCCTGCCCGCCCCCCTTCGTCCCGGTGACACGATCGCGGTCACCGCGCCGAGCTCGGGAGTGGCCCCACCTCTCTGGCCGCGGCTGGACGTGGCGGTCGCCCACCTGCGACGGCGCGGCTTCGAGGTCGTCGAGGGCGTCTGCCTGCGGGACCGCGACGACCACCACGTGAGCGCATCGAAGGCGGCCCGCGCCGACGAGCTCATGGCGCTGCTCGTCGACCCGGACGTCGCCGCAGTGGTGCCGCCGTGGGGTGGTGAGACCGGGATCGACCTGCTGCCGTACCTGGACTTCGACCTGCTCGCCGAGTGCAACCCCTGCTGGTACGTGGGCTTCTCCGACACGACCACGACGATGCTGCCGCTCACCCTGCGTTCCGGCTGGGCGACCCTGCACGGGCTCAATGTCATGGACACGCCGTACACACCCGCGCCCGGCCTGCTGCACTGGCTGGACGTGGCCACGAGCGAAGGGGGTGAGCTCACCCAGACCGCTGCGACGCACCGCCGCGCAGGAGGTTGGGACGACTACGCGGCCGACCCCGAGGTCGACGAGATGACGCTCACCGAGCCGACGGGGTGGTCGCTGCTGGAGGGCTCGTCCGCCGCCTTCGCCGGGCCGCTGGTCGGTGGGTGCATCGAGGTGCTCTCACCTCTGGCGGGGACCCCCTTCGCCGACGTGCCGGGGTGGGCCCGGCAGCAGGCCGACCCGCCGATCGTGCTGCTCGAGGCGGCCGAGGGCAATGCCTTCGAGGTTGCCCGCGCGCTGCACGGGATGCGGCTGGCCGGATGGTTCGACCGGTGCACCGGCGTGCTCATCGGCCGGACGGCCGCCCCGGACGGGCCGACCCTGACGCAGCACGAGGCCGTGCGTGACGCGCTCGGCGACCTCGACGTGCCGGTGGTCCTCGACGTCGACTTCGGTCACCAGCAGCCGATGATGCCGCTGGTCCTCGGTGCGAGCACCCGGGTCGAGGTGGCCGGTGACGTCCAGCGGATCACCCAGGACCTGACGCGCTGACCTCGGCATTCTTCAGCACCCACTCGGCGATCCGCTCGCCGATGAGCTCGGGGGAGCGGGCGAAGGAGAAGTGGCTGACCGGCCTCCCCGGGTCGCCCGGCCCCTTCGCGAAGGTGAAGCGCTCCACCTGCGCCGACGGGAGCTTGGACACGAGCGCGTCGACCGCCGCCGGCGGTGCGAGGTCGTCACCGTCGAGGTCGACGACCAGCACCGGCAGGCTCACACCACGCAACCCCGCCTCGACCGGGCGGCCGCCGGGGGCGAGCCGTCCGGTGCGCGCGAAGGCGGCCCACTCCCGGACCAGGGTGCGCGGCTGACGCCCGCCGAACCCGAGCCGATCGCCGGGCCAGAACCCCCGCACGCGGGTCACCAGCCCCATGAACTGCGTCTGCAGGAGCGTCCTGACCCCCCGGTGCGTGCGCCAGAAGGGCGTGCCCGCGCCGATGAGGACGGCCGCGTCCGCGAGCGGCTCGTCCCCCGCCAGGTGGGTCAGCAGGACGTGCCCGCCGAGGGAGTGGCCGAGGACCACGAGGGCGCCGTCGTGCTCCCTTCGCACTGCCTCCACGACCCGCTGCAGCCAGTCGTGGGCCACCTCGGTGTACCCGTGGTCGTGGTCGCGGCCGACGCCCGGCCTCGCCTCACCCTGACCGGGGTAGTCGGCGACGGCGGCGGTGACACCGGCTCGGGCGAGGTCGTCGACGAAGGGCCCGTAGTAGCCGGCCGGGATCCCCATGGCCGGCAGCACGAGCACGACCGGCCCGCCGGCCTCCTTGGACTCGGCCACGTGGAGCAGGGTGCTGCCCCCGCCGGTCAGGCCGATCCGCGTGCGTGCGTCCATGCCCTGAGGGTACGGACCCGGCCGGTCGTTAGCCTGAGCGCATGACTGACACCACCCCCCGCCATGACGGACGCACCCCCGAGCAGCTGCGCGAGGTGCGCCTCACCCGCAACTGGCTCGACCACGCGGAGGGCTCCGTCCTCGTCGAGTTCGGCAAGACCCGCGTCCTCGTCGCGGCGTCCTTCGAGGCCGGTGTGCCGCGCTGGCTCAAGGGCCAGGGCACCGGGTGGGTCACGGCCGAGTACGAGATGCTGCCGCGCAGCACCAACACCCGCAGCGGCCGCGAGTCCCGCAAGGGGAAGGTCGGCGGCCGCACGCACGAGATCTCCCGCCTGATCGGGCGCAGCCTGCGCGCCGTCATCGACACGAAGGCGCTGGGGGAGAACACGATCATCCTCGACTGCGACGTGCTCCAGGCCGACGGCGGTACCCGCACCGCGGCGATCACGGGCGCCTACGTGGCCCTCGCCGACGCGATCGAGGACGCTCGGAGCCGTGGGCTCATCGCAGCGTCCGCCAAGCCCCTCACCGGCTCCATCGCGGCGGTGTCCGTCGGCGTCGTCGGCGGGCAGGCCGTCTGCGACCTGGACTACCCGGAGGACTCGACCGCGGAGACCGACATGAACGTCGTGATGACCGGGACCGGTGACTTCGTGGAGGTCCAGGGGACGGCCGAGGGTGCCCCCTTCGACCGGGAGCTCCTCGGTGAGCTGCTCGACCTGGCGACCACGGGCTGCGCCGACCTCACCGGGAAGCAGCAGGCCGCGCTCGCCGAGACCCCGCGGGAGCGCCGGCCGTGACCCCTCGGGTCGTCCTCGCGACGCACAACGAGCACAAGGTCAAGGAGCTGCGGGAGATCCTGGCCGCTTCCTCGAGCGCTGCGGGGCCGGACCTCGAGATCGTCTCGATGGCGGCTTTCCCGGAGGTCGGCGAGATCCCGGAGACCGAGGTGACCTTCGCCGGCAACGCCCGGTTGAAGGCCGAGCACGTCGCCCGGGCGACGTCCCTCCCTTCGCTCGCTGACGACTCGGGACTCGCGGTGGACGTCCTCGGGGGCGCACCCGGGATCTTCTCCGCCCGGTGGTCCGGGCTGCACGGCGGCGAGGACCTGTCGCGCGCCGAGAAGGACCGCCGCAACCTCCAGCTGCTGCTCGACCAGCTCGCGGACGTGCCGGACGAGCACCGGCGGGCAGCCTTCCGGTGCGCGGCCGCGCTCGCCGTCCCCGGTGGGGCGACGGTCGTGAGCGAAGGGAGCGTCCCGGGTCTCATCGCTCGGGTACCTGTGGGGGAGAACGGCTTCGGGTACGACCCGATCTTTGTTCCTGACGGGGACACCCGCTCGCTCGCGCAGTACTCGGACACCGAGAAGAACGCGATCAGCCACCGGGGTCGTGCCTTCCGGGGGATGGTCCCGCTGCTGCGGGAGCATCTCTCAGTTCTCTGAGGAGGTTGCGCAGCAACCGTCTTACCTTTGCTCCCTGAGGAGGTTGCGCAGCAACCGTCTCGAAGGGTGCCGAAGGCGGGACTTGAACCCGCACACCCAATGGGCACGGCATCCTAAGTGCCGCGTGTCTGCCTGTTCCACCACTTCGGCTCGATCAGGCAGTCTAAGCGGGGTGAGCGACCACTCCTTCACGACCTCCCTGCGCTGGGCCGGTTCGACCGCCGCGGGCTACGACGCCTACCCCCGTGAGCACGAGCTGGGGGTGGCGGGCGAGACGGTGCGTGCGAGCAGCGCGGGTGCCTTCCTCGGGGACCCGGACCGCCCCAACCCCGAGCAACTCCTCGTGGCTGCTGCCAGCAGCTGCCAGCTGCTGTCCTTCCTCGCCGTCGCGGCCAGGGCCCGTCTCGACGTCGTGGACTACCGCGACGAGGCGATTGGCCACATGCCCGAGGAGAGCCGGCCGATGTGGCTGACGCACATCGTGCTCCGGCCGCGCATCACCTTCACCGGCAGCCCTCCGCGCGCCAAGATCGAGCGTCTGGTCGAGGTCGCGCACCGCGAGTGTTTCATCGCCGCCAGTCTGCGGAGCGAGATCGTCATCGAGTCGGTGCTCGTCGGAGTGACCGACTGACTCGTCCGCGTCATCGAATGTCGTCTGCCCGCTCTCTTGACGGTTGTATCGAACGTGTGTTCGAATGGAGTCAGGGAAGGAGCTCGTGATGGAGCAGTCGACGCAGCAGGTGGATGGGCCGAGGGAGGGCCTGCCGAGCATGCTTGCCTCGACCATGGCACGCCTGTCCGACAGTGTTGCTGCGGATGTGGAGGGTCTGACGGCGGGGGAGTTGCTGGAGGTCATCGATGCGGCGGAGGCGGTCAAGGCCTCGGTCGCAGCGGTGCAGGCCAGGGCCACCGTCCAGTTCGTGCAGCAGCGTGACGACGACGCCGCGAGCGCTGCCGGGCGGGGTGAGTTGAGCGCGCGCGAGGTGACCTGTCGTCGCAGTGCGGCCCGGGCGGAGGTCGCGTTGGAGCGGCGGTGCTCACCGTCACAGGCGGACCGGCACGTGGGCCTGGCCAAGGCTCTGGTCTCGGACCTGCCCCGGGTGATGGGTGCGTTGTCTCGGGGCGAGGTCAGTGAGTGGCGCGCGACGATCATCGCCCGGGAGACCGCCTGCCTCGACCCGCACGACCGCAGGGAGGCCGACGCACGCATGGCGGGCGAGCTGTCCCGGTTGGGGGACAAAGCCCTCGGCGATGCGGCCCGGCGGACGTGCGTCGACCTGGACCCGGAGGCGGTGGTCGAGCGCCGGGCCCGGGCGGCCGCCTCCCGGCGCGTGGGTGTGCGACCCGCGCCGGACGGGATGGCCTACCTGAGCGTGCTGGGACGGATGACCGACGTGGTCGGTGCGCATGCCTCACTGCTGGCGGCGGAGAAGACCCGATTCGTGGCCACCGGTGACCCGCAGGTCGACGCGGCCCGCGCGGACGATGATCGAGGTCGAGGGGCGTGGCTGGCCGACACTGCCCTGGAGCGCTTGTCGGGGCGCGCCGAAGGAGAAGCCCAGCCGGTCGAAGTGGGTCTGGTCATGGACGAGGCCGCTTTCTTCCCCGCTCAGGCGGACGCGACCGCTCCCGGCTGCGAACACCACGAGAGCGACGGCGACTCCCGCGGAGGTGGCAGCGACTCCCGCCAGAGCGCCAGCCGGGCCGGAAGGGGAAGGGTGGAGATGCCCGGCTGGGGACCCGTGCCGACCTCGATGACGCGTGAGCACCTGCTGCGTCTCCTCGAGGAGGACACCCATGAGGAGTCCGATGGCACAGGCGACCGGACGGCGGACGGGGCACGGCGCGCGGGGTTCTGGCTACGCCGGCTCTGGACCAGCCCCGACGGCCGCGACGTGGTCGCCTTGGACTCCCGCAGGCGCTTCTTCCATGGCGGCCTGAGGCGCCTGCTCGAGTTGCGCGACCCCACGTGTCGTGTGCCGTGGTGCGACGCGCCCGCCCGTCAGATCGACCACGTCACTCCCGCCGCCCACGGCGGAGCAACGAGCGCCGCCAACGGTGCGGGCCTGTGCCAGTGCCACAATCTGGTCAAGGAGGAGTCCGGCTGGACTGTCGAGGTCATGGCCACCGGTCTCGAACCCGACGCGGGCCCCCACGAGATCCGCTTCACCACACCCACCGGCTGCACCCACGACTGCCCGGCGCCACCTGTCTTCGGAGCCGGGCGCCCTCCACGGCCCCGGGCTGTGCCGGGATCGGCTCCACCTGGTCCGCAGCGCTGGCGGACGGACGTTCATCCGCCGCCCGACTACCGCTCACCCCTCGAAGCCGTCTACGCGGAGCTCCTCCACGCAGCCTGACTGCGGGCCAGCGAGACTCCGGGTCGGTCTCAGTCCGCCCTGCGCGTCGCCGCTGGCACCGACGCGGGGTCGAAGCCGTAGGGCAGCTCGAGCCGGTGGGCGGCCATGAGCTCACGATCTCCGAGGATCTCGGCCGTCGGGCCGTCACCGACCACCCGGCCGTCCGAGAGCAGCACGGAGCGCTCGCACAGCTCGAGGGCGTAGGGCAGGTCGTGCGTGACCATGAGGACGGTGACGTCCAGCCCCCGCAGGATGTCGGCGACCTCCCGGCGTGCCGCCGGGTCGAGGTTGCTGCTCGGCTCGTCGAGGACGAGGATCTCCGGCTCCATCGCCAGCACCGTCGCGATCGCCACCCGGCGCCGCTGGCCGAAGGACAGGTGGTGCGGGGGGCGATCGGCCAGGTCCGACACCTCGACCGCTGCCAGCGCCGAGTCCACCCGCGACTCGAGCTCGTCGCCGCGCAGGCCGAGGTTCCGGGGCCCGAAGGCGACGTCCTGGCGCACCGTCGGCATGAAGAGCTGGTCGTCCGGGTCCTGGAAGACGATCCCCACCCGCCGGCGCACCTCGAGCAGGGACTCGTCGGCGACCGGCAGTCCCGAGATCGTCACGCTTCCGGAGTCGGGGCGCAGCACGCCGTTGAGGTGGAGCACGAGCGTGGTCTTGCCCGCGCCGTTCGGGCCGAGCAGGGCGACCCGCTCGCGCGGATGCACGTGCAGGTCGACGCCGCGCAGCGCCTCGTGCCCGTCGGGGTAGGCGTGCCGGAGCCCGCGCAGCTCGACGACCGGTGTGCTCATGCCCACGCCCCGGTGCCGATGGCGACCGCCGCGACGAGCGCGGCGACCGAGGGGAGCGCGAGCGCACGCACCCACGACACCTCGGGTGCGGACGGTCCCGCACCGAGGTGCAGCTCGCCGGTGTAGCGGCGGGAGAGCATCGCCAGGTGCACGCGCTCGCCGCGCTCGAAGGAGCGGATGAACAGGGCTCCGGCGGAGCCGGCGACGACCGGCCAGGCGGCCAACGACCGGCCGGCGAAGCCGCGGGACTCCCGGGCGATGCGCATGCGTCGCAGCTCCCCGGTGACGACGTCGAGGTAGCGGATCATGAAGGCCAGTATCTCCACCAGACGTCGTGGCAGGCGCAGTCGGGCCAGCCCACCGACCAGGTCGGTCGCGGAGGTCGTGGCCGCCAGGAGCAGTGATGCCAGGGCGCCCAGCGTCCCCTTCGCCAGCAGTGCCCATGCGCCCCACAGGCCGGCGACGGACAACGACAGCGGACCGACCTGCGTCTGCGGCCCCACCGCGACGAAGGGCATGAGCAGCGCGAAGACGACGAAGGGGAGTTCGATCACCAGCCGGGGCAGCAGCACCCGGAACGGGACGGTCGAGATGACGATCGCCGCCAGCAGCGCCACCGCGTGCAGCCCGTAGGCCCAGAAGGCCTCGCGCGGGGTCGCCACGACCGCTCCGACGAAGACGAGGAGCGCGACGACCTTCACGTGGGCGGGCAGCCGGTGCACGACGGAGTTTCCGGCGACGTGCAGGGAGCGGCCGCGGGGGCCGCCCACTCAGTCCTCCGTCGAGTCGGAGTCGCCGCGACGCAGCAGACGGGTCAGGCCGTACATGACGATCCCGACGACGGAGAGGCCGATGACCCCCGCCAGACCACCGGACAGGCGAGCGTCCCCGATGCCGCTGACGCCGTAGTCGGCCAGGGGGGAGTCACCGGCCGCGTGCTCGCCGGCGGTCCCGTCGAAGCCGAGGTTCTCGGCGACGCGCTCCAGCCCGTCGGGTGATCCCGACGCGTAGAAGGACACGACCGCGGCGAGGAGCAGGGCGACGGCCACGCCGCTGAGGACGACGGCCCGCGTGCTGATCCGGTGCTTCATGCCGGGACCTCCACTTCACGCCGCGCCAGATCGGCTGGTCGTCGCCCCGCGGCTCCACGCACCAGGTCCGGGCGGGCGGTCGTGATGGACCCGACGACGAGGAAGGTGATCACGGCCTCGCCGATCCCGATGAGGGCGTGCCACGAGAGCATGGCCGTGGTCAGGGTGTCGAGGGGGATCGGTGCCTGGCCCCCGACCGCGTACATCCCGACGAAGGCCAGGGCCGTCACCGGCACGGAGACGAAGGCGGCGACTGCGGCCGCGACGGGCACCGAGGTGGTGCGCCGGGGCAGGACCAGGGCGGCGCCACGGAAAACCGCCCACCCCACCCACACGCCGACCACGGCCATGAGGGTGACATTGGTCCCGAGCGCGGTGATGCCGCCGTCGGCGAAGAGCAGCGCCTGCACGACGAGCACGACGGTGATGCACAGGGTCGCCGTCCACGGCCCCACGAGGACCGCGGCGAGGGCCCCGCCGAGCAGGTGCCCGGAGGTGCCGGCGCCGACGGGGAAGTTGAGCATCTGTGCGGCGAAGACGAAGACGGCGGCCATCCCCGCCATCGGGGCGCTCCGGTCGTCGAGCGAGGAGCGGCTGCGCCACAGGGCCACCCCGATGCCCGCCGCCGCAATGGCAGCGGTGCCCACCGAGGTGGGGCCGTCGAGGAATCCGTCGGGGACGTGCATCGCAGCATCTCCTCGTCAGTCGGGGCAGGAGAGTCCACTATTGCATATGGTTTGCATCTTGCGCCCATCGGTCTCCGGCTGCCCGGGAGGCACGCGCTGGGATAGGTTTGTCCCCGTCCTCCGGCATCGACGCACAGGCAGATTGCGAGGCATTCGTGGGCGAGAGACTCACCCCGGGCGATCCCGCCCCGGACTTCACCCTCCCTGATGACACCGGCACGCCCGTGTCGTTGAGCGACTTCCGCGGCAAGCGGGTCATCGTCTACTTCTACCCGGCGGCGATGACGCCGGGCTGCACGGCCCAGGCCTGCGACTTCAGCGACTCCCTGGAGGCGCTGCGCGCCGCCGACACCGAGGTCATCGGGATCTCGCCGGACGCGTCCGAGAAGCTCGCGAAGTTCCGGGAGCGCGATGGCCTGACGATCACACTGCTCTCCGACGCCGACAAGTCCGTGATGACGGCCTGGGGCGCCTATGGTGAGAAGAAGCTGTACGGCAAGATCGTCGAGGGAGTCATCCGCTCGACGGTCGTCGTCGGAGAAGATGGTGTGGTCACCCACGCCCGTTACAACGTCAAGGCGACGGGCCACGTTGCCCGTATCCGCCGGGACCTCGGCATCGAGTAAGGACGGAACACCACGTGAGCAACGAGAACCCGAGCATCACCAAGCTCGAGAACGACATCGTCACGACCCGCGACCGACTGGCCCAGACGATCGACGAGCTGAGCGTGCGGGCTGCGCCGAAGAACGTCGTCGCCCGCCAGAAGGAGTCGCTGAAGGCCTCCGTCGACAGCGCGGTCAGGACCGAGTCCGGCGAGCTGCGCATGGACCGTGTCGCCATGGCCGCGGCGGCCGTGGGCGCGGTCATCGTGTTGAAGATGGTCTCCACCAGCCGCAAGCACAAGAAGTGGGAGCGCCAGCGCGCCAAGCGCTCCTGGTGAGCTGACGAGAGATCTGGCGAGGGGGTCGGTCCGGCTGGACCGACCCCCTTCGTCGTGCCCGACGTCGGCTGGTGGCAGCCGATTTCGCGCTCGGCCACGAGCCTGCTAATGTCTCTCCTCGCGCGCCAATAGCTCAATTGGCAGAGCAGCTGACTCTTAATCAGCGGGTTCGGGGTTCAAGTCCCTGTTGGCGCACCACCACGACGAAGGCCCCGGACATCGCGTCCGGGGCCTTCGTCGCGTCGCGGCGGGTCAGCCGCGCGGGGTCTCCTCGTCCTCGTGGTCCCGACGGCCGCGCACGAGCATCACCAGCCCACCGATGACCACGACGAGTGCGCCCACGGCGAGGGCCCACCACCACGGGGAGGTGGTCTCCTGGGCGGTCTCCTCGCCCGCGTCCGCCTCGGGGGTCGGGGACTCGTCGGTGGCCGTGGCGGTCTCGCTCGGGCTCGACCCGCCCTCCTCGCTCGACTCCTCGGCGGGCGTGGAGGTCTCCTCCGCGGGCGACTCGCTCGAGCCCTCGGTCGGCGATGTCTCCTCCGACTCGGCCGGCGAGGAGGTCTCCGACGGTGAGTAGGGGGTGGCGTCCGTGTCCTCGTCGACCTGTCCGTCGTTGTCCGCGGGCGAGTAGGTGAAGGTGAAGGAGCCGCTCACGGGGTGCCCGTCGGCACTGACCACCTTGTAGGTGACGGTGTACTCGCCGGGGTCCATCGTGTACTCGATCGGCTGGTAGACGTTCGACCCGTCGACCTGGGGGTCGCCCTTGGCGACCTCGGTCGAGCCGGACTTCACGCTGACCTGGTTCAGGCCCGCCTCGATCGGCTCGTTGAAGCGCAGCATGATCTCCGGCGGCACGGCGGAGAGCGTGGCGCCGTCCTGGGGGCTGGATCCCTCCAGGCGGGCGTGTGCGTCCGCCGGTGAGGCGATGATGACCGAGGCGGCCATCAGGGCCACGGCGGCGAGCATCGCGCCCAGGGCGCGGGCGAAGGGAGGCAGCGGGTTCGCGGAAGTCGTCACCCGTCCATCGTGCCTGATCGACGCCGCAACCCGTCGGAGGCAGGGTGCTCGGGGGCGCCGGGGAGCGGGGTGGTCATGAGCACTGCTCCGGAGCAGGTACGATGGTCCGCGCTGCCCAAGACAGGGCAACATGGTGGGTATAGCTCAGCTGGTAGAGCATCGCGTTGTGGTCGCGAGGGTCGCGGGTTCAAGTCCCGTTACTCACCCCATGCAGAAGGCCCCCCGGACGACATCGTCCGGGGGCCTTCTCGTGTCGGGGCGTCAGCCGACCTGGTACTTGGCCGCGATCGTCTTCAGCTCCGCGGTCCCGAGGCCGGGCGGGGGCAGGAAGACCGCCTCGCGGTAGTAGCGCAGCTCGGCGATCGACTCGGTGATGTCGGCCAGCGCCCGGTGACCGCCGCTCTTCGTCGGGGCGGCGAAGTAGGAGCGCGGGTACCAGCGACGGGCGAGCTCCTTGATGGAGGAGACGTCGATCATCCGGTAGTGGAGGTGGCCTTCGAGGTCGGCCATGTCCCGCTGCAGGAAGGCGCGGTCGGTCGCGACGCTGTTGCCCCCGAGCGGGGCCTTGCCCGCCTCCGGCACGAGCTCCTTGATGTGCGCGAGCACGGCCTCCTCGGCGTCGGTCAGCGACATGCCCTCGGCGAGGACGTCGAGCAGCCCGGAGGTGGTGTGCATGGTGCGCACGAAGTCGTTCATCTGGGTCAGGGCGGCCTCGGGCGGTCGGATGATGACGTCGATGCCCTCACCCACCTGCTCCAGCTCGTAGTCGGTGACCAGCGCGGCGACCTCGATGAGCGCGTCGTGCTCGAGGGAGAGGCCGGTCATCTCGCAGTCGATCCAGACGATGCGTTCGGACGGGGATTGGGTCGGTGCAGTCACGCCGATCACCCTATCCACCCCGGGTGGGCACCCACGACGGCCGAGAACGTGTGCTCGTGCGCTGCCCGCGCTCGATTAGCGTGTGGGCATGAGCTCATCGCCGCCCCAGCCCGGGCCCGCCGCCCCGCCGCCTGCCGAGCAGCAGGCGTGGCTGCAGTACCAGCAGTACACCCCCCAGTACGTGACGGCCCAGGCGCAGATGAACCCCACCCCGCGGCCACGGCTGCGCAGGTGGCTGCTCGGCGGACTCGTCGTCACCGTCTCCCTGGTGCTCGCCTCGCTCTTCGCCCTGCTCTACGGCTACAGCTTCGGCGTGGTGTGGACGGTCATCGGTCTCCTCGCGGCGCTGCTGCCGTTGACCCTGGTCCTCCCGCTCTTCCTGTGGCTCGACCGCTTCGAGGCCGAGCCGTGGCGCTACCTCGTGACCGCCTTCCTCTACGGAGCGCTCGGTTCGACGGCGTTGGCGATCGTCGTCAACTCGCTCGGCGGCGCCTTTCTCATGGGTGTCACCGACCAGCGGTCGGCCAGCATGCTCACCGCCGTGCTCGTCGCGCCGTTCACGGAGGAGACCTTCAAGGGGCTCTTCCTGCTCGTCATGTGGTGGTTCATGAGGCACGAGTTCAACGGCCTGACCGACGGCGTCGTCTATGCCGGCATCGTCGCCGCGGGCTTCGCGTTCACCGAGAACATCCAGTACTTCGCGGGGGCGGCGATCGAGCACGGCCTCGGTGGCTTCGCCATGACCTTCGTCATGCGCGGGATCATCAGCCCGTTCCTGCACCCGATGTTCACGACGATGATCGGGATCGGTGTCGGCCTGGCCGCGGTCTCGCACTCCCGGTCCACCAAGGTCGTGGCCCCGTTCATCGGGTGGTGCGCGGCCGTGCTGCTGCACGGGCTGTGGAACCTCTCCGCCTCCTCCGGCGACGGTGCCGGACTGCTCCTCGGACTCGCGGGCGGGTTCGTCGCCTTCGTCGCCTTCCTGACCTTCGTCGTGTGGGCGCGACGCCGTGAGGGGCGGATCATCGGGGAGTTCCTCACTCCGTACGCCGCGACCGGGTGGCTCACGAGCGACGAGGTGGGGATGCTCTCGTCGATGAAGTCCCGTCGGCAGGCCCGCTCGTGGGCGAAGCACCACCGAGGGAACGTCGGCACGACGTCCATGCGCAGCTTCCAGGACTGCGCCTCGGAGCTGGCCCTGCTGCGCCGACGTATGCACCGGCACCCTGTGGACGCGCAGACGCTGATGCGGGAGCGGGTGCTGCTCGACTCGATGACCGCCCGGCGACGCGAGTTCGCCGGCATCGGGTAGTCAGCCGCCGACGATCTCGAGCGGTTGGTCGGTGAGGCCCGCGACGGCCGCGCGGTGGTTGGCGGTCGTGAGGTCGAGGTCGACGAGGGAGACGGCCGGCGGTGCCGGCTCCTCGGCACGCCAGGCGACGAGGCCCGGCGCCTCGAGCGGTCCGGTCACGAGGATCTCCGACGGGTCCACGACCAGGCCGTGGCCGGTCGCCTTGAGGATCGCCTCCTTGCGGGCCCAGACCCGGGCCCGGGCGATGAGCAGGTCGCGCCCGGTCAGTCCCTCGAAGGCCGCGACCTCCTCGCGCGCCAGGGTGACGTCCGCGAAGCCCTCGAAGTCGGCGTCCGTGAGGTCCTCGGTGTCGACGCCGACATCGATCCCCTCCGCGGCGACCACGACGGCCAGCGCGGAGGTGTAGGAGAGTGAGAAGTGCCACCCCGGGACGTCGACGAGGCTCGGCTTGCCGTGCAGCTCGCTGCGGCAGGTGGTGCACCGTCGCTCGAACGTCAGGCCGGCCGGGTCCCTGTCGAGGAGCTCACCCAGCGTGCGGCGCACGAGGGCGTGCCCGGTGACGAAGGGGGCCGGGTCGCGCTTGCGCTCGGCCCGGGCGCGCTCGCCGTCGTCGAGCAGCCCGAGGTCGGCGAGGCCGTCGTCGACCTCCGCCTCACGCACGGTGACTCTCGCGGACATGGCTCCGATCATGTCAGGTCGCACGGCTCACTACACTGAAGCCCGCCCTCGTCGTGGACATCCGCGACCGGGGGATGCCTCCGTAGCTCAGTTGGACAGAGCAAGGGCTTTCTAATCCCGAGGTCGCGAGTTCGAGTCTCGCCGGGGGCACACGGTGCGGGCCCTCGGTGCCCCGGCCACGAGTCACGCATGTGCCGGCGGTGGCCATCCCGCTGGATAGGGTGTGCCCATGGCTGGGAAGAGCGCAGGGCAGGTCGGCCTCGATGACATGCTCGCGCGGGTCTCCGCCCTCCGTGACGAGATCGAGCGCAGCGATCTCCCCCTGGACCTGGAGTCCACCCGGGAGGCCGCCCGGGAGCGTGCCGCGCTCCTCGACCAGCTCGACGACCACGTCATCCCCCGGCTGGCGTCGATGGATGCGCCCCTGCTGGCCGTGGTCGGCGGGTCGACCGGCGCCGGCAAGTCGACGCTGATCAACTCCATCCTCCGCCGTGAGGTCTCGCGCTCCGGCGTGCTCCGGCCGACGACCACCAGCCCGGTCCTCATCCACCACCCCGACGACGCGCCGTGGTTCAGGGACGGGCGGGTCCTCCCTTCGCTCGCCCGGGTCACCGGTGGCGACGCCGATCCCCAGCCCGGGACGGTGCGTCTGCAGGCCTCCGAGAGCCTCCCTCCGGGGATGGCGATCCTCGATGCCCCGGACATCGACTCGGTCGTCTCCGCCAACCGCGAGCTGGCCGTCCAGCTCCTGGCCGCCGCCGACCTGTGGCTCTTCGTCACGACGGCCGCGCGCTACGCCGACGCCATCCCGTGGCGGCTGCTGCGCCAGGCCTCCGACCGGGGCACCGCGGTGGCGATCGTCCTCGACCGGGTCGACCGGCCGGGGGCGGCCGAGGTGCGCTCCCACCTCGTCGAGATGCTGCGTGGGCAGGGGATGGGCACCGCGCCCGTCTTCACCGTGCCCGAGGCCGACCTCGACGACCAGGGCCTCGTCCCCGAGGAGGACATCGCCCGGATCCGCGGCTGGCTCACCGCGCTCGCCGGGGACCAGAAGGCCCGCAGCATCATCGTCCGCCAGACGCTCGAGGGCGCCCTGCGCTCGCTCGAGGGTCGCCTCGAGTCGCTCGTCGGTGCCACTCGCGCACAGCGGGACGAGGTCGCCGGTCTGGTCAAGGTCGTCTACGACGCCTACGACCGCGCCGAGGAGGGTGTCACCGAGGGGATGAAGGACGGCCAGCTCCTGCGCGGCGAGGTCCTGGCCCGGTGGCAGGAGTTCGTCGGGACCGGGGAGTTCTTCCGCAAGGTGGAGAAGGGGGTCGCCCGGGTCCGTGACCGCGTCACCGCCTCGGTGCGCGGCCCCGAGCCGACCGCCGAGCTGGACGAGGCCCTGCAGACCGGCGTCTCGGCACTCCTGCTGGCCGAGGCCGACACGGCCGCGGCGACGGTCGCCCGCACCTGGCGCGGCACCGAGGCGGGACCGGTCGTCCTCGACGAGCACCCCGAGCTCGCCCGGTCCTCGCGGGGGATCGAGGAGGAGGTCGAGCGGCTCGTGCGCGACTGGCAGGGCGATGTGCTCGACATCGTCCGGGCCGAGGGCGCCAACCGGCGCACCAACGCGCGGGTGGCCGCCTACGGGGTCAACGGCATCGGCCTGTTCCTCATGCTCGTCTCCTTCGCCCACACCGGTGGGGTGCTCGTCGCCCCCGAGGTCGCCATCGCCGGCGGGACCACCGCGCTGGCCCAGAAGGTGCTGGAGGCGGTCTTCGGCGACCAGGCCGTGCGCGAGATGGCGAAGAAGGCACGGCAGCTCCTGCTGGAGCGCGTGGACGCCCTCTTCACCGCCGAGCGGGAGCGCTACACGGCGGTGACCGGCGAGCTGACCGTCAGCGAGGCCCGGATCCGGCGCCTGCAGAAGGCCGTCGCCGCCGTCGAGGAGGGCCTGCGATGAGCCCGCTGCCCGCCCTTCGCCGCAGGGACGCCTCCTCCGCGCTCGCCGTGGAGGAGATCACCTCCCGCACCGAGGCGCTCGCGCGGGCCCTCGCGAGCGGCGGCGCGCGCCTCGAGCCCGGTCCCGCCGCACGGGCACGCGAGGTCCTCGGCAAGGTCTCGGAGCGCAGCGCCCTGGTCGGGGGACGCACCGTCGTGGCACTGGCCGGGGCGACCGGGTCGGGCAAGTCCTCGCTCTTCAACGCGCTGGTCGGTGCGGACGTCGCCACGGTCGGCCTGCGCCGACCCACGACCTCCACGCCGACGGCCGCGGTGTGGGGTGACGAGCCGGCCGGCGAGCTGCTCGACTGGCTGTCCGTGGGCGCCCGACACCAGGTCCCCACGTCCGGCGGCTCGGACCTGGACGGCCTCGTCCTCGTCGACCTGCCCGACTTCGACTCGCGGGAGGAAGCCAACCGGGAGGAGGCGCGCCGGGTCCTCGAGCTCGTCGACGTCTTCGTCTGGGTCACCGACCCGCAGAAGTACGCGGACTCGGTCCTCCACGACGAGTACGTGCGGGTCCTGCACGAGTACGGCGCGGTCACGCTCGTCGTCCTCAACCAGGTTGACCGCCTGCCCCGGGGCGGGCAGGAGCAGGTCACGGCGGACCTGACACGGCTGCTCGAGCGCGACGGTCTGGACCGTCACGAGGTCATCGCCACCTCGACCGTCACCGCGGTCGGGATCGACGAGCTGCGCGCCCACCTCGAGCGCGCCGTGGAGCACGCGGACGCCGTGCGGCACCGGCTGGCCGCGGACCTGCGCACCGCTGCCGAGGGGCTGGGTGACTCCGTCGCGGACACCGACGCGGGGGTCTCCGACCGCGCCCGCGAGGAGCTCGTCGACGCCCTGTGCCGCAGCGCGGGCGTCCCGACCGTCGTCGACGCCGTCGCCCGGGACTACCGCCTGGAGTCGTGGGCACGGACCGGGTGGCCGTTCACCCGGTGGGCTCGCGTCTTCCGGCCGGCACCGTTGAGGCGCCTGCGGCTCGACCGGAAAGACACGGACGTCCCCGACATCACCGAGCAGGACATGCGCGCCGTGCTCGGCCGCTCCTCGATCCCACCGCCGGCGCCGGCCGCGCGCGCCGCGGTCGACCTGGCCGCCCGACGCATCGGGACCAGCGCGGGGGAGGGCCTGCCGACCCGCTGGGCGGATGCCGTCGCCGACGCCGCGCGACCGGCCGACCACGACCTCGCGGACGACCTCGACCAGGCGGTGCTCGCGACGTCGTTGCGGGCGGGCAAGCCGCTGTGGTGGCCGGCCTTCGGGGCGCTGCAGGTCGTCTTCGCCCTTGCCGTGGTGGTCGGACTGGTCTGGCTCTTCGTCATCGGCGCCGCTGCCTGGCTGCAGCTGCCCGAGATCCCGACCTTCGACGTGGGGCCCTTCGCCACGCCCTTCCTGCTGCTCGTCGGGGGGCTGCTCGCCGGTCTCCTCCTCGCCGCACTGGCGCGGTGGCTGGCCCGAATCGGGTCCCGCCGGCGCGCGGCGGTGGTCCGGGGCCGGCTGCGCACGTCCATCGGTCGGGTCGCGGACGAGCGCGTCGTCGAGCCGGTGCACCAGGTCATCTCCGAGCACGCCGACACCCGCGCGGACCTGCTGCACGTCCTGCGCTGACCATCCACAAGGTCGACCGGCACCCGTCGCGGTCCACATCCCTGTGGCGGTCCGTGGTCCCTCGAGCGCAGACTCGCGAGGGTGGTTCCACGAGCCCACCAGCCGAGTGGGCGGGAGAGAGGACCACCTGATGAACGAGACCGAGCTGACCGTCGCCGGGCGCCTCGTCGCCGACCCCGAGCACCGCACCACCCGCGCGGGGGTGCAGTTCACCATCTTCCGGCTCGCCACCAACGCGCGCCGGCGCAACCGGGAGGGTGTCTTCGTCGACGGTCCGACGAGCTACTACAACGTCGCGACCTACCGATCGCTGGGGATGAACTCGCACACGTCGTTGCACAAGGGCGACCCCGTTGTCGTTCGTGGCCGCCTGACGATCAACGACTTCCAGCGGGCCGACGACTCGTGGGGGTCCTCGGCCGACATCGATGCCTACAGCGTCGGCCACGACCTGACCTTCGGGACGACGGAGTACGTGAAGTCCGGACGTGGCGGCGACCCCGCCGCGCAGGCCGCCGGGGAGGGCGGGTACGACCGGCTGAAGGAGCGGCTCGAGCAGGAGGAGGGGCAGGACGGGCAGTCCTGGGGGGCGCCCCCCGTGACGGCCGGGGCGAAGGGGGAGCCGCCGGCCCCCGAGGAGCCGGTCGCCGCGCACGAGCCCGAGGAGGTCGAAGCGGTGTCCGCGTGAGCCTGGTGGACGATTCGGGCATGGGGGCGGGAGTGGATAGCCTGCCCCCATGGCCGACTACATCTACACCATGGTTCGCGCGCGCAAGGCGCACAACGAGAAGGTCATCCTCGATGACGTCTCGATGTCCTTCTTCCCCGGAGCCAAGATCGGGATGGTCGGGCCCAACGGGGCCGGCAAGTCGACCATCCTGAAGATCATGGCCGGGCTCGACCAGCCGAGCAACGGCGAGGCGAGTCTCAAGCCGGGCGCGACGGTGGGCATCCTGCTGCAGGAGCCGCCGCTGAACGAGGAGAAGACCGTCCTCGGCAACGTCGAGGAGGGCGCCGGCGAGATCAAGGCCAAGCTCGATCGCTACAACGAGATCTCCGAGGAGATGGCCGACCCGGACGCGGACTTCGACGCGCTCATGGAGGAGATGGGCAAGCTGCAGGAGGAGATCGACCACGCCGACGCGTGGGACCTCGACTCGCAGCTCGAGCAGGCCATGGACGCGCTGCGCTGCCCGCCGCCGGAGGAGTCGGTCACCCACCTCTCGGGTGGTGAGCGCCGTCGCGTCGCGCTGTGCAAGCTCCTCCTGCAGAAGCCCGACCTGCTGCTCCTCGACGAGCCCACCAACCACCTGGACGCCGAGTCGGTGCTGTGGCTCGAGCAGCACCTCGCCGGCTATCCCGGTGCCGTCGTCGCCGTCACGCACGACCGGTACTTCATGGACAACGTCGCGCAGTGGATCGCCGAGGTCGACCGCGGCCGGCTCTACCCCTACGAGGGCAACTACTCCACCTACCTGGAGAAGAAGCAGGAGCGCCTGCAGGTCCAGGGCAAGAAGGACGCGAAGCTCGCCAAGCGGCTGAAGTCCGAGCTCGAGTGGGTCCGCTCCAACGCCAAGGCCCGCCAGACGAAGTCCAAGTCCCGACTGGCGCGCTACGAGGAGATGGCGGCCGAGGCCGAGCGCACCAAGAAGCTGGACTTCGAGGAGATCCAGATCCCGCCGGGCCCGCGCCTGGGCAGCAAGGTCATCGAGGTCGAGGGCCTGAAGAAGGGCTTCGACGAGCGAGTGCTCATCGAGGACCTCTCCTTCAGCCTGCCGCGCAACGGCATCGTCGGCATCATCGGTCCCAACGGCGTCGGCAAGACCACGCTCTTCAAGACCATCGTCGGCATCGAGGAGCCGGACGCGGGCACCGTCGACATCGGGGACACGGTCAAGCTGTCCTACGTCGACCAGAGCCGCGGCGGGATCGACCCGGAGAAGAACGTCTGGGAGGTCGTCTCCGAGGGGCTCGACTTCATCCAGGTCGGCAACGTCGAAATCCCCTCGCGCGCCTACGTCAGCCAGTTCGGCTTCAAGGGGCCGGACCAGCAGAAGAAGGCCGGCGTGCTCTCCGGCGGCGAGCGCAACCGCCTCAACCTCGCGCTGACCCTCAAGCAGGGCGGCAACGTGCTGCTGCTCGACGAGCCGACGAATGACCTGGACGTCGAGACCCTCGGTTCGCTGGAGAACGCCCTGCTGGAGTTCCCGGGCTGCGCCGTGGTCATCTCGCACGACCGGTGGTTCCTCGACCGCGTCGCGACGCACATCCTCGCCTACGAGGGCACCGAGGCGGACCCGGCCAAGTGGTACTGGTTCGAGGGCAACTTCGAGGGCTACGAGGCGAACAAGATCGAGCGTCTGGGTGAGGACGCCGCGCGGCCGCACCGCGTCACCTACCGTCGCCTCACCCGCGACTGAGCCGCTCCGGCGGACCCGTGTCCTCCCTACTCGACCAGGTCGGCGGCCGCACGAGCATCGTCGACGAGGTGCTCACCGGCGACCTCGGCGAGGGCGATCGACTCGCCGGTGTCGAGCTGGTCGGCTGCACCCTCCGCGACGCGAGCTGGGCGGGTGCGCAGCTGGCGGGGGTCCGTCTGGAGCGGTGCACCGTCGAGCGGGTCGACCTGTCCCGGATACGCCTGCCCGACACCGTGCTCGACGACTGCACCTTCATCGGCTGCAAGGCCCTGGCCACCTCGTGGTCGACGCTGCGCGCTCCCGTGATCACGCCGGAGCCCAGCACCTGGGTGGACTGTCAGCTGTCGATGGGCAGCTTCACCGAGCTCGACCTCACCGGCGCGCGGTTCGAGCGGTGCGTGCTCACCGACGCGGACTTCGACGGGGCGGTCCTCAGGGAGATCGTGGTCGAGGACTGCTCCCTCGGCGGCGCGCGGTTCGTGCGCGCGGATCTGGCCGGTGCCGACCTGCGCGGCGCCCGTGACTACATCATCGATCCGCGGGAGACGACTGTCCGGGGTCTCGTGGTCGACCGCGTCGGCGCGCTCGGGCTGCTCGCTCCCTTCGCCGTCGTCGTCGACTAGGGCCTCGGCGGTGGATCTGCGTCAGCGAGGCAGGTTCATGCCGCCCCCACCAGTCGCAGCACCAGTCGGCCGTACTCGGCGCCGATGTCCTCGGGGGTGCGTCTGACGCCGGGGTGGTACCAGCGCGCGACGTCGACGACGAGCGACATCGCCGCCAGCGCGGTGACCCGCGTGTCCTCGACGGAGAACTCACCGGAGGAGACCCCGTCGGTGATGATCCGTTCGACTACACCGTCGATCTCCCGGCGCAGGGTGAGGACCTCGCGCTGGTGCTCGGGTGCGAGGTGGCGGAACTCGTACTGCACGATGCGGGCGACCTGGTACTGCTGGGCGTGCCAGCGGGCGAAGGCCGAGATGACCTCCTCGAGGGCCGCGGTGGGGGAGTCGGCCTCGGCGGCGGCCGCGGCGAGCGCGTCCCGCGCCTCCTCGTGGCCGACGCGGCTGAGCTGGAAGAGCAGGTCCTCCTTGCTCGCGAAGTGGACGTAGACACCGGCGGGGGATAGCCCGGCGCGCGAGGCGATGTCGCGGGTCGTCGTCGCGTGGAAGCCCTTGTCCGCGAAGGCGTCGGCGGCCGCCTCGAAGAGGCGCACGACCGTGGGGTTGTCGTGCGCGGGCAGGTTGGGTGTCGGTGCCGTCACGGTTGACAGCATGCCCTCACCCGGCGAGACTAAGCAAGCGCTTAGTCAAAGTTTTCTCGAGCGGGTACGTCCCTCGAGGCAGCATGTCGGCACGTCACGTGCCAGAGAGGTGTGGCAATGCCCCGCAACATCTACGAGGAGGACCACGAGTCCTTCCGTTCCTCCGTCCGGGAGTTCGTCGAGCGCACGCTCGTGCCCCGCGCCGAGTCGATGATCGCCGAGCACACGATCCCGCGTGAGGTCTGGCTCGAGGCCGGCAAGCAGGGCTTCTTCGGCCTGACCATCCCCGAGGAGTTCGGCGGCGTCGGCATCGACGACTACCGCTTCAACGCGGTCCTCGGCGAGGAGCTGGCGAAGTTCAACGCCGCGACCTCGTCCTGCTTCGGCATCCACTCCGACATCACCGCCCCCTACATCGTCGCGCTGGGCACCGAGGAGCAGAAGCAGCGCTGGCTGCCGGGCGTGGCGACCGGGGAGAAGATCCTCTCGATCGGCATGACGGAGCCCTCCGGCGGTTCCGACCTCGCCGCCCTGAAGAGCACCGCGGTCAGGGCCGACGACGGTTCCGGGGACTGGATCATCAACGGCTCCAAGACCTTCATCACCAACGGCTACCAGTGTGACCTCGCGGTCGTGGCGGTCCGGACCGACCCGGCCAAGGGCGCCAAGGGCATCTCCTTGTTCGTCCTGGAGAAGGAGGACGAGGGCTTCACCAAGGGCAAGCCCCTGGACAAGGTCGGCCAGCCCGAGTCGGACACCTCGGAGCTGTTCTTCGACAACGTCCGCGTGTCCGACGACCGCCTCCTCGGACCCGAGGGGATGGGCTTCATCTCGATGATGCAGAAGCTGCCCCAGGAGCGTCTGGGCAATGCCGTCGGCAACATCGCCAACGCGCGCCAGATCCTCGAGGAGACGATCCAGTACACCAAGGAGCGCAAGGCCTTCGGCCAGCCGATCGGCACCTTCCAGCACAACAAGTTCAAGATCGCCGAGCTCGTCACCAAGGTCGAGGTCTCCGAGGCCTACATCGACGACTGCGTCATGGCCCACGTCGAGGGCAGGCTCACCGCCGTCGACGCGGCCAAGGCGAAGTGGTGGGCCGGCGAGATCCAGTGCGACGTCCTCGACGAGTGCGTCCAGCTGCACGGTGGCTACGGCTTCATGAACGAGTACCGCGTCGCCCGCGCCTGGAAGGACGCGCGCGTCCACAAGATCTGGGCCGGCACCAACGAGATCATGAAGGAGCTCATCGGCCGCGACCTGGGTCTCTGAGCACCATTCCACGACGTGCTGCCGGCTGAACCCAAGGGGTGCAGCCGGCAGCACTCGTCTTTCCTCGGTGTGGCAGCGATGATTGGGCGAGCCCCGGGTAGGGGGGTTGATGAGACCTGAGACACTGGAGGGAACGTCGAATGGAGGGAGTCCCGGTGGCCGTGCCGGCACATGTCATCTCCGTATCCGACCGCGCCGCCGCCGGCGTGCGGGAGGATCTCTCCGGGCCGCCTGCCGTCGAGCGCCTGCAGGCCGCCGGTTACGACACGAGCTCCAGCCTCGTCCCCGACGGGGCCGATGAGGTCGAGCAGGTCCTGCGCGCCGCGCTGGCCACCGGCGCGCGCCTCGTGATCACCTCGGGCGGTACCGGCGTGGGGCCCCACGACCGCACGCCGGAGGGCACCGCGCCGGTCCTCGACCGCGAGCTCCCCGGCGTCGCCGAGCTGCTGCGGGCCGAGGGGGCGCGCAAGACCCCCTTCGCCGTACTCTCGCGCGGTCTCGTGGGGGTCGTCGACGCGGGACCCGACCGCCCCGGGGCCCTGGTCGTCAACCTTCCCGGGAGCCCGAAGGGGGTCAGCGAGGGGCTGGACGTCCTCCTGCCCCTCGTGGGCCACATCCTCGACCAGTTGTCCGGAGGCGACCACTGATGACCCGTACCGCCTGGATCTCCACCGAGGCGATCGACCTGGCCGCCGTGCTCGCGAGCGTCGACCAGCCCGCTCACGGCGCTGTCGCCAGCTTCGTCGGGCAGGTCCGTGACCACGACCCCGAGGCCGCGGGGCAGGTCGTCGCCCTGCGCTACACCTGCCACCCGGACGCGCAACGGTTCATCGAGGAGGTCGTCGCCCGGACCGCCGCGCAGCACGACCCCGATGACCAGACGGACGTGTCCGCCACCCACCGGATCGGTGACCTCGACGTCGGCGACCTCGCGCTCGTCGTCGTGGTCGGCAGTGCCCACCGGGACCTCGCCTTCACGCTCTGCCGCGCCGTCGTCGAGGCGATCAAGCACGAGCTGCCGGTATGGAAGCAGCAGTTCGAGGTCGACGGCTCCCACGTATGGTCAGGAATGAATTGCTGATGACCCGCCCACTGATGGACACCCACGGCCGCCTGCACCGCGATCTGCGGATCTCGCTGACGGACAAGTGCAACCTGCGCTGCACGTACTGCATGCCCGCGGAAGGCGTGCCGTTGCTCCCCAAGCAGGAGCTGCTGACCACCGAGGAGCTGTTGCGGATCGTCGGAATTGCCGTCGACGCAGGGGTCGAGGAGGTGCGCCTGACCGGGGGTGAACCGCTGCTGCGTCCCGACGTGGTCGACATCGTCGCCGGCATCTCCGCGATGGAGGGTGGCGCCGGTCCGGTCGAGGTGTCGATGACGACCAATGCCCTCCGCCTGCCGACGTTGGCCGAGCCGCTGCGCCAGGCGGGTTTGTCGCGCGTCAACATCAGCTTGGACACGCTGGATGCCGACCGGTTCAAGCAGTTGAGCCGGCGGGACCGGTTCGAGGACACGATGGCCGGCATCGACGCCGCGGACGAGGCCGGTTTCCACCCGGTGAAGATCAACACCGTCCTGATGCCGGACTTCAATGACGACGAGCCGGTGGAGCTGCTGCGCTGGGCGCTTCGGCGCGGTTTCGAGCTGCGCTTCATCGAGCAGATGCCGCTCGACGGCGGGCACGAGTGGCAGCGCACGAGGATGATCACCGGCGCGCAGATCCTCGAGAAGCTGCGCACCGAGTTCACCCTCACGGAGGTGGCCGGCCGCGGCGCCGCCCCCGCCGAGCTCTTCCACGTCGACGGCGGACCTGCCAAGGTCGGGGTCATCGCGTCGGTGACGATGCCCTTCTGCGGGGCCTGCGACCGGCTGCGGCTGACCGCGGACGGCCAGTTGCGCTCGTGCCTCTTCGCGCAGGGTGAGACGGACCTGCGCACTCCACTGCGGGAGAGCGGCGACCCGGGGGAGATCGTGGACCTGATCCACTCCTGCCTGGCGGGCAAGAAGCCCGGGCACGGGATCAACGAGCCCGGGTTCCTCCAGCCGCCGCGGCCGATGAGCGCGATCGGGGGCTGAGCTCAGCCCCCCGGCGCTGTGTCTCAGCCTCCGGCGAAGGGGGGCAGCACGTCGATCGCGTCGTCCGGCCGCACGGGGACGGAGTCGTCGTCGACGTAGCGGCCCTCGTGCAGGACCGAGCAGCGTGGCAGCACCTCGGCGAGACGCTCGCCGTGGGCGCGCTGCACCGCGGCGAAGACCTCGCCGATGGTCGAACCATCGACCTGCTCCTCGTCGGTCCCGGCGGCCTCGGCCGCCCCGGCGAAGTAACGAACTCGTGCCATCACGCACCGTCCTTGTCTGGTTGATCCTTGATCGTCGCGGCGATGGCCCGACGCATCGACTCGATGTCCACGGGGCGACCCTGGGCCTCGAGGTGTCCGACGGCCACCCCGAGGATGTACGCACCCACGGGAGCCATCGGCCGCTCGAAGCCGTGTGCGATCTGCCGGGTGAGGACGTGCACCCCCCGGATGTCGACGGACTCGGGCTCGATGCCCACCGCCGCGCAGGCGTCCTCGATCCAGTCGGCCCAGCGGGCCTCCTCGGCGCTCAGGTCGGTCATCCTCGTCCCTCCAGGGTCTCCACCCAGCGGGCGTGGTCCGTCCAGGTGTCGATGTCGGCCACGTCGTCGTCGCCGGCGGGGACCGTCACGAGCGTCGACTCGGCGAGCAGGCTGTGCATCGACCGGTCGCGCGGGCTCTCGAAGCGGTCCAGCGCCCGCCGCAGGGAGGCCGTGCGGTGGATGCCGAAGAGCCACTGCGGGTGTCCCGAGGCGTCGGCGAGGCACCAGCCGTCGTGCTCGTCGGTGTCGACGGCATCCGTGTGCAGGGCGTGGGCCCACGCGGCGACGAGCCGGCCGAGGGCAGGCAGCGGGTCGGCGAGGTCGCAGGCGAGCAGCACGGTCCACTCGGCGGTCGGTCCGGTCGTGGCGAGGGCGTCCAGGCCCGCGGCGACACCGGCGACCGGGCCGCCCCGCGGGGGTCCTCCACCGTGCGGTGCACCCCTCGGGGACCTCGACGTCCCCGACCACGACGATCTCGCGGGCGTCCGCGACGGCGACGAGAACCCCGTCGACGAGGCGGCGACCACCCAGCTCGACATCGGGCTTGCTCACGCCACCGAGACGTCGTGCGGCGCCGCCGGCGAGCACGATCGCATCGAAGGGGATCATGTGTCCTCCCGTCGCCAGGTGCCGCTGCGGCCGCCGGTCTTCTCGAGGAGGCGGACGTCGGTGATGTGGGCGCTGCGGTCGCGGCCCTTGACCATGTCGATGACGGAGAGGGCGGCGACGGTGACGCTGGTGAGCGCCTCCATCTCCACCCCGGTCCGGTCGGCGGTGCGCACCGTGGCGGTGATGTCGACCCCCTCGTCGGTGATCTCGAGGTCGACGACGGCGCCGTGCACCCCGATGACGTGCGCGAGCGGGAGCAGCTCGGGGGTCTTCTTCGCGGCCTGGATGCCGGCGATGCGCGCGACCGCCAGCACGTCCCCCTTCGGCACGGTGCCGTCACGGAGCAGGGCAACGGTCTCGGGGGAGGTGGCCACGTGCCCGGCGGCGGTGGCGGCGCGCACGGTGGGCACCTTGTCGGTGACGTCGACCATGCGGGCATTGCCCCGGTGGTCGAGGTGGGTCAACGGGTGGTCCATCTACAGACTCCTGATCTGCACGAGGTCGCCGCCGGTGACCTCGTCGGTGTCCTCGGGGACGATCGCCACGGCGTGGGCGCCGGCGAGTGAGGTGACCATGTGCGATGCCGACCCGCGGCGGTGGGTGGGCGCCGCGAGCAGACGTCCGCTCTCGTCGCTCGTCAGTGCCACGGGTACGAACTGGCGGCGTCCCGCGGGGGAGCGCCATCCCGTGGCGGCGACCGCGGTGGTCGGCCCGTCCGGCTGCTCGCGACCCAGCAGGTGGTCGATGACGGGACGGCCGAAGACCTCGAAGGAGATCGCGGTGCTCACGGGGTTGCCGGGGAAGGCGAGCACGGGCACGCCGTTCCATCGGGCCCACCCCTGGGGCTTGCCCGGCTGCATGCGCACGTGCCGGAAGACGCCCCGGCCGGAGCGTTCGAGGACGATCCGGGAGACGTCGAAGGCGCCGACGCTCACCCCGCCGGTGAGCAGGACGAGATCGGCGCCGGAGGCGATCGTGTCGAGGCCCGCCGCGAAGTCGGCGGCGTCGTCGGCGAGCACGACCGCATGGCTGACGGTGGCGCCGAGCTCGGTGAGGGTGGCGGCGAGGTGGGTGCCGTTGGACTCGAAGATCTGCCCGCGCCCGAGCCTCCCACCGGGGGAGACCAGCTCGTCACCGGTGGCCGCGACGGCGACGACGGGCCGGCGGCGCACGGTGACCGTCCCGGTCCCCGCCGCCGCGATGCTGCCCAGCACGCGACCGGTGACCGTCGTCCCGGCGTCGGCGATGACGTCACCGGCGCTGACGTCCTCACCGGCCCCGCGCACGTGCCGCCCCGCCTCCGGGGCTTCGGTGATGGTGACGACGTCCGTCCCGCCGTCGGTGAGCTCGACGGGGACGATGGTGTCGGCGGCAGCCGGCACGGGAGCCCCGGTCATGATGCGCACGCACTGACCGGGCTCGAGCGCGGGGTCGTCGGCGGAGCCGGCCGCGACGTCACCGACGACCTGCAGGGACGCCGGCACGGTGGCCACGTCGGCCTGCCGCACGGCGTAGCCGTCCATGGCCGAGTTGGCGAAGGCCGGCACGTCGCTGACCGCGCGAACCGGCTCGGCGAGCACCCGTCCGAGGGCCTGGCCCAGCGGCAGGTCCTCCGTCTCGGTGATCGGTCCGGCCCCTTCGAGGAGGTCGGTCAGCAGCTCGCCTAGGTACTCCTCGACCGTGAGCAGGGCGCGTGTTGTCATCGGGTCTCCTGCCGGTGGGGGGCCGGGGTCGGCCAGGCGAGCATCCCGCCCTCGAGGACGAAGAGCCGCTCGTACCCCCGGGCGCGCAGGGCGGTGGCCGCCAGGTGGGCCCGGGGCCCGGCGCGGCACACGAGCACGACGTCCCGGTCGGTGGGCACCTCGGTGCTCGAGGCGGGGTCGGAGGTCAGCGTCGAGACCGGGATGTGCGCGGCGCCCGCGACGACGCCCTCGGCCAGCTCGTGGGCGTCCCGGACGTCGAGGACGAAGGGGGCATCCGCCCCATCCAGTCGGCTCGCCAGGTCCGTGGGGGAGAGAAGCGGAGTCGCTGCTCCCTCCTCGGGCGGAACCGACCGGGTCGCTGCCCGGCGGGGTCGCTGCGCCTGCTGCCCGTCCCTCGTGCGCGCGGCCAGCGGGATCTCCCGCTGGCTCGCGGCGAGGACGTCGATGAAGAGGACCCGTCCGAGCAACGGTCGGCCGACACCGGTGATCAGCTTGATGGCCTCGGTCGCCATCATCGAGCCGACCTGGCCCACGAGGGGACCGACGACGCCGGCGTCACCACAGGCGGGGACCGTGCCCGGAGCGGGCGGCTGCGGGAAGAGGTCGCGCAGCCCGGGCGCTGCCAGGCCCTCGGGCGCCCCGGGCCAGAAGACCGTCAGGTGCGCCTCGGTCCGGTAGACCGCCGCCCAGACCAGGGGGATCCCGAGCTCGTCGCAGGCGTCGGCCACCGCGTAGCGGGTGGCGAAGTTGTCGCTGCCGTCGAGCACGAGGTCGTGCTCGTCGAGGATCCCTGCCGCGTTCGACGAGTCGAGGTGGTCACGGACCCCGACGACCTCGATGTCGGGGTTGAGCCCGCGGACCCGCTCCAGCGCGCTGTCGACCTTCGGCCGGCCGACGTCCGCGGCGGCATGGATGACCTGGCGCTGCAGGTTCGTCTCGTCGACGAGGTCGTCGTCGATGACGGTGATGCGGCCGACGCCCGCGCCGGCGAGGTAGAGCATCGAGGGCGAGCCCAACCCACCGGCGCCGACCACGGCGACCCGGGACGCCAGGAGGCGGCGTTGCCCGAGCTCGCCGATGGTCGGCATGAGCAGGTGTCGCGAGTACCGGCTGACCTGCTCGCCGGTCAGCGTGGGCCCCGGGGCGACGAGGGCTGACAGGGTCATACCCCGACCGTAGTTCACTTGTGCTTGTGCAGCTCCGGGTGGTCCCAGCCGCGCCGCGGCCCACTGAGCCCGGCCTCGTCGCCGCGGACGTGGTCACGGCTGCGGTAGACGATGTACGGCCGGGTGAGGTACCCGATGGGTGCGCTGAAGACGTGGACGAGGCGGGTGAAGGGCCACATCGCGAAGAGGATCATCGCGCTCATGGCGTGCGCCTTGAAGCCCCAGGGGGCCTCCGCCATCAGCTGTGGCTCCGGCTGGAAGATGAAGATGCTGCGCCACCACGGGGAGACGCCCTCGCGGTAGTTGTAGTGACCGCCGAACTCCAGCAGTGACCCGGCGACGGTGTTCCACATCCCGAAGACGATCACCGCACCGAGGAAGACGTACATCACCTTGTCGTTGACCGTCGTCGCGGAGAAGACGGGTCCGGTCGTGCGCCGACGGTAGACGAGGATGGCCAGACCGGCGAGGGTGGCGAGACCGGCGGGGATGCCGCCCGCGAGGGCGACCACGTGGTAGGTCTCGTCGCTGATGCCCATGGCGTCGGTCCACAGCTTCGGGATGACCAGGCCGATGATGTGCCCGGCGACCACACCGAGCATGCCGAAGTGGAAGAGGGGGCTCCCGATGCGCAGGAGCTTGCTCTCGTAGAGCTGCGAGGAGCGGGTGGTCCAGCCGAACTGGTCGTAGCGCCACCGCCAGACGTGCCCGATGACGAAGGTCGCCAGGCACAGGTACGGAACGATGACCCAGAGGAATTCAGTCAACGGGGGGCTCCTACGGGGATGGTCGGGCCGAGGTCGGCCCGGGCGGAGGGCTGGGGCGTCGGTGGTCGCGCAGCGACCGCCTCGTCGAGGGCTGGGTCCATCGCGTAGGGGGACTGGTCGATACCGACCTCCTCCTGGGGCGGGCCCTCGGCGATGAGCCTGGCGAGGGCCTGCTCGTCGTCCCCCTGGAGGGTCGGCAGGGTGGCCCGCAGCGCGACGAGGACAGGGCGCCACGGGGACTCCCGGTCGGTGAGGGCACGGTGGAGCAGCTCGATCCCGACCCGGTGGTCGTTGAGCAGCTTCCACGCGCTGGCCGGATCGGTCGTCGCCCCGAACTCCAGGAGCACGGACAGGTGGTCCGGCAGCTCGCCCCCTTCGTCGGCCATCTCGACCCCCGCGGCACGGTAGGCCTGCTTGAACTGCACGAGGGCCGCTCCGCGCTTGCGGGTGTCGCCGTACAGGAAGTAGGTCAGGTGCAGCGAGCACTTGCGGGTGACGTCGAAGGTGTCGACGTACTCACTTTGCACCTGGTCCAGCGGGACGGTGTCGAGCCGGTCCAGAAAGCTCAGCAGGGGAGCACCGACGTGCTCCGGCAGTCCGGCCGCGCTCTCGCGCAGGACGGGACGAAGGGAGGTCAGCCGCTCGTCGGGGTAGTCCAGCAGCAACGAGATCAGCTGCCAGGCATCAGCCTGCGCCTGCGCCCCGAGGCTCGGGGCGCTGCGCCGGTGCCGTCGCCACGGCATCATCGCGAGTCACCCGCCTTCTCGCGGTCCGACTCCGGGAAGAGGCCCTCGGGCGTGCCCTTGCCGTCCCAGTTGAGCAGGTTGACCCGGCCCGTCTTGTCGCCCCCTCCGACGAGCTCGTCGGAGGTCTGCCTGTTCTGGAGCATGTGGAAGTTGTCCACCGCGACCGGGGTCAGCGACCCGGTGCCGGAGCCCTCGCCGAAGGGCCCCGAGCCCTCGTCGGGCTGCGTGTCGTAGCCGGAGACGGCGCAGTCGGTGGCCAGCTCCTCGAGGGAGTGGGCCTGCTCGCCGTGGGCGGTGGGGATGACGTACCGCTCGTCGTACTTGGCCAGCGCGAGCAGGCGGTACATGTCGTACATGTCCTCCTCCTCCATGCCGACCGACTCGGCGATGTGCGCCTGGGGGTCACGGCCGAGGTTGATGTCGCGCATGTACGAGCGCATCGCGCCGAGCTTGCGCAGGACCCGGTCGACCGGCTCGACGTCACCGGCGGTGAAGAGGTTTGCCAGGTACTCGACCGGGATGCGCAGGGTGTCGATCGCGGCGAAGAGGTTGTCGTGGTCCTCCCCGTCGTACCCGGTGTCCTTGATGACGTCGACGACCGGGGACAGCGGCGGGATGTACCAGACCATCGGCATCGTGCGGTACTCCGGGTGGAGTGGGAGGGCGACCTTGTAGTCCATGATCAGCCGGCGCACCGGGGACTTCTTCGCCGCCTCGATCCAGTCACCGGGGATGCCGGCCTTCTCGGCCTCCCGCTGCACCTCGGGGTCGTACGGGTCGAGGAAGACCGAGCGCTGCGCCTCGTAGAGGTCGTGGTCGTCCTCCACCGAGGCCGCGTCGAGCACCGCGTCGGCGTCGTAGAGCATCAGGCCGATGTAGCGCAGTCGACCGACGCAGGTCTCGGCGCAGACGGTCGGGATGCCCACCTCGATGCGGGGGTAGCAGAAGGTGCACTTCTCGGCCTTGCCCGTCTTGTGGTTGAAGTAGACCTTCTTGTACGGGCACCCGGTGACGCACATGCGCCACCCGCGGCACTTGTGCTGGTCGACCAGGACGATGCCGTCCTCCTCGCGCTTGTAGATCGCGCCGGAGGGGCAGGAGGCCGCGCAGCTGGGGTTGAGGCAGTGCTCGCAGATCCGCGGCAGGTAGAACATGAAGGTCTGGTCGAACTCGAACTTCACCTTGTCCTCGATGCCCTTGAGCATCGGGTCCTTGGCCGCGTGCTCGGAGCTGCCGGCGAGGTCGTCGTCCCAGTTGGCCGACCACTCGATGTTCATCGGCTTGCCCGAGATCAGCGAGTACGCCCGGGCGACGGGGAAGTTCTTCTGGGCCGGTGCGTTGAGGACCGTCTCGTAGTCGTAGGTCCACGGCTCGTAGTAGTCGCTGATGTTGGGCATCTTCGGGTTGGAGAAGATGTTCAGCAGCTTGTTGATCCGACCACCGGCGCGCAGCTTGAGGCGACCGTTGGGGGAGCGGACCCACCCTCCCTTCCACTCGTCCTGGTCCTCGTACCCGCGCGGGTACCCGAGACCCGGCCGGGTCTCGACGTTGTTGAACCAGACGTACTCCATCCCCGCCCGGTTGGTCCATGCCTGCTTGCAGGTGACCGAGCAGGTGTGGCAACCGATGCACTTGTCGAGGTTCATCACCATCGACATCTGGGCCATGACGCGCATGTGTGTTTCCTTCCTTCGCCCGGACTCAGTACTCGACCGGAGCGGTTCGCTTGCGGATCATCGTGACCTCGTCGCGGTTGTTGCCCGTCGGACCGATGTAGTTGAAGAAGTAGGACAGCTGGGCGTACCCGCCGATGATGTGGCTCGGCTTGACGAGGATGCGCGTCAGGCTGTTGTGGATGCCGCCTCGCTTCTGGTCGGTCTCGGTCAGCGGGACGTCGATGAGCCGGTCCTGGGCGTGGTGCATGAAGACCGTGCCCTCGGGCATCCGGTGGCTGACGATGGCGCGCGCGGCGACGACGCCGTTGCGGTTGACCGCCTCGATCCAGTCGTTGTCCCTGATCCCGATCTTGGCCGCGTCCTGGTCGGACATCCACACCGCCTGACCACCGCGGCTGAGGCTGAGCATGAAGAGATTGTCCTGGTACTCGCTGTGGATGGACCACTTGTTGTGCGGCGTCAGGTAGCGCACCGCGACCGAGACCGCCTCACCCTCGGCCTGGTGGGTGTCGCCGATGGGGCGTTCGCCGAAGAGGCGGGTCATGTTCAGCGGGGGACGGTAGGTCGGCAGGCCCTCGCCCATGGCGAGCATCCAGTCGTGGTCGACGTAGAACTGCTGGCGCCCCGTGAGGGTGTGGAAGGGCTTGAGCCGCTCGATGTTCTGCGTGAAGGGGGCGTAGCGCCGGCCGCCCGACTCGCTGCCGGACCACTCCGGCGAGGTGATCACCGGCGCCGGTGCCGCCTGGGTGTCGGCGAAGGTGATGTGGCTGCCCTCGTGCTCGGCGGACAGGTCGTGCATGTGCTGACCGGTGCGCTTCTCGAGGTCCTTGAACCCCTCGGTCGCCAGCCGTCCGTTGGTCGTGCCCGACAGACGCAGGATCGCCTCGGCGACGTTGATGTCGGTGTCCAGCTTCGGCCGGCCGGCAGTGGGGCCGCCCCGGACCGTGCCGTTGAGGTGGCCCAGCTCGTCGATCTCGCGGGTCGGGTCGTACTTCACCCCCTTGGTCACCATGCCCACGTTCTCGAGCAGCGGCCCGATGGCGGTCATCTTGGCGTGGACGGCGGTGTAGTCGCGCTCGACGGCGGCGATGGTCGGCATCGTCTTGCCCGGGACGGGTTCGCAGTCGCCGTGCTTCCAGTCGAGGACACGCCCGTGGACGGCTGACATGGCCTCCGGGGTGTCGTGCCACAACGGCTTGGCCACGACGTCCGTGCGGGTCCCGAGGTGGTCGACGGCCATCTCGGAGAAGCGCTTGGCGATCTCCTTCCACGCCTCCCAGTCGGTCTTCGACTGCCACGGCGGCGCGATCGCGGGGTTGAAGGAGTTGACGTAGGGGTGCATGTCCGTGGTGTTGAGGTCGTGCTTCTCGTACCACGTGGCGGCGGGCAGGACGACGTCCGAGAGCAGCGTCGAGCTGGTCATGCGGAAGTCGATCGTCATGAGCATGTCGAGCTTGCCCTCGTGAAGCTCCTCCGGCCAGACGATCTCCTGCGGGCGCAGGTCCTCGGGGGCCTGTCTCGCCTTGACCGCGTTGCTCGTCCCGAGCAGGTGCTTGAGGAAGTACTCATTGCCCTTGGCCGAGGACCCGAAGAGGTTGGAGCGCCACAGCGAGAGCACGCGCGGGAAGTTGTCCGGGTTCTCCGGGTCCTCGATCGCGAACTGCAGGCTCCCCTCCTTGAGGGAGGAGGCGACGTAGTCACCCACGGGTACGCCGGCTGCAGCCGCCTCGTCGGCCACGGCAAGGCTGCTGCGGTCGAACTGCGGGTAGGACGGGGCCCAGCCCAGGCGCGCCGACTGCGCGAGCAGGTCCATCGTCGTGCGCCCGTCGAAGGCACCCGTGCTGCCGTTGATCTCCTCGGCGGAGAAGGTGTCATAGCGGTACTGGCTGGTGTTGACGTACCAGTACGCGGTCTGGTTCATGTGCCGCGGCGGACGGACCCAGTCGAGCGCGAAGGCCATCTGCTGGAACCCCATGAGCGGGCGGACCTTCTCCTGGCCGACGTAGTGCGCCCACCCGCCACCGTTGCGGCCCTGGCAGCCGGTGATCGTCGAGAGGACGAGCATGGTCCGGTACGCCTGGTCGGCGTGGTACCAGTGGTTGACACCGGCGCCCATGATGATCATGCCGCGCCCGTTGGTGTCGATGGCGCTCTGTGCCCACTCCCGGGCCAGGCGCACGATCTGCTCGGAGGGGACCCCGGTGAGCTCGGCGCCCCACGCGGGGGTCGCCGGCACGCTCGGGTCGGTGTAGTCGCCGGGCCAGCTCCCGGGCAGGCCGTCCCGGCCGACGCCGTAGTGGGCGAGCATGAGGTCGAGGACCGTCGTGACCAGGTGGTCTCCGATGCGCCGAACGGGCACCCCACGTCGCTCCTTCACCGCGGTGCCGTCGAGGTTGTCGAAGCGCGGCAGCTCCACCGCGACGGCCTCGTCGGAGCCGTAGAGGCTCAGCCGGGGACGGATGTCCCCGAGGTCGAGGTTCCACTGGCCGACACCCTCCTCCCCGAAGCGGTGGCCGATCGAGCCGCGGGGGATCGCGATCTCGTCGGTCGCCTCGTCCAGGACGGCCGGCTTCCACATCGCGTTCTCGCTCGTGGCCTCGGGGTGGTCGAGGTCGCCGGCCACGAGGAACTTGCCGGGGGCGTATGCGCCGTCACCGGTGTCCTCGAGGCTGATGAGGCACGGCAGGTCGGTGAAGGTCTGGTTGTACTCGGTGAAGAAGTCGACCTGCCGGTCGACGAAGTACTCCTTGAGGATGACGTGCGCCAGGGCCATCGCCAGGGCGCCGTCGGTGCCGGGGGCTGCGGCGACCCACTCGTCGGCGAACTTGACGTTCTCGGCGTAGTCGGGGGAGACGGCGATGACCTTCTGCCCGCGGTAGCGGGCCTCGGTCATCCAGTGGGCGTCGGGCGTGCGGGTCAGCGGGACGTTGGATCCCCACATGATCAGGTACGCCGCGTCCCACCAGTCACCGGACTCGGGCACGTCGGTCTGGTCGCCGAACATCTGCGGCGAGGCATTGGGCAGATCGGCGTACCAGTCGTAGAAGGAGAGCATCGGGGCGCCGATGAGCTCGTGGAAGCGGGCGCCGGACGCATAGCTGACCTGCGACATGGCGGGGATCGGGGAGAAGCCCGCGATGCGGTCCGGTCCCCATCGCTTGATCGTGTAGACCTTCGCGGCGGCGACCATCTCGACCGCCTCTGCCCACGATGCGCGCACGAGGCCGCCCTTGCCGCGGGCGGCCTTGTAGGTGCGGGCCTGCTCCTCGTCCTGGACGATCGAACCCCAGGCGACGACCGGGTCACCGTAGGTGGCCTTGGCCTTTCGGTACATGTCGAGCAGCACCCCACGCACGTACGGGTAGCGCACCCGGGTGGGGGAGTACGTGTACCAGGAGAACGCCGCGCCACGCGGGCAGCCCCGCGGCTCGTACTCCGGCCGGTCGGCGCCGGTGCTCGGGTAGTCGGTCTGCTGCGCCTCCCAGGTGATGATCCCGTCCTTGACGTAGACCTTCCACGAGCAGGATCCCGTGCAGTTGACGCCGTGGGTGCTGCGCACGACCTTGTCGTGGCTCCACCGGTCGCGGTAGAAGACATCACCCTCTCGGCCACCCTCGACGAACATCGACCGCTGGTCCTCGGAGATGCCCGCCTTGGTGAAGAAGCGCCGGGTGCCGACGAGAGCGGACGAGAGCGAGCCGTCCAGGCCGGCGGAGCGGGGGAGCTCCGAGGCCGGGCGTGGGGTGGTGGTCATGAGTTGCCTCCTCTGGGGGCGAAGTCCGCCCGGGTCGTGACGTGGGCCAGGCAGTGGGTCGGGCCGACGAAGGGCTCGAGCGTGATCTCGGTGTCGTGCTCGCCGAGGACCTCGAGGCTGCCGCGGATCAGCCCGCGGTGGATCCCGCAGGCGACCTCGGGGTGCGCCTTGGCGAGGTCGATGAAGGGACAGCCCAGGAGGTCGATCCGGGCGGTCCGGCCGGTGTCCTCGGTCCGGACGCTGGGGGTGTACCCCCACACCCGCAGGGTGTCGACGAGCCGCCCGACGGTGCTGAGCCACTCACCGGCGGTGTGGGCCGGGGCAGGGTCCCCGGGGCGGGGGACGTGCTCCCGGGCCCAGGAGATGCCGACCTGCTCGGGGTCCAGGGGGCGCCCGTCGGCGTCGGTGGCGCCGAATGTCTCGGTCAGAAGGGTCGCCAGCAGGCGGTAGGCCTCCAACGGTCGGTCGAGCGAGCCGGGGGCGAGCACGTACTTCTTCGTCGGTCGACCGGCGCCCGCCGTGCGGACCGAGCGGCTCGTGAGCAGTCCACCCTCGACGAGCTGGGCCAGGTGGAAGCGCACGGTCGTGACGTGCAGCCCGACGAGGTCGCCCAGCTCGCGGGCGCTGAGACCCTCGGTCCGCTGCGGTCCGGGAAGGTTGGCCAGGGTGTCGACGATGTCCCGACGCACGGCCGACCGCAGCAGGCCCGGGCCGGTGTCACCGGAGCCGGTGCTCCCTCGCGTGGACTCCTCGGAGACGATCACGGGCGTCACTCTGCCAGATAAAGAGCAATTAACCCACCGGGGGCCGACTCACCCGCGCGGCGGTGATATACGCAACATCTGTGTGGTGTAATCCCTTGATCTCATGGGGATCTCGAGATGTGTGGACCCTGCTGACGCTCCGTGGGCCTGGACGCAGCGGGGAGCCGGCACCGGGTCGGCGGCGCGAATAAAAAGGAATAGGGCGGATCAGCCGCCCTTGACCCGGACCATGCCCTCCTGGGCGATGGTCGTCGTGAGCACCCCGTCGCGGGTGAAGACCTTCCCGACGCCCAGCCCACGCCCACCCTGGGCGGAGGGAGAGTCCTGCGAGTAGAGCAGCCACTGCGAGGGATCGACGATCCGGTGGAACCACATCGAGTGGTCGAGGCTGGCCACCCGCAGGCTCGGGTCCATCCACGACCGGCCGTGGCGGCGCAGGACCGACTCCAGCAGGGTGTAGTCGGACATGTAGGCCAGCACCGAGGCCTGTCGGTACGGGTCGGGCCCGACCTCGCCGAGGAGGCGGAACCAGACGTCCTGCCGGGCCGCGTGGGCGCTGTCGACCTGCAGCGTGATGTCACCCTCGACGTAGCGGTGGTCGACGGGCCGCCCCACGAGGTGAAGGGCGCGCGGGTGGTCGATGGTCGCGAACTTCTCGGCCACCGGGGCCAGGTCCTCGGGCGCGGGCACCTCGGGCATCTCGTCGTGGTGGTCCAGGCCGCCGGCCGGGTCCTGGTACGAGACGGTCAGCGAGAGGATCGTGCGGTCGTGCTGGAGTGCGTGCACCCGCCGGGCGGAGAAGGAGCGTCCGTCCCGCATGCGCTCGACCGAGAAGCGGATCGGCAGGGTGTCGTCGCCCGGGCGGAGGAAGTAGGCGTGCAGCGAGTGCGGCAACCGTCCCGGGTGCTCGTCGCGGATGGTCAGGTTGGCCGCCGTGAGGGACTGCGCGAGCACCTGTCCGCCGTAGACGCGGTTGTGGGGCTGCTTGAGGCTGTCGCCCTCGTAGACGTCGATGTGGGGGGTGCCCACACCGACGGAGACGTCGTCGACGCCCGTGACCGTGATCCTCCCCGTCCCGAGCTCGCGCAGCTCGAGGATCGACAGCAGGTCGGCCAAGGAGCGCGCCTGGCGCTCGGCAGGGGTGAGGTCGTCGGTCACGAGCCGTCTCCATTCATCGGGTCAGGATCGAAGGTTATGCGATGCCTCGGTCCCCGCCCCGTCGATGTCGAGGGTTGGTCCCGGCCCGACGGGCCCGGAGCTCGAGGTCAGCCGTCGATCCCGAGGACGAGGGGCAGGACCTCGGCAGCGCCGGCACGTCGCAGCGCCCGGGCGGCGACGGTCAACGTCCAGCGGGAGTGCACGACGTCGTCGACGAGCAGGACCGGACCCGGCAGACCGGGAAGCGCTGCGGCCAGCTCCGGCCCGACCTCCAGCCGCTCCCACACGCCCGCGAGCCGGTAGGCGGAGTTGCCGCCGGGGCCCCCGACCGGACCACCGTCGACGAGGTCGAGGGACCCGAGGACGGGCAGGCGCCCGATCTGCCCGAGCTCCGTCGCGAGGGAGGTGACGAGCGTCGGACGGCTGCGCGAGGGAATGGTCACGATGCCGGCGGGGCGGGTGCGCCAACCCCACTCGGCGAGCACCCGGACGACCGCACGCACGGTCGACTCCGGGACGGGCTGGTCGTCCGCGAGCAGCTCGCGCACCCGGGGACCCCACCCCAGGTCGGTGACACGGGCCAGGGCCCGGCCGGGGGACATCCCCTCCTCCGGGGAGATCTTGCCCTTGACCGGCACCCCGAGCCGGTCCATGCCCGTGGGCCACTGCGCCCGCGGGTCGAGGTCGACGCCCGCCCGATCCAGGGTCGAGCGGGCCGACCCCAGGGCGTCGTCGGCGACGTCGGCGTCGATCCATGGCCCCGCGCAGCGGTCGCACCGGCCGCAGTCCGTCGCGCTCGGGTCGTCGAGAGTGCGCTGGAGGAAAGCCATCCGGCAGCCGTCGGTGGCGATGTAGTCGAGCATGTGCTGCTGCTCGGCCTCTCGGGCGGCGGCGACCCGCTCGTACCGCTGCGCGTCGTAGACCCATGGCTGCCCGGTGCTGGTCCAGCCACCGCTGACCCGCTGGACGGCGCCGTCGACGTCGAGGACCTTCAGCAACAGCTCCAGACGGGTGCGGCGGATGTCGACGATGGTCTCCAGGGAGGCCGTCGACAACGGCTTCCCGGCCTCGGCCAGCGCGGTGAGCACCGCCGACGCCTGGTCCTCCTGCGGCATGGACGAGGAGGCGAAGTGCTTCCAGATCGAGACGTCGTCGTGCCCGGGCAGCAGCACGACGTCGGCGCGCTCGGTGGCACGACCGGCACGACCGACCTGCTGGTAGTAGGCGACCGGCGAGGAGGGGGCGCCGAGGTGCACGACGAAGCCGAGGTCCGGCTTGTCGAAACCCATCCCCAGGGCGCTGGTCGCGACGAGGGCCTTGACCTCGTTGTGGCGCAGCGCCTCCTCCATCCGCGCCCGCTCCTCGGCGTCGGAACGACCGGTGTACGCGGCGACGGTGTGCCCGGCGGCCGTGAGTGCCGCAGCGACGTCCTCGGCGGCACTGACGGTCAGGGTGTAGACGATGCCGCTGCCCTCGAGTCGGCCCAGGTGGGTGGCCAGCCACGCCAGGTGGCGATCCATCCCGGCACGGGGCAGGACCGCCAGCCGCAGGCTGTCGCGGGCGAGCTGGCCGCGGATGGTCAGTACCTCGCTCGTGGCCCCGGCGGCCAGCTGCTCGGCCACGTCCCGCACGACCCGCTCGTTGGCGGTCGCCGTCGTCGCGAGGACCGGGGTGCCCTCGGGGAGCTCTCCGAGCAGGTCCTTGATCCGGCGGTAGTCGGGGCGGAAGTCGTGGCCCCAGTCGCTGACGCAGTGCGCCTCGTCGACGACGAGCAGGCCGCAACGGCGGGTGAGGTCCGGCAGCTGCTCGGCCCGGAAGCGGGGGTTGTTCAGCCGCTCGGGGCTGACGAGGAGGACGTCGACCTCGTCGGCCGCCAGCCGCGCTCGCACCTCGTCCCACTGCTGCGCATTGGCCGAGTTCATCGAGACGGCACGCACCCCGGCCCGCTCGGCGGCAGCGATCTGGTCACGCATCAGCGCCAGCAGGGGGGAGACGATGAGGGCCGGACCGGCCCCCTTCGCCCGCTGCAGCCGGGAGGCGACGAAGTAGACCGCCGACTTGCCCCACCCGGTGCGCTGCACGACGAGCACACGGGAGCCGCCGCCGACGAGCGCCTCGATCGCCTCGAACTGCCCGTCACGGAAGGTGACGTCGTCACGGCCCACGAGCCGCCGCAGGACGTCGGTCGCATCGTCGAGGAGCGTGGTGGCCGCGGGGGAGGAGGTCATGCGACCACGGTAGGCGAGGCCGGTGACGGCGCCGGTCCCGCCGGAGGCGGTGGGGACGACCGTTACTGCGGTGCGAGGATGTGGACATGAGCGAGAACCCCCCGTCCTCCCCGCGGTTCCGGGCCGAGATCGGCCTGCGCTGGGGGGACATGGACGCCTTCGGGCACGTGAACAACGTCCAGTACCACCGCCTCCTCGAGGAGGCCCGCATCCGTGCCTTCGGCCACTGGTTCCACGCCAGCGGCAGCGAGCGGATGCTGCGATCGGGCGTGCTGCTCGCGCGGCAGGAGATCGAGTTCCTCGGCCAGCTGGCGTACCGGCCCGAGCCGGTCAGCATCGAGATGTGGGTCACCCGCATCGGCGGCGCGAGCTGGGAGATGGCCTACGACATCGGTGACCCGGACCCCGACAGCACGACGGTCTACGCCCGGGCCGAGAGCACCCTCGTCGCCTTCGACATGGCGGCGCAGCGACCGCGGAGGCTCGACGCGGACGAGCGCGCCGCCCTGACCGCCTACCTCGGCGAGCCGGCAGAGATGAGGCGTCGCCGATGAGCCTGCGTCTGGCCGACGACGCGAGTGCGCAGGACCTCGCCACCTACCTGGCGCGCGCCCGGCGGGTCGACGACTCCGGCGACGTGCGGCTGCAGGCCGTCGGTGACGTCCTCGCCGCGTGGACCTGCGTCCTGCCGGGACGGGGCCTGGGCAGTGCCGGCCTCGTGCTCGGCCTGCGGACCTTCGCCCTCGCCGAGCCGGTGCGCCGCGACGTCACCGTCCCGCTGGGCGCGGTGACCGACCGCCTGGCGCGCAGCGGGCGCGAGATCCCCGACCCCCCGATGACGACGCAGCCGTCGTGGGGGGCGATGAGCCCGCCCCGCTCCGGCTGGGAGCCCGTCGGCACGCTCCCCGACACCCTGCTGCGCGAGGTGGCCCTCGCCGGCATCGAGGAGGTCGCGCAGGGTGCCCCGGAGGGTTCCGGGAGCGCGGCCGTGTCGGACCTGCGGGCACGGGTGTGGGGCCGGGCCGTCGAGGCGACTCCGCCGGTGCCGGCCGGCACCGCCTTCGGGTTGCACGTGCTGGGCTTCCTGCGCCCGGACGAGCAGTCCGTGGCGAGTGTCCACGCGATCGGCCCGTGGACGCGCGTGGCCACCGATCGGGGCTTCGTCATCACCCGGTGAGTCCGTCCTAGGGTGGCCGCGTGGACACCCTGACCGCGGACATCCCCGCCGGCGTCGACGACGCGACCCTGGCCCTCGCGCTGACCCGCCGGGCCGGCGGGCTCGCGGCCCGGATGCGTGCAGAGGGGCTCGCCGGGGAGCAGAAGACCTCCGTCTCCGACGTCGTCACGGCGGCCGACCACGCCGCCGAGGCGCTCGTCGCCGGCACCCTCGCGCGGCTGCGCCCCGATGACGGCATCGTCGGTGAGGAGGGCGCGGAGGCGCAGTCGCTCTCCGGGCGCACGTGGGTCATCGACCCGGTCGACGGCACCTACAACTTCCTCTCCGGCCTCAGCACATGGTGCAGCGCGCTGGCCCTGCGGGACGCCGAGGGCACGGTGCTCGGTGCAGTCCACCAGCCCGCGGTCGACGAGTCGTGGCTCGGTGGGCGCGGGCGGCCGACCACACTGAACGGGACGTCGGTCGGTGAGCTCGTCGACCTGCCGCTGGCGCAGGTGGCGATCGCGACCTACCTCCACCCGCCCGTGCTGCCCGATGCGGATCTGCGTGAGCCCTGGCTCGCTGCGATCTCGGGTGCGGCGACGGTGCGGGTCTTCGGCTCCGGATCGTGCGACCTCGCGGCCGTTGCGGCCGGCCGGGTCGGTGCCTGGGTCCAGCAGTCGGTGCCGGAGTGGGACTGGCTGCCGGGCGCGGCCCTCGTGGAGGCAGCAGGCGGTCGGGCCGAGCAGGTCGAGGTGCGCGGGACCGTGTGGAGCGTCGCCGGTCGGCCGACGGCCGTGGCGGAGGTCATCGCCGCCATGCGCTCGGCCTGACCTTCAGCGAAGGGGGTTGCCCCGCTCCGCGAGCACGTCCCGGAGGGTGTCGATGCGGTCGGAGACGATGCCGTCCACCCCGAGGTCGAGCAGGCGGTGCATCTCGGGGGCCTCGTCGATGGTCCACACGTGGACGTGCTTGCCGAGCCGGTGGGCGGTCTCGACGAGGCGTCGCGTGACGACGGTGGGGGTGACCGGGCCGATGCGGTGGGTCACGGGGATCTGCAGGGCCTGCGCGGGGGAGCGCAGCAGGCGGGCGACGACGGAGGGCAGCAGCCGCATCGTGGCCACGTCGGTCGGGCCCGCGGACGTGGCCAGTCGGGGGCCGAGTGCCTTGCGCGCGGCGCGCAGCCGGGAGTCGCTGAAGGAGCCGATGCACACCCGGTCGATCGCGTCGTGACGACGGATCGCCTCGGCCAACGGGGCGATCGCCCCCCGTGCCTTGATGTCGATGTTGAACCGCGCCTGCGGGAAGGTCTCGAACAGCTCGTCCATGAGCGGCACGGCGTCGGTGCCGTTGATGCGGGCGGCGGACACCTCACTCCACGGCAGGTCCGCGATGGCGCCACGACCGTCGGTGACGCGGTCCAGCACGTCGTCGTGGAAGGCGACGAGGCGACCGTCCGTGGTCGCGTGGACGTCGGTCTCCAGGTACCGGTACCCCAGCGCGACGGCCTCGTGGAAGGCCGCGACGGTGTTCTCCCGACCGAGGTTGGGCTCGTAGGTCGACCCGCCGCGGTGGGCCAGGCCGATCGGCGTCGGGTCGGCGAAGTAGGGGAAGTCCTCCGCGCGAGGGACGGTGCTCACGACGCGCCGCCGTCGAGGAAGCCGACGATGCGCTCGATCGTCGCGTCCCGAGCGGCCTCGTCGAAGTCGGGGACGTGGGGATCGGTGAAGAGGTGTCCCCGCCCGGGGGTGACGTGGTCCTCGAAGGGCGCGCTGCTGGCCCGCACCGCCTCGCCGAGGGCCTCGACGTCGGGCGGGGAGATCCACGGGTCGGTCGCGTACCGGTGCACCTGCACCGGCACCCCCGACCACGGGGGGCGCGGTGCGGCCACCGAGTGCATGAGGATCGCCGCGCGTGCGCCGGGACGCTTCGCGGCCAACCGCTGGGCGAAGAAGGACCCGAGCGAGAAGCCGGCGAGGACCGTCTCCTCGGGCAGCCCGTCGGCGATGGCACGCACGTGCTCGAAGTACTCCGGGTGCGCGTCCCGGTGGGCGATCCCCTCGGCCTCGGCGTCGAAGACGTGGCCCTCGTAGAAGTCGGGGACGGTCACCTCGTGGCCGTGGCCCCGCAACCGCTCCGCGAAGTCCTCGACTCCCGGTCGCAGGCCGAGGGCCGAGTGGAGCAGGAGGATCGGTGCCATGGGACTCCTTCGTCGGTCAGCCGAGTGTGGCCCAGACCGCCGTGTCGGTGGGCAGCTGCCGGCCGTCGAGTTCGCCCGAGGCCACGAGCACCGTGGCGTCCTCGGGCAGCTCGACAGGGGTGCCGGACAGGTTGGCGAGGACGAGCGTGCGCTCGCCGTCGGGCGCGGTGACGACGTAGCCGAGCACGTCCTCACCCAGGGACTCCACCTCGGCGAGGGCTCCCCGGCCCAGCCCGCGCAGCCGGCGCAGGGCGAGCAGCGACCGGTACAGCTCCAGGGTCGACCCCTCGACCCCGGTCTGCACGTCGACGGCCAGGTCCGCGTAGCTCTGCGGCTGCGGCAACCACGCGGCCCCGGTGGTGTTGAAGCCGAGGGCCCGCGCCCCCTTCGTCCACGGCATCGGCACGCGACACCCGTCGCGACCGCGCTCGAGGCCACCGGTGCGCAGCCAGGTCGGGTCCTGGCGCACGGCGTCCGGAAGGCTCGTGTGCTCCGGCAGGCCGAGCTCCTCGCCCTGGTAGATGTAGGCGCTGCCGGGCAGCGCGAGCATGAGCGTGGTCGCTGCGCGGGCCCGGCGCAGACCGAGCTCGGCGTCGGGCTGCGGGTCGCCGGCGCCGATGCCGTTGGGACGCGCGGTGCCCTGTGGCAGTCCGAAGCGGCTCGCGTGGCGCAGCACGTCGTGGTTGCTCAGCACCCACGTGGCGGGCGCCCCGACGGCGTCGTTCTCGGCGAGGGACTGCGCGATGACCGCGCGCAGCGGCTCGGCCTGCCACGGGGTCTCCAGGAAGTCGAAGTTGAAGGCCTGGTGGTACTCGTCCGGCCGCACGTAGCGGGCCAGCCGGTCCGCGGGCGCCACCCAGGCCTCGGCGCACATGATCCGCTCGGGCAGGCCGTAGGAGTCGAGCAGCTCGCGCCACCCGCGATAGATCTCGTGGACCCCGTCCTGGTCCCAGTACGGGGCCTCGTGGGTGACCTCGAGGAGCCCTCCCGGATGCTTGTCGTAGCTGGGCAGCCCCTCCTTCTTCACCAGGCCGTGCGCGACGTCGACCCGGAAGCCGTCCACGCCCCGGTCGAGCCAGAAGCGCAGGATCCCCTCGAAGTCGGCACGCACCTCCGGGTTCTGCCAGTTCAGATCCGGCTGGCTCGGGTCGAAGAGGTGGAGGTACCACTGGCCCGGGCTCCCGTCCGGCTCGGTGATGCGGGTCCATGCGCCGCCACCGAAGTTGGACAGCCAGTCCGTCGGCGGCAGCTCACCGTCCTCGCCGAGCCCGTCGCGGAACATGTAGCGGTCGCGCTCGGGACTGCCGGGCGGAGCGGCCAGCGCCTCCCGGAACCACTCGTGCTCCCAGGAGGTGTGGTTCGGCACGAGGTCGACGATGACCCGCAGGTCGAGCTCGTGGGCCGTGGCGACGAGGGCGTCCGCGTCGGCGAGGGTGCCGAAGGCAGGGTCGACGTCCCGGTGGTCGGACACGTCGTAGCCCGCGTCGTTCTGGGGGGAGCGGTAGAAGGGGGAGAGCCACACCGCGTCGACGCCCAGGTCGCGCAGGTACGTCAGGCGGGAGGTGATGCCCGCGAGGTCGCCGACCCCGTCGCCGGCGGCGTCGGCCCACGAGCGCGGGTAGATCTGGTAGATCACGGCGTCGCGCCACCAGGGTGCGTCCGCCGCCGACGCGGGGTGGAGGTCACGGGTGGGAAGGGGGGTCGGGACCGGGGCGGTCACAGTCGGTGTCCTTCGTCGTCGGCGTTGATGAGCATGTCCGCGGCCCGGCGGAAGTAGTCACGCATGGCCGCGTCGTGTGCCTCGGGCAGGTCGAGGGTGTCCATGGCGGCGAGCATGTGCCGCATCCACCGGTCGCGCTGGTCCGGGGTCACCGCGTAGTGGACGTGCCGCATCCGCAGTCGCGGGTGACCGCGCTGCTGGCTGTAGGTCGTCGGTCCGCCGAAGTACTGCTCGAGGAACATCCGCAGGCGGTCCTCGGCCGCGCCGAGGTCCTGCTCGGGGTAGAGGGCCCGCAGCGTCTCGTCCTGGGCGACTCCCTCGTAGAAGGCGTGCACGAGACGCACGAAGGTCGCGTGCCCGCCGACCTGCTCGTAGAAGGTCTCTGCTGGTTGTGCGTCCACGGTCTCCAGCCTCTCAGATCGTGTGGTTGCCGCCGATGGGCGGGAGCGGGGGGCCGGCGATGCCCTCACGGTCGAAGGCGTCCTTGACCCGGCGCCGGATCTCCCGCTGGATCGACCAGTTCTCGTTGGGTGCGCAGGTGGCGAAGACCCGCACCGTGATCATGCCGGCGGTGATGGTCTCCACCCCGAGCACGCTCGGGGCCTCGCGCAGCACCTCGCCCCAGTGGGTGTCGTCGGTCATCTTGGAGACCTCCTCGCGGATGATCCCGATGACGTGGTCGACGTCCTCCTTGTAGGAGAAGGGCAGGTCGACCATCACCGTCGACCACCCCTGGCTGCGGTTGCCGATGCGCAGGATCTCGCCGTTGCGCACGTACCAGACGACGCCGTCGAGGTCGCGCAGCCGGGTGACCCGGAGGGAGACCTCCTCCACGGTGCCGACGGCCTCTCCGGTGTCGATGTAGTCACCGACGCCGTACTGGTCCTCGAGGATCATGAAGATGCCCGACAGGTAGTCCTTGACCAGGGCCTGGGCGCCGAAACCGAGGGCCACGCCACCGACACCCGCGGAGGCGAGCAGCGGCGCGAGCGGGATCGCCATGAGCGCCAGCACCGTGAGCGCCGTGATCGTGGCGATGACGATGGTGGCGATGCTGCGCAGGAGCGAGCCCGTCGTCAGGGCCCGTTGCCGGGAACGCTCGCGCACGGTGGTCGCCGACATCCCCCGGGCGCGCTTGTGGTCCCGCTTGGCCTGGGCGGCCTCGCTGCGGGCGATCGAGGCGTTGATGGCCGAGGTGATCGCCCGGTGCACCAGGCGCCGGGCCACGTAGGCGACGACGAGGGTGAGGACGATCCGCAGCGGGGCGCCGAGCATCCAGTCGAGGGCACCACCCCACGTGAGCTCCCGCACGGGGTCGTTCTCGGGCACGTCGACGAACGGGAGGTCGACCAGCATCACCGGCCGTCACGCTCCTGGGCGCGCACGGCGCGGACGACGGCATCGCGGCTCTCGGCGACGAGCCGCCGCAGGCCGTCGGGGGCCTGCGGGTGCTCGTCCAACCAGGCCTGCGTCGTCGCGAGCAGCTGCGGGCCGGCCAGGGCCATCGGGTAGAACCCGAGGACGATGCCCTCGGCGATGGCGTGCGTCCGCGTCGACCACACGTCCTCGAGGACGTCGTGGTACCGCTCGACGAAGGGGTCAGCAGCGCCGGGTCGACGACCCGGCCGAAGCCGAGCCCGTGGGCGTCGACGACGGAGTTCGGGGTGTCGGTCGCGACCACGCCGGCCTGCCACGCGGCCTCCTTGGCCTGCACCGTCGGGATGCTCCCGGCGGCGCGGGCGGCGCGCTCGCGACCGGTCGCGGTGTTGTCCCCTTCGCCTCCTGCGCGATGGCGTCGGCGTCGGCCTCGCCCGCGGCGGCGAGGCCGGTGAGCAGGGTCCACCGCATGTCGGTGTCGACGGCCAGGCCCTCGAGGGTGGCGCTGCCGTCGAGCAGGCCGGAGACGAGGCCGGTGTCGGCGCCGGGCGAGAGCATGTTGGCGTGGGCGGTGACGAGCTGCAGCTGGGCGTCGCTGCCGGGCGCAGCCGTCTCCGCGAGCGAGCGAAGGGAGGTGACGACCGCCTCGCGCAGGGCCTCCCGGTGCTCGGGGGCGCTGTAGGTGGCCACGCACGTCGACACCTGGGCCAGCAGCGTGCGCAGCAGCGTCGAGTCATCCAGCCCGTCGAGGACCGGCATGACCAGGTCGACGTACTCCCGGGCGCCCATCTCGGCGTCACGGGTCATGTCCCAGGCCGACGCGAGCGCCAGGGACATGGGCAGCGACTCGCCGAAGGCGGTGGGGTGGGAGAGCAGTGTGGCGAGGGAACGCTCGTCGAGACGCAGCTTCGCGTACGTCAGGTCGTCGTCGTTGATTAGCAGCAGGTCCGGCTGGAGCTGCCCGACGAGATCCGGCAGGGGCGTGTGCTCGCCGTCGACGTCGACCTCGATGCGCTCGCGGCGCACGAGCGCACCGTCGACGAGGTCGTACATGCCGACCGCGAGGCGGTGCGGCCGCAGCGTCGGGAACCCCTCGGCGTGGGTCTGCTCGATGACGGCGTCGACGTAGCGGCCACGCTCGTCGACCTCGACGAGCGGGCGCAGGGTGTTGACCCCGGCCGTCTCCAGCCACAGCTGCGACCAGGACCGCAGGTCCCGCCCGGAGGTGGCCTCCAGCTCGACGAGCAGGTCGTCCAGGGTGGTGTTGCCCCACGCGTGCTTGTCGAAGTAGGCCCGGATGCCGTCGCGGAAGGCCTCGCGGCCCACGTAGGCGACGAGCTGCTTGAGGACCGAGGCGCCCTTGGCGTAGGTGATGCCGTCGAAGTTGACCTCCACGTCCTCGAGGTCACGGATCGGCGCGACGATGGGGTGCGTCGAGGACAGCTGGTCCTGGCGGTAGGCCCAGGCCTTCTCGTGGGTGCAGAAGGTCGTCCACGCATCGGTCCACTCCGTGGCCTCGGCCTGGCAGGTGGTCGAGGCCCACTCGGCGAAGGACTCGTTGAGCCACAGGTCGTTCCACCACTTCATCGTCACGAGGTTGCCGAACCACATGTGGGCCAGCTCGTGCAGGACCGTGAGGGCGCGGCGCTCGACGAGCGCGTCGGGGACCTTGGACCGGAAGACGTACATCTCGTGGAAGGTCACGCAGCCGGCGTTCTCCATCGCGCCCATGTTGTACTCCGGCGTGAAGACCTGGTCGTACTTCGTGAACGGGTAGCCCTGCCGGAACTCCTCCTCGTAGAAGGCGAAACCGGCCTTGGTCAGCGCGAAGAGGTTGTCCGCGTCGAGGTACTGCGTCAGCGAGCGACGGCAGAAGATGCCCAACGGCACCTCCTTGCCGCCGGACACCAACGAGTCACGCACGACGTCGTAGGGGCCGGCGACGAGCGCGGTGATGTAGCTGCTCATGCGCTCGGTCGGGGCGAAGGCCCACGTGGCCACGCCCTCCCGACCGGGGGCGGGCGTCGGCTCCGGGGTGGGCGAGTTGCCGATGACCTGCCAGTGCGCGGGAGCCGTCACGGTGAGCGCGAAGCTCGCCTTGAGGTCGGGCTGCTCGAAGACCGGGTACATGCGGCGGCTGTCCGGGACCTCGAACTGCGTGTAGAGGTAGACCTCGCCGTCGACGGGGTCGACGAAGCGGTGCAGTCCCTCACCGGTGTTCATGTACCGGCCGGTCGCCCGGATCGTCACCGTGTTGGCCTCGGCGAGGTCGTCGAGACGCACCCGGTGGTCGGCGAAGACGTCCGCCGGGTCCAGCGAGGCGCCGTTGAGCACGACCTCGTCCACGGACTCGCCGATGAAGTCGACGAAGGTGCTGCTGCCTCCCTTCGCCGTGAAGCGGATGGTGCTGGTCGTCGCGAACGTCGTCTCCGAGGTCGTCAGGTCGAGCGTGATCGCGTGGTCGTCCACCTCGACGAGGGCCGCACGTTCCGCGGCCTCCTCACGGGTGAGGTTCTTCCCGGGCACAGGGTCTCCTTCGCATCGGGCACGTTTTTCCCATGCTTTCACGCACCCGGCCCGACGACCGATCTGCCCCGAGGGTCTGCGACGATGGGGCCATGCCGAAACAGTCCGTGGAGATGTGGTTCGACCCCCTGTGCCCGTGGGCCTGGCTGACCTCGCGGTGGCTGATGGAGGTCGAGCAGGTCCGTGACGTCGAGGTGACGTGGTCCCAGATGAGTCTGTCCGTGCTCAACGAGGGACGGGACCTGGACGAGGACTACCTCGACCTGATGGCACGGGGCTGGACGCCCGTGCGGGTCATCGCCGCGGCCCGCCGGGCCCATGGTGACGAGGTCACCAAGCCCCTCTACGACGCCATCGGTACCCGCATCCACCTGCAGGAGCAGCGCGACTTCCGCACCGTCGTCTCCGAGGCGCTCGCCGAGGTCGGCCTGCCCGCGGAGCTGATCGACGCCGCCGACGGCGAGGAGCACGACGAGTTCCTGCGTGAGAGCCACCAGCGGGCCATCGACCTCGTCGGCGACGACGTGGGTACGCCGGTGATCTCGGTCGGCGAGGTGGCCTTCTTCGGTCCCGTCGTCTCCCCGGTGCCGAAGGGGGAGGACGCCGGGCGTCTCTTCGACGGCTGCGTGCTCGTCGCCGGGACCGACGGCTTCTTCGAGCTGAAGCGCACCCGCACCCGCGACCCGATCTTCGACTGACCCGGCCCCACCCCTTCCCACACACCGGAGAGAGACCTTGCGCGTTCACATCGGCGGCGACCACGCGGCCTTCGAGCTCCACCAGGAGCTGCTGACCTTCCTCGCGGCGGAGGGCCACGAGGTCACCGACCACGGCCCCCTCGAGTACGACGCCGTCGACGACTACCCCGTCTTCGTGCTGCGGGCCGCCGAGGCGGTCGCGCAGGACCCCGGCAGCCGCGGGATCGTGCTCGGCGGCTCCGGCAACGGTGAGCAGATGGCGGCCAACAAGGTCGCCGGCATCCGTGCGGCCCTGTGCTACAACGCCGAGCTGGCGCGGCTCGCCCGCGAGCACAACGATGCCCAGGTGCTGTCGATGGGCGGCCGGATGCAGTCGCTCGGCGAGGCCAAGGAGATGGTGCAGGTCTTCCTCACCACCGACTTCACGGGTGAGGAGCGCCACCAGCGGCGCATCGACATGGTGTCGGCCTACGAGTCGGAGGGGACCCTCCCGCCCCTGCCCTGAGTCCGATTCGCCAGCCCCGCACGGGTGCTCGGCATGGTTGCTGATCGGTCACGGCCCTTCACACGGGGCCCGCCGACGCTTATGGTGCGATCAGGTCCCGCCATTCGGTGGGCACCGAGGACGACCGGGGAGTACGAGCGTGTCTGCGATCCTGCCGAGTCGTGCGCCCGTGTGGGCGGAGCGACGATGGCTGCCGCGGTCGCTGCCGCGGATTGACGGGACGCCTCTCCTGCTGACGGTCCTGGCGACCGTGCTCGCGATCGCCGTGGCCCACCAGACGTGGACGGCCACGGTCCCGCTCGTGGCCCTGGTGCCCGTCTGCCTGCTGGCGACCACGCTCTGCTCGCTGCAGCAGGTGCGCATGGTCTTCGGCGCTGTCCTGGTCTGTGTCGCATGGGCCCTCGTCTTCACCGACGAGGGAATGGTCGGCACCCTCCCCCTGATGATCTCCCTGGCCCTGATGTACGCGGTCGCGACGTCGCGCTCGCACCACGGGGCGGCGACCTTCGAGGGGGACCGGATGCTCGGCGACCTGCGTTCGCGCCTGCACGCGATGGGCGAGATCCCGCGGCTGCCCCGCGGGTGGCACGCGGAGCGGTCCTTCGCCACCGCGCACGGCAACGCCTTCGCCGGTGACTTCAACATCACCTCCTCCAGCCGGTGCGGTCGTCAGCTGGAGATGGTCCTCGCCGACGTCAGCGGCAAGGGACAGGCCGCCGGTACCCGGGCGCTGGTCCTCGCCGGTGCCCTCGGTGGCGTCATCGGATCGGCCACCCCGCACCGCGTGCTGCCGATGGCCAACGAGTTCCTGGAGCGCGACAGCTGGGACGAGGGTTTCGCCACCGCCGTGCACCTCTGCCTCGACCTGGAGACGGGCGAGGCGACGGTCGCCTCGGCCGGCCACCCCCCGGCGATGCACTACGACGCGGGCTCCGGGCGGTGGGTCCCGCTCGACGGCAACCGGGGCCCGGCGCTCGGTCTCGTCCCGGACGCCGAGTACCCGCAGGCACACACGGTCCTCAACCGCGGCGACGCGTTGCTCGTCTACACCGACGGCATCATCGAGTCACGCGGGCGTGACCTCGACGACGGCATCGACTGGATGCTCGGTGCCGCCCAGGCCCGTCTCACCAGCGGCTTCCCCGGGCTCGCCAAGACCCTCGTCGCCGGCGGACGTGCGGGAGCCGAGGACGACCGCGCCGCGGTGATCATCTGGCGCGACTGAGCTCGGGATAGCCTGTGCGGCCGTGACCACCTCCGAGCCCGACCCGCACGAGCCCGACCAGTACAAGGCGCCCCTGACGGACACCCCCCTGACCGAGGAGGGGCGTTACCGCGCGACCGTGCGCACGTTCACCCCCCGGTGGCGGATGTCCCCGCAGACCCAGGAGCGGATGGACACGCTCCTGCCGCGCTACGCGGTCCCGACGACACCCCTCGATCCCGTCGACGCCTTCGGCCGGGACGTGCCGGTCGTCCTCGAGATCGGGTCGGGCTACGGGGAGTCGGCCCTCGCCTACGCCCGCGAGCACCCCGACCACGGGGTCATCGCCGCCGAGGTACACGTGCCCGGTGTCGCCCGGTTGATGGCCCGCGCCGACGAGGAGGGCCTGGCCAACGTCCGCGTGCACCGGGGGATGCGATCGAGTACCTCGTGCAGTGCGTCGGTGCCGACCAGCTCGCGGCGGTGCACCTGTTCTTCCCGGACCCGTGGCCCAAGGCGCGCCACGCCAAGCGGCGCTTCGTCCAGCAGGACACCCTCGAGATGCTCCTGCACCGGCTGCGTCCCGGTGGGCACCTGCTCGTCGCCACCGACCACGCCGCCTACGCCGACCACGTGCGCGGTCAGCTCGAGGAGCACGGTGGCGTCACCGTGGTCGAGGGGGAGCGCCCCGGGTGGCGGCCGAGCGCCGGCTTCGAGGACAAGGGCAGGGCGGCCGGCCGCTCGATCCACGAGTTCCGCATCACGGCGAAGGGGGAGTGAGCGGCCTCGTCCACCCCGTCGGGGTGGTGCGCACCCGTGCGGGGACATGTCCCCACACGGGTGCACCCCGCCCCGACCGGCCGTCTCACCAGCGGTGCGCGACGTCGACGACCAGTCGGGCCCCGTCACCGGGTCCGTCGAGCACGAAGGTGCGGAACGGCAAGCGCGCCCGCACCCCCAGCCCGATGGTCGTCTGCCCCTCGAAGCTGCCCGCCCACGCCACCTGGCGGAAGGTGCGGTAGCCGGAGACGTCCACCAGGTTGGTCCGGCTGGCCGGCCGGTAGGTCGGCCTCCCGTGGTTGTCGTACGCCGGTGCCTTCAGGATGACGCGCAGGTCGGCGCCGCCGCGCAGCGGGACGGCGGTGCCACTGCCGTCCATGCGGACCGTGCTGACGTAGCGCACGTGGTGGCCGAGTCGACCGGGCACGTCGTCGACGTCCAGGACGAGACGGTCGAAGCAGGCGTGCCGACCGGAGCGCACGTTCGCCAGCGTGCCGCTCGTGTACGTGCCTCCTGCCTTGGCCAGCGATCCCCACATCAGGTTGCAGTAGGGCGCGGCGGTGGCGGCCGGTGCTGCTGCCGGTACCGCGGCCACGGTGGCCGCGGCCGCGAGTGCACCGACGGCGAACCGACCCAGATTGCGACGAGTGTTCATGACGACTTCCCCTTTCGCCGAGGGCGTGAGCCCGGCGCGCGACGCCCGGTTGCGTCATGGATCCAGACGTGCGAAGGGGGAGGCGGGTTGCGGGCCGCGGCCGGTGGGTGCCGAACCGTTATCGACGACGAGGCCCGCAGGACCCCTGGGGTCCCGCGGGCCTCGTGCCGGGGAGCGGGTGACGGGAATCGAACCCGCGTAGCCAGTTTGGAAGACTGGGGCTCTACCATTGAGCTACACCCGCGCGCAGCCCCTGAGTCGGCCTGTGGCGCAACGGCCGGAGCAGCAGGGGTTAGCCTAGTCCCCGCACGCAGCCCGAGCGCAATCGGGTCAACGGGGTATGGCGCAGCTTGGTAGCGCGTCCGCTTTGGGAGCGGAAGGCCGTCGGTTCGAATCCGGCTACCCCGACCACTCAGGTGCTGTCTTGGCCCTCGCCGCCGTCGGGGTGGCAGTCTTGCGCTCGTGATCAGCGACCCGGCGAGCTACCTCGCGCTCGTGACCGCACTGGGCGTGGCCTGCCAGGTCCTCGCCTGGGCCGTGCGCATCCCCTCGATCCTCATCCTGCTGATCGTCGGCTTCGGCCTCGGCCAGGTGGTGACCCCCGACGCGGTCCTCGGACGGGAGGTCCTCTTCAGCGGCGTGAGCCTCGCCGTCGGGATCATCCTCTTCGAGGGCAGCCTGTCACTGCGGCTGAGCGACATCAGCGACCTGGGACGAAGCACCGTGCGGCTGTGCACCGTCACCGTGGCCATCGCCTGGGCGCTGATCACGCTGACCGGGTGGCTGCTGGGCTTCCCACTGGAGCTGGCGCTGCTCGTCGGCGCCGTCCTCGTGGTCACCGGACCGACGGTCATCGGCCCGATCCTGCGCCAGCTGCGCCCGACCCGGCGCATCGCCGCGCTGCTGCGGTGGGAGGGCATCGTCGTCGACCCCATCGGGGCGATCCTCGCCGTCCTCGTCTTCCAGGCCGTCCTGGCCAGGACCTCGGCCGACCCCGTCAGCGCGGTCCTGACCTCGCTCGGGACGACCATCGTCACCGCGGTCCTCATCGCCCTGGTCCTCGGCGTCCTGCTCGAGCAGGCCATCAAGCGCCACCTCGTGCCCGACTTCCTCCACGGTGCGGTCTTCCTCGCTGCCGCGGTCGGTGCGTTCGCCCTCTCCAACTCCATCGAGTCGGAGAGCGGGCTGCTCACGGTGACGATCATGGGCGTCTTCCTGGCCAACCGTCCCAACCTCCACCTCGAGCACGTCACCCAGTTCAAGGAGCACCTGCAGGTGCTCCTCGTCGGCATCCTCTTCATCGTGCTCGCCGGCCGCGTCTCGCCCGAGGCCGTGGTGGAGGTCGCGCCCGTCGCGGCGGTCTTCGTCCTGGCCCTCGTCCTCGCCGTCCGTCCCCTGAGCGTCTTCCTCGGGCTCGTGGGAACCGGCGCCACGAAGGAGGAGCGGCGCCTGCTCGCCTTCATGGCGCCGCGGGGCATCGTCGCCGCCGCCGTGGTGAGCATCTTCGCCCTCGAGCTCGCCCATGCGGCCGAGCGTGCGTCCGACCCCGAGCACGCGGCCCGCCTCGAGCACCTCGGGACGGAGGCCGCCCAAATGGTGCCCCTGGTCTTCCTCGTCATCGTCGCCACGGTCGCCATCTACGGGCTCGGCGTGGGCCGGCTCGCCGAGCGGCTCGGGCTGGCGACGACCTCGCCCCAGGGGGTCATCCTCGCCGGTGGCGACGAGTGGATCGTGCGCGTGGCCAAGGCGCTCGGCGACGTCGGGGTGGACGTCGTCATCGTCACCGTCTACCGCGCGGCGCTGCAGCGGGCCCGGATGGCCGGGATGCGGGTCGAGATGGCCAACCTGCTCAGTGACTACGTCGTGCGCGACATGGACCTCGCGGGCCTGAAGACCTTCGTCGCCGCCACCGATCAGGACGAGCGCAACACCATCGCGGCCCGCGAGTTCTCGCACTTCCTGGGACGGGCGCACGTGTTCCAGCTGGCCGTTGCGCCCGCCGAGCACGTCGGCGCCGACCGCACGGAGACGGCCTCGCACCTGACCGCGCGCACCCCCTTCGCCCCCGCCCTGGAGTACAAGGAGCTCACCGAGCGGGCGAAGCACATGGACGTGCGGCGCACCTCGCTGACGGCGAAGTACACCTACGAGGACTTCCGGAGGATGTACGGCGGCAGGGCCATCGCCCTCTTCACCGTGCGTGGTCGCGAGGTCGGTGTCGTCACCGAGAAGTCCTCGCTCGAGGGGGAGCTCACCCTCATCTCGCTCGTGCCGCGGGAGGACTGAGAACCCGCGCATTCGGCCTGTGGGATTCCAGCCGATACAGTGGTTGCTCGTGTCCCGGCCAGCCGGGACGGTGCGTGCGTGCCCGAGGGTCGGCAGTCGACCCGAGAGCCAACGCCCCAACCCCCGTCGTCGTCCAGATCGTGTGGAGTGCCTGCAGTGAAGAGTGCCGTCGAGAACCTCAGCCCGACCCGGGTCAAGCTGACCGTCGAGGTCCCGAGCGAGGAGCTCCAGCCGCACGTCGACGCGGCCCTGAAGTCGATCGGTGACCAGATCCAGGTCCCCGGATTCCGCAAGGGCAAGGTGCCCGCGCGGATCATCGAGCAGCGCGTCGGCAAGGGCGCGGTCATCCAGGAGGCCGTCAACGAGGCCCTCCCGGAGTTCTTCGGCAAGGCCGTCGACGAGACCGAGATCGACCCGATCGGCCAGCCCGAGGTGGACATCACCGAGGTGCCGATGACCGACGAGGAGAACCTCAAGTTCACCGTCGAGGTCGACGTGCGCCCGGAGGTGACCCTCCCCGACTACGACGGCCTGAAGATCTCCGTCGACAACCTCGAGGTCACCGACGCGGACGTCGAGGAGAAGCTGACCGAGCTGCGTGAGCGCTTCGGCACCCTCGTCGGCGTCGACCGCGCCGTCGAGAACGGCGACTTCGTCTCCATCGACCTCAAGGCCGAGGCCGCCGGCGAGGAGATCGACTCCGTCGAGGGCGTCTCCTACGAGGTCGGCTCCGGCAACATGCTCGAGGGCATGGACGAGGCGCTGCTCGGCATGGCGAAGGGGGAGACGAAGGACTTCTCCGCCCCGCTCGCCGGTGGCGACCAGGCCGGGACCGTCGCCGACTGCACCGTGACCGTGCACTCGGTCAAGATCCGGGAGCTGCCCGAGGTCGACGACGAGTTCGCCCAGATGGCCAGCGAGTTCGACACCGCCGCCGAGCTGCGCGAGGACGTCGCGAAGCAGGCCGAGCAGGCGAAGAAGTTCGAGCAGGGGATCCAGGCCCGCGACAAGGTCCTCGAGCACCTGCTCGAGTCGACGGAGATCGCCATCCCCGAGAGCATCGTCGAGACCGAGGTGCACAACCACCTCGAGCAGGAGGGTCGTCTCGAGGACGAGGAGCACCGTGCCGAGGTCGACGAGCAGACCCGCAAGGCGCTGAAGACCCAGTTCCTCCTCGACGCCATCGGCAAGGCCGAGGAGGTCGAGGTCGGCCAGCCCGAGCTCATCGAGTACCTGATGATGCAGGCCCAGCAGTACGGCATGGAGCCCAACCAGTTCGCCCAGCTGCTCGACCAGCAGGGCCAGGTCGAGGGCATGGTCGGTGAGGTGGCCCGCCGCAAGGCGCTGGCCGCCGCGCTCGACAAGGCGACGATCGTCGACGCCGACGGCAACGAGGTCGACCTCGACGAGATCACCCCCGGTGGCGACGAGGACGAGGCCGTCGAGGGTGCCGAGGGCGACGCCCCGCAGCCCGAGGTCGTCGAGGCCGAGACCGCGGAGACCGAGGCCGAGCCGGCCGGGACCACCGAGGACGAGAAGGCCTGACCTCCTCCACCTCACGACGAAGGGGGTCACCGCCGCTGGGTGGTGACCCCCTTCGTCGTGCCCGCACCGCGGTCTTCATGACCTTCGCGGTCAACGGCTTCGGCTTCGCCTCGTGGGCCTCGCGCATCCCCGACATCCGCACCGACCTCTCCCTCACCCCGGGGGAGCTCGGTCGCACGCTGCTCGCGGGGGCGCTCGGCTCCGTGCTCGCCCTGCCGGTGGCCGGTCGCGTCATCACCGCGCTGGGTGCCGCCCGGACGACGACCGTCGGTGTCCTCGTCGCGGCGGTGGGGCTCGTGGCCCTCGGCGCCGGGCTCGACCTCGTCGGGACTGTCGTCGCGACGGCGCTCGGTCTCCTCGTCTTCGCGGTCGGGGTCTCGCTGTGGGACGTGGCGATGAACCACGAGGGCGCCGCCGTGGAGCAGCGGCTCGGCCGGACGGTCATGCCGCACTTCCACGCCTGCTTCTCCGGCGGGACCGTCCTCGGCGCCCTCGGGGCGGCGGGACTCGTGGCCCTGCACGTGCCGGTCCTCGCGCACCTCACCGGTGCCGCGGTCCTCGTCCTCGCGGTCGGCCTGCCCACCGCGCGCGCCTACCTCGCCCGCACCCAGGAGCCGGTCGGGGTGCCGACGACGCCCACGACGCGGGGGAGCGCCTGGCTCGAGCCGCGCACCCTCGTCATCGGCCTCGTCGTCCTCGTCGCTGCGCTGACGGAGGGCACCGCCAACGACTGGATCGCCATCGCCGTGACCGAGGGGCACGACCAGCCGGGATGGGTCGGCGTCCTGGCCTTCGCCACCTTCCTCGGTGCGATGACCTGCGGACGGCTGCTCGGGGTGGGTCTGCTCGACCGCTTCGGCCGGGTCCCGGTGCTGCGTGGCACCTTCGTGCTCGCCGCGCTCGGCTCCCTGCTCGTCGTCCTCGGGTCGACCCCGCTGGCCTTCGTCGGCGTCGTGCTCTGGGGCATCGGGGCCAGCCTCGGTTTCCCGGTGGGCATGAGCGCGGCGGCGGACGACCCGGTGCGCGCGGCCGCCCGCCTGTCCGTCGTCTCCACGATCGGCTACGTCGCCTTCATCGTCGGACCGCCCCTCCTCGGCCTGATGGGCGACCACGTGGGTGTGCTGCGCTCCCTGCTGCTCGTGGGCCTGCTGGCCCTGCCCGCCCTCGTCGCGGTGACCGCCGTGCGCGAGCGGCCGGGTGACGCGCGCTGACGTCGTTGCGCGCGGGGTCCCGACGTTGCACACTCGTTCAGCACCCACCACCAGGAGGACCCCATGACCGACGGCGCCTTCGTCTCGCCCGTCACCGCCGAGGACCCGGAGGCGCTCGCGGCCACCGAGCACGCCCAGTCCGATCTCGCCACGAGCGTGCGGGACCTGGTCGATGTGTGCGTGCGCACACGGGTCGACGACGAGACGCTGACGACCGTGGCCGCAGAGGTTCGCGACCTCACGCAGCGGCTGCTTGCACACGCGCAGGCCGGTCCGCTCGGGATCGAGACCACGAGCGACGGGCGGCTGCGCGACCACGGCAACCCGATGGTCGGCATGCGCAACCCGATCTCCCCACCGCTGCGCGTCACCGGTGACGACGAGGGCAGCATGCGCTGCACCTTCACCCTCGGGGCCGGCTACGAGGGGCCCCCCGGGTGCGTCCACGGGGGGATCGTCGCGGCCGTCCTCGACCAGGTCGTCGGGTCGGCGCCGGCGAGAATCGGTCGACCGGGACTGACCGCGTACCTCAACACCACCTACCGACGGCCGACGTCGCTCGGGGTCGAGCACGTGGCCCGTGGCTGGGTCGAGGAGGTCGACGGGTGGAAGGTGCGCGCCCGGGGTGAGATCCGCGACCCGGAGGGCCACGTGACGGCGGAGGCCCGGGCGCTCTTCGTGGTCCCGCGGTGGGCACGCGAGCACATCGGCACGCCGACCGGCGACGCGGGCGAGTTCTCTGCGGATGACGGGACGTCGGCGCGCACGCGGACCCCGTAGCGTGGGTGCCATGAGCGAGTTCGACGCGGATCCGCCCGAGGCGTCCGAGGCATCCGAGGCGCCCGAGGCGCTCGAGGTCGAGGGGTCGGGCGAGCCCAACTTCGCCCAGGTCTTCTTTCCCGCCAGGCCCAAGGCCCTGCGCCCGCGTGCCCGGCTGCGGCAGCAGGGTGCTCCGACGCGGGCCCAGGTCCGCTCGGGGGAGCCCGAGGGGTCCAACCCCGTCTACGTCGACTGGCTCTGCGAGCAGTCGATGCTCCAGGACGCCAAGGAGATCGCCAACCAGTTCAGTGGCCTGGGTTCGATGTGGCAGAACCCCTTCGCCCGCCCCGACCCCCGGGCGGCGGTGCAGACGGCTTCCGTGTGGTTCACCGCCTACCCGATCTCGATGATCACCCGCCGGGGGGAGTCCTTCCTCGGCACGCTCGCCGACCCGGACCTGTGGTCCGCGTTCGAGCACATCGGCATCCACGGGGTGCACACCGGACCGGTCAAGCGGGCAGGAGGACTCTCGGGGTGGAACCCGACCCCCAGCGTCGACGGGCACTTCGACCGCATCGGGACGCACATCGACGAGCTCTTCGGCACCGAGGAGGACTTCCGGGAGATGTGCCGGGTCGCCGCCGAGCACGAGGGCACCGTCATCGACGACATCGTCCCCGGCCACACGGGCAAGGGCGCCGACTTCCGTCTCGCCGAGCTCGGCGTCGGGGACTACCCGGGGATCTACCACATGGTCTCCATACCGCCCGAGGAGTGGCACCTGCTGCCCGACGTCCCCGAGGGCAGGGACTCGGCCAACCTCGACGAGGTCGACGAGATGGCCCTGACCGAGGCCGGGCACATCATCGGCGAGCTGCAGCGGGTGATCTTCCACGTGCCGGGGGTCAAGGACACCAACTGGTCGGCCACGGCCCCGGTCACCGGACCGGACGGCGTGACCCGGCGCTGGGTCTACCTCCACTACTTCAAGGAGGGGCAGCCCTCGATCAACTGGCTCGACCCCACCTTCGCCGGGATGCGCCTGGTCATCGGGGACGCCCTCCACAGCATCGGCGACCTCGGCTCAGGGGGGCTGCGCCTGGACGCGAACGGTTTCCTGGGGGTGGAGCGCACCCTCGAGGTCGGGCCGGCCTGGTCGGAGGGGCACCCGCTCTCGGAGGCCGCCAACCAGCTCATCGGCTCGATGGTGCGCAAGGTCGGCGGTTTCACCTTCCAGGAGCTCAACCTCTCGATCGAGGACATCCGGGACACCGCCGCCGGCGGTGCCGACCTGTCCTACGACTTCATCACCCGACCCGCCTACCACCACGCGCTCGCCACGGGGGACACCGAGTTCCTGCGGCTGGCCCTGCGCGAGGCGCAGCGCCTGGGGGTCGACGCGGCGGGGCTGGTGCACGCGCTGCAGAACCACGACGAGCTGACCTACGAGCTCGTCCACTTCGCCAGCCGTCACCGCGATGACGTGTTCACCTTCCGCGGGGGGGAGGTGACGGGGGCGGAGCTCGCCGAAACGGTCCGCGGGGAGCTCACGGGGACGCTGACCGGGGACGCCGCCCCCTACAACCTCGTCTTCACGACGAACGGGATCGCCTCGACCACCGCCTCCGTCATCACCGGGGCCCTGGGCTTCAGGGACCTCGACGCACTCACCGACGAGCAGGTCGAGCAGGTGCGCCGGGCGCACCTGCTGCTCGCGATGTACAACGCCCTCCAGCCCGGCGTCTTCGCGCTGTCGGGCTGGGACCTGGTCGGGGCGCTGCCGATCCCGGCGGAGCAGATCGCGGACCTCCTGCGCGAGGGTGACACGCGGTGGATCCATCGGCCGGCCTACGACCTGCTCGACGTCGCACCGGACGAGCAGTGGTCGACGTCCGGGATGCCCCGGGCGCGCACCCTCTACGGCCCCGTCGACCGGCAGCTGGAGGACCCCGACTCCTTCGTCACCCGGCTGCGGGAGATCCTGCACCTGCGCGGCTACTTCGCCGTCGCGACGACCCGCCAGGTCGACGTCCCCGACGTCGCCCACCCGGCGATGCTCGTCATGGTGCACGAGTACGAACAGGTCCCGGGGCAGCTGCAGGTGACCGTGCTCAACTTCTCCGCCGACCCGATCTCCGGGACGGTCATCAGCGAGCGCCTCGAGCCCGGGTCGCGGCTGATGGACATGGGTGACGGCTCCGTCTTCGGCCAGGTCGACCAGCTGCACGGCTTCCACGTCGAGCTCGACGGCTTCGCCGGTCTCGCGCTCCTCGTCAGCCCGCCGAGGCAGGAGGCGTCGTGAGTGAGCGACCCCGCATGCGGGTCCGCCCGCTCGGCGGCGCGATGGGCTGCCTGGGCATGATCCTGTTCTCGGTGATCGCCTCCGTGGTGCTCACCGTCGTGCTCAACCTCCTCCTGCGGTGACGGCGAGGGCGAAGGGGGTGGCCCCCTTCGCGCCGTGCGTTGCGCTCACGGCGAACACGTGCGGGTGACGGGAAACAGTCCGGCCCGGCTGGCGTTAGGGTCAGTGACAGGCACAGCCAGTCTCGAACCAGAGCACCGCCCCCGGGGCGGAGAAGCGAGTGAGCGTGAGCAACAGCAGCGAGATCGTCGCGGCCGGCCCGCAGGGCGGGATGGGACTCGACGACCACATCTACCAGCGCCTCCTGAAGGAGCGCATCATCTTCCTCGGGTCGGACGTGCGTGATGACAACGCGAACGCGATCTGTGCCCAGATGCTGCTCCTGGCCGCGGAGGACCCCGAGAAGGACATCTGGCTCTACATCAACAGCCCCGGCGGGTCGATCTCCGCGGGCATGGCGATCTACGACACGATGAAGTGGATCCCCAACGACGTCGCGACCGTCGCGATGGGTCTGGCCGCGTCCATGGGCCAGTTCCTCCTGTCGGCCGGGACGAAGGGCAAGCGGTACGCGACCCCGCACGCCCGCGTGATGATGCACCAGCCCTCGGGTGGCATCGGTGGCACGGCCTCCGACATCAAGATCCAGGCCGAGCAGATGCTCTTCGTCAAGACCCAGATGGCCGAGCTGATCGCCGAGCACACCGGTCAGACCGTCGAGCAGATCAGCAAGGACTCCGACCGCGACCGGTGGTTCGGTGCCCAGGAGGCCATGGAGTACGGCTTCGTCGACCACGTCTTCGAGCGCTCCGACCAGACGGGCCGCGGGGACGACAACCCCGTCACCGAGTGAGTCCCTTCCCCGCGAGCCCCCAGGAGACACCCATGAACTTCGATACCCAGTTGCGTACCGACGCCCCGGGCGGGGCCTCGATGCCTCCCGGTCCGTCCAACCGCTACGTCCTGCCGCAGTTCGAGGAGCGCACCTCCTACGGCATGAAGCGGACCGACCCGTACACCAAGCTCTTCGAGGACCGGATCATCTTCGTCGGCGTGCAGATCGACGACGCGTCCGCGGATGACATCATCGCCCAGCTGCTCGTGCTCGAGTCGATGGAGCCCGAGCGCGACATCCTCATGTACATCAACAGCCCCGGTGGCTCGTTCACCGCCATGACGGCGATCTACGACACGATGCAGTACATCCGGCCGGACATCCAGACCTTCGTCATCGGCCAGGCGGCCTCCGCGGCCGCGGTCCTGCTGTCCGCTGGTGCGCCGGGCAAGCGCTTCGCCCTGCCGAACGCCCGGGTGCTCATCCACCAGCCCGCGCTCGCCGGCGGCGCCGGCGGCCAGGCCAGCGACATCGAGATCCAGGCCAACGAGGTGCTGGGCATGCGCACCTGGCTGGAGGAGACCTGGGCCCAGCACTCGAACAAGAGCGTCGAGCAGGTGCGCGAGGACATCGAGCGCGACAAGCACCTCACCGCGCAGGAGGCCAAGGAGTACGGCCTCATCGACGAGGTGCTCAGCCCGCGCAAGGCCTCCCTCGAGGACTGAGCGACCACGACGACGAAGGGCCCCGGTTCGCCGGGGCCCTTCGTGCTGCCCGGGTACGACACCCGGCGTTCCGCTGATAGCGGACAAGGGCGACGCGCTCCCGTCCGGGGGTGTCGAATGGAGGTGAGACACCCCCCGTTTGGGTACCGTCGACCCACAGGCGGCCGGACGGGTCGACCCACCAGGCAGGAAGGACCGGACGTGGCACGAGTCGGAGAGAGTGGCGACCTGCTCAAGTGTTCCTTCTGCGGCAAGTCGCAGAAGCAGGTCAAGAAGCTCATCGCCGGTCCGGGCGTGTACATCTGCGACGAGTGCATCGACCTGTGCAACGAGATCATCGAGGAGGAGCTGACCGACTCCGGTGACCTCGGTCTGGACGAGCTGCCCAAGCCGCGCGAGATCTTCGACTTCCTCGAGACCTACATCATCGGTCAGGACAAGGCGAAGAAGGCGCTGGCGGTCGCGGTCTACAACCACTACAAGCGCATCCAGGCCGACGACGGTGCCGCCGCCAAGCGCGACGAGGACCACGTCGACATCGCCAAGTCCAACATCCTGCTCATCGGCCCGACCGGCTGCGGCAAGACCTACCTCGCCCAGACGCTCGCGCGGATGCTCAACGTCCCCTTCGCCATTGCCGACGCCACGGCGCTGACCGAGGCCGGCTACGTCGGCGAGGACGTGGAGAACATCCTGCTGAAGCTCATCCAGGCCGCCGACTACGACACCAAGAAGGCCGAGCAGGGGATCATCTACATCGACGAGATCGACAAGGTCGCCCGCAAGTCCGAGAACCCGTCGATCACCCGCGACGTCTCCGGCGAGGGCGTGCAGCAGGCGCTGCTGAAGATCCTCGAGGGCACGACCGCCTCCGTCCCGCCGCAGGGTGGCCGCAAGCACCCGCACCAGGAGTTCATCCAGATCGACACGACGAACGTCCTCTTCGTCGTCGGCGGTGCCTTCGCCGGCCTGGAGAAGATCATCGAGTCACGCATCGGCAAGAAGGGGCTGGGCTTCGGCTCCGAGTTGCACAAGTCCACCGACCTGGCCGAGGCGATCACCGAGGTCATGCCCGAGGACCTGATGAAGTTCGGCCTCATCCCGGAGTTCATCGGCCGCCTGCCGATCATCACCACCGTCAGCCCGCTCGACCGGGAGGCGTTGGTGCAGATCCTGTCGGAGCCGAAGAACGCGCTGGTCAAGCAGTACCGCAAGATGTTCGACATCGACGGGGTGGAGCTGGAGTTCACCGACGACGCCCTCGAGGCGATCGCCGAGTCCGCGATCGCCCGCGGGACCGGCGCCCGCGGTCTGCGGGCCATCCTCGAGGAGGTGCTCATGCCGGTGATGTTCGACGCGCCGAGCGACGAGGGCATCAAGCAGATCGTCGTCACCGAGGAGGTCGTGCGCGACAACGTCCTGCCGACGATCGTGCGCCACGAGGAGACGGGCAAGCGCAAGCACAAGCGCTCCGCCTGAGCCACCTGACAGGATGATCGGGTGAGCGCACCCTTCCGGCTGGCCACCGGGTCCTCGGGCCCGCGGCAGCAGAGCCCGACGACCTGCGGGTCGGCGTGCGCGACCGTGGCACGCATGCTCGTCGACGGCCCGTTCGCCCGGTGGGTCGTCCACGGCGAGGGACACCCGGTCCCCGGCGCCGAGGGCAGCACCTTCCCGGAGCGCTTCGCCTCCTGGGAGCGCACCGTCCAGGCCCGGACGAACGGGTGGGCCGCATCGGGCGGGAGACTGGCCGTGGCGTGGCCACGGGCCCTGGGGACACCACCGTGGGGTCTGCGGCACGAGCTGGAGAACGGCTGCGCCCGTGTCGGGACGCGCTACCGGCTGGTCTCGCTGCGCGCGCACTCCCAGGAGGCGCTGCGTGCCCGGTACCGCCGCCTGACCGACCTCGTCGTCGACGGCGAGCCGGCGGCCCTCTACGTCGGCAACGCAGTGCTCCCGCGCCACATCACCCTGGTCATCCCAGGCGCCCGCACCGGTGAGCTGAGCGTGTACGAGCCGAGCTCCGGGCAGGTGCTGGCGCTGAGCGAGGACGAGTTCGCCACCCGGCGCCTCGACCTGGGCGGGTGGTCGGTGCCGTGGATCCTGGTCCAGCCCACCGGACACCGCCGGGCGGGCAACGGGTCACCGGCACTCGCGCCGTGGCGGGTGCCGCAGCTGAACCCCGACCCGACCCCGCTGCGTCGCGAGCCGGGCCGGGAAGGGGTCAGTTCTTCTTCGGCTTGACGAAGGGGATGAGCTCGACGTCCCGCAGCCCGATCTCCTCGCCCTCGGCGTGCTCGAAGGACCCGGAGAGCCGGCCGGCGCTGCGCAGGTCGGACTCGCCGACGCGGACGAGCTCCGCGGTCGCGGCAGGAGCGACGAGGGTGGCCGCGGTGATCTCGCTGCGCATGCCGACCTTGGCGTCGGACTTGGCCTTGCGGATCTGGCTGAGGGCCTCGCCGACCGCACCGAGGACGGCCGCGTCACCACCGGAGGGCAGCTCGTCGACGGTCGGCCACGCGGCGCGGTGCACCGAGCCCTCGTGCCACCAGGACCAGACCTCCTCGGTGGCGTAGGGCAGCACGGGTGCGAGCAGGCGCAGCAGGGCGTCGAGCGCGAGGCGCAGTGCGGCGCGGGCGGAGGCCGTGCCGGCGGGGTCCTGCCCCTCGCCGCCGTGGGCGCGGTCCTTGACCAGCTCGATGTAGTCGTCGCAGAAGGTCCAGAAGAAGGTCTCGGTCACCGAGAGGCTGCGGGTGTAGTCCCAGCCCTCGAAGCCGGCCGTCGCATCGGCGATGACGCGCGCGAGCCCGGCGAGCATCGACTGGTCGAGCGGGTTGGTCACGGCGGCGGTGAGGTCGCCCTCGACGGTGCCGAAGCCCAGGGCGAACTTGCTCGCGTTGAGCAGCTTGATCGCCAGCCGGCGACCGATCTTCATCTGGCCGGTGTCGTAGGCGGCGTCGGTGCCCAGCCGGCTGGAGGCGGCCCAGTAGCGCACCGCGTCGGCGCTGTGCTCGACGACGACGTCCTCGGGGGTGACGACATTGCCCTTGGACTTGCTCATCTTCTTGCGGTCCGGGTCGAGGATCCAGCCGGAGATCGCGGCGTTTCGCCACGGCGCGCTGCCGTGCTCGAAGTGCGCGCGCACGATCGTGGCGAAGAGCCACGTGCGGATGATGTCGTGCCCCTGCGGACGCACGTCCATCGGGAAGACGCGGTCGAACAGATCGGAGCGGCCGGACTCGCGCCCCAACCAGTCACCGGCGATCTGGGGGGACAGGGAGGAGGTGGCCCAGGTGTCCATGACGTCGGGGTCACCGGTGAAGCCGCCCGGCTGGTCGCGCTGGTCCTCGGTGTACCCGTCGGGCACGCTCGCGGTCGGGTCGATCGGGAGCCGCGACTCCTCGGGCACGAGCGGCGACTCGTACTGCGGCTCGCCCTCGGCGTCGAGGGCGTACCAGACGGGGATCGGCACGCCGAAGAAGCGCTGGCGGGAGATCAGCCAGTCGCCGTTGAGGCCGGAGACCCAGTTCTTGTAGCGCGACCTCATGAACTCGGGGTGGAAGGCGATCTCGTCGCCGCGGCCCTGCAACGTCTCGTTCAGCTGCTCGTCCCGGCCGCCGTTGCGGATGTACCACTGGCGGGAGGTGACGATCTCCAGCGGCTTCTCGCCGCGCTCGTAGAAGTTGGCCTTGCGCTGCGTCTTCTGCGGCTCGCCGTCGAGGTCACCGGAGGCGCGCAGCGCCTCGACGACGACCTCGCGGGCGGAGTGGACCGTCTTGCCGGACATCTGGGTGTAGACCTCGGCGCCCGTCTCCCCGGAGATCCACTCGGGGACGTCGGCGGCGATGCGGCCGGCCCGGTTGACGACCGAGCGGGTCGGCAGCTGCAGCTCACGCCACCAGATGACGTCGGTGAGGTCGCCGAAGGTGCAGCACATGGCGATGCCGGCGCCCTTGTCCATCTCGGCGCCGCGGTGGGCGAGGACCGGGACCTCGACGCCGAAGATCGGGGAGGTCACGGTGGAGCCGAAGAGGCCCTGGTAGCGCTCGTCGTCCGGGTGCGCGATGAGGGCGACGCACGCAGGGAGCAGCTCCGGGCGGGTGGTCTCGACGTGGACCGGACCGTCGGCGCCGTGGAAGGCGACGCGGTGGTAGGCGCCGGGGTAGTCGCGCGCCTCCAGCTCGGCCTGGGCCACGGCGGTCTGGAAGGTGACGTCCCACAGGCCCGGGGCCTCTGCGGTGTAGGCCTCACCGCGGGCGAGGTTGCGCAGGAAGGCCGTCTGCGCCGTCGCCCGCGAGTGCTCGTCGATCGTGCGGTACTGGATGGCCCAGTCGAGGCTGAAGCCCAAGCGGCGGAAGAGGGACTCGAAGGCCTCCTCGTCCTTGACCGTCAGCTCGTCGCACAGCTCGATGAAGTTCTGCCGGCTGATCGGGACCTGGTCGGCGGCCTTGATCGTCTTCGTCGTCCCGGCGAAGGGGGGAGTGAAGTCCGGGTCGTAGGGCAACGAGGAGTCGCCGCGCACGCCGTAGTAGTTCTGCACCCGCTTCTCCGTCGGCAGGCCGTTGTCGTCCCAACCGATCGGGTAGAAGACGTTGAACCCCTGCATGCGCTTGTAGCGGGCCATGCAGTCGGTGTGCGTGTAGCTGAAGACGTGCCCCATGTGCAGGCTGCCGCTCGCCGTCGGCGGCGGGGTGTCGATGGAGAAGACCTGCTCGCGCCCACCCGCACGGTCGAAGGCGTAGGTCTCCTGCTCACGCCATACCGCGTCCCACTTCTCCTCGAGCCCCTCGAGGGAGGGACGCTCCGGGATGCGGGCAGCGTCGGGGGACAGGGAGTGCTCGGTCATGGGCCGAATCTTCCCATCCCCGCTCACTGCCCTGCCAATCGGGCCCACCCCCCACCCGGCGACGTCGTAGTCTGTCGACATGCGTCCACCCGAGCCCCTGTACCGGCTGATCATCATCGTCGCCCGGGTCATCTTCCTCCTCAACGGATACCGCTTCACGATGAAGGGGGAAGCCAATGTCCCGCGCCGTGGTGGTGCCGTCATGGCGATCAACCACACCGGTTACCTCGACTTCGTCTTCGCGGGGCTGAGTGCCCGCAAGAGCCGCCGCTGGGTGCGCTTCATGGCCAAGAAGTCCATCTGGCAGCACAAGGTCGCCGGTCCGATCATGCGCGGGCTCAAGCACATCCCCGTCGACCGCCACGCGGGTGCGGGTGCCCTCGCCGAGGCGACGAACCGTCTGCGCCAGGGCCAGATCGTCGGCGTGTACCCGGAGGCGACGATGTCGCGCTCGTTCGAGATCAAGGAGCTGAAGTCCGGCTCCGTGCGGATGGCCAAGGACGCCGGCGTGCCCATCCTGCCGACGATCGTGTGGGGGGCCCAGCGCATCTGGACCAAGGACGTGCCCAAGCGGCTGGGCCGCACGAAGGCCCCGATCCACATCACCGTCGGCGAGCCCATCCACGTCGGGCCGGACGACGACGTCGCCGAGGTGACCGCCCACCTTCGTCGGGTGATGAAGCAGATGCTCGACGAGACCCTCGCTGCCTACCCGCAGCCGAAGGGGGACGAGCTGCGCTTCCACCCGGCCCGCCTCGGCGGCACGGCGCCGACGTACGAGGAGGCCTACTCGAAGGACCGCAAGGACATGACCCGCCGGAAGGACCAGTTCAGCAAGTAGGGGCAGGGCCTCAGAAGCCGCCGTGGCCCAGGTGCGACAGCGCCTGCTGGAGCAGGGCGCCGTGGCCGCCGGCCATCTCGGCCTGCAGCCCCGTCTCGCCGGCCTCGGCGGGCGTGAGCCATGCGAGGTCCAGGGCGTCCTGCTGCGGGGCGCAGTCACCGCGCACCGGCACGATGTAGCTCAGCGCGACCGCGTGCTGGCGCGGGTCGTGGAAGGGCGTGATGCCCGGCGTCGGGAAGAACTCGGCGACCGTGAAGGGCACGGGCGAGGCCGGGACGGAGGGCAGTGCCATCGGGCCGAGGTCCTTCTCCAGGTGCCGCACGAGGGCGTCACGCACCCGCTCGTGGTAGTTGACCCGACCGGCGATGAGCTCACGGTCCATCGTGCCGGTGTCGGAGGCGCGCAGGAGCAGCCCGACCCGCGTCACCGAGCCGTTGTCGGCCACGCGCACGGGGACCGCTGCGACGTAGAGGATGGGCACCCGCCCGCGGATGTTGTCCAGGTCCTCGCGGCTGAGCCACGCTTCGTGTCGGTCCAGGTCCGTCGGCATGGCGCCATCCTCGCAGACGGCTGTCAGGCCGCGGCGAACGAGGCCCGACGGGCGGCCCGTCGCAGCGCGCCGAGGACCGGCCGCCCGGTGAGCGCGATGAGCGCGACGTTGGTCAGGGCCCGGCCGATGTCCCAGCCGAGGGAGGTCGCGAGGGAGAAGGCCAGGAATCGGGTGAGGTTCTCGGTGACCGGAGCGCCCGCGACGAAGGACAGCGACTCCTCGCCCTGCACCGTGAAGGGCCAGAAGGAGAAGTTCAGGGCGGCGCCGTAGAGCAGGCCGGTCACCGCGCCGTAGCCGCAGAGCAGGACGACCTCCGTCACCCCCTTCGCCCGCGGCAGCAGACCGGCGCCCAGGCCGACCCAGGCGGCGGCGAGCATCTGGAAGGGCAGCCACGGGCCGACGCCGGCGGTGATGAGGGCGCTCGAGGCGAGGGTCGTCGCGCCGAGGACGAAGCCGAAGCCCGGACCGAAGACGCGTCCGGCGAGGATGAGCAGGAAGAAGACCGTCTCCAGCCCCGCCGAGCCCGCCCCGAGTGGACGCAGCGCGGCGCCGACCGCGGACAGCACCCCGAGCATGGCCACGGCCTTGGTGTCCAGGCCCCCGTCGCTGACCTCGGCGAGGACGACCGCGAGCACGCCGATGAGGATCGCGGCGAAGACGAGCGGGGCGTCCCCGGAGTGGGACAGCCCGGTGTCGGGGGAGATGAGCAGCGGCCAGAGGAAGGCGAACACGCCGGCGAGGCTCGTCAGCGCGATCGCGGCGACGGCCCGGGGACGCAGTGCGACGGCGGTGTGCCTCACGAGGAGGCCCCCTGCGCCGCGGCGACCGACTCGCGCACGCCGGCCACGGTGAGCAGGGGCGCGGGCGCGAGCACCTTGGCCACCTGCGGCGCGAAGGCGGGCGAGGAGACGACCACCTCGGCCGTCGGGCCGTCGGCGATGATCTCCCCGTCGGCCATGATGACGACCCGGTCGGCGGCCTCGGCGACGAACTCGACGTCGTGCGTCGACAGCACGACGGTGCGCTCGCGGGCGACGAGGGTGCGCAGGGCTCGTCCCAGGGCGCGCTTGGCGGAGTAGTCCAGACCCCGGGTGGGCTCGTCGAGCAGGAGCACCGGTGGGTCGGCGGTCAGCTGCACGGCGAGGACGAGTGAGAGGCGTTGGCCCTCGGACAGGTCACGCGGGTGCATCCCGGACGGGATGCCGGGGGCGATCTCCTCCAGCACTGCCGCGCAGCTGCCCGGGTCGCGGCCGGCATCCGCATCGGCCCGGGCGCACTCCGCGCCCACCGTCTCGAGGTAGAGCAGGTCACCCGGGGTCTGCGGCACCAGACCCACCACGGTGCGTCGGGCAGCCGACGGCAGCTCGCCCGGGTCGATCCCACGGTGGTCGAGGTGCGACGAAGGAGCCTCGAAACCACGTACCGCGACGCTCCCGGCGGTCCGCGTGCCCGACCCCTGGAGCGCCCACAGCAGCGATGACTTGCCGGCGCCGTTGCGGCCCATCACGGCCGTGACCGTGCCGGGGTGCAGCGACAGGTCGACGTCGTCGACGGCGACCAGCCGGCCGTGGCGGACGGTCACCCCCTTCGCCTCGAGCCCGCCGGGCCGCACCGGGGGCGGGGCCGGGCTCGGTGCCTCCATCAGCTGCCCGCGAAGGGGGCGGGCCGCCCGACGCGCATCGCGCACCGACAGCGGCAGCGGGGACCACCCGGCCCACCGGCCGAGCTCGACGACCGGCGGGGCCACGGACGAGGTGGTCATCATCCGCGCGGGTGGACCGTGCTCGACCCGGCCCTCGGCGACGTGGATGACCGAGTCGGCATGGTGGATGACCCGCTCGATGCGGTGCTCGGCGACGACCACCGTCGTCGACAGGTCGTGCACGAGCCGGGAGATCGCGGCGAGGACGTCCTCGGCGGCGGTCGGGTCCAGCGCGGAGGTCGGCTCGTCGAGGACGATGACCCTGGGGTGCTGCGTGAGCACGGCGCCGATGGCCACGCGCTGCTGCTGCCCGCCGGAGAGGTCGCGCAAGGGCGCGTCGCGCAGGTCGGCGACGTCCATGACGTCCAGGGCCTCCTCGACACGGCGCCGCATGGTCGCCGGGGGCAGACCGAGCTGCTCCATCCCGTACGCGAGCTCGGCCTCGACCGTCTCGGTGACGAAGCCGGCGAGCGGGTCCTGCCCGACGACACCGACGACGTCGGCGAGATCGCGAGGCAGGTGGGTGCGGGTGTCCCGGCCGGCGACGAGCACGCGCCCCTGCAGGTGGCCGCCGGTGAAGTGGGGGACGAGCCCGTTGATCGCGCCGAGGAGCGTGGACTTGCCCGAGCCGGTGCGGCCGACGACGAGGGCGAGCTCGCCCTCGTCGACGGTCAGGTCGACGTGGGCGAGCGCCGGGGTCCCGCTGCCGTCGTAGGTGAGCGTCACGTCCTCGAAGAGGATGGCGGGCTCGGGTGCCCAGCTCATGACCGGCTCCCTTCGGTCTCGGGGTGGGGGACCGGGCCGGCGCCCGCGCGCCGGGTGCGGTCACGCCGGCGGCCCACCGGCGGCGGCGGTGTGAGGAGACCGGGCAGCACCGCGACGAGCAGGCCGAGGGTGAGAATCCACGGTAGCGGGGGAGGCCCGATCGGGGTGAGGGACATGCTCAGCGCGGCCGGCTCGAGCGCGGTGCTGGCGAAGGCCGCCACCGCGGCGAGGACGCCGCACACGGCGGTGAGGGTCTCTGCGGCTCGCCACGGCGCCGGTCGGTAGACGGTGCGCGTCACCGCGGTGGAGCCGCTGGCCAGCCCCAGGGAGCCCAGGGCGACCCCGACGAGCAGCAGGGGCAGCCCGAGCCAGCCGGGACTCGTCGCGTCGAGCAGGCCGTAGCTGCCGATGGTCATGGCGAGCAGGCCGCCGAGGGCGAGGGCGCCGGTGAGCCGGTGGCGTGCGGGGGAGGTCTCGTTGCGCCGTCCGTAGCCGCGCGAGTCCATCGACGCCGCGAGGGCCATGGACCGCTCGAGCGTGTCCTCCAGGACCGGCATGGCCACTCGCCGGAAGGCCGTGAGGCCCCGCGCGCCGTCCCCGCGCAGCAACCGGGCCCGGTGGACGCGGCGGACGGACTCGGCCAGCTGGGGCGCGACGCTGATCGCTACGACGATCGCGGTGCCGATCTCCTGCAGCGCGCCGGGCAGGGCGGCGAGCAACCGCTTGGGGTCGGCCAGGGCGTTCGCCGCGCCGATGCACAGGATCATCGCGGCCAGGCGCATGCCCTCGAAGGTGGCCGCGAGCAGCCCCTCGAGCTGCACGTCACCGAGCAGGTTGATCCCGGCGGCCCAGGCCGGCAGCTCGATGAGCGGCAGCGGCAGGACGGTGATCTCCCCCCACTTCAGGCCGACGAGCACGTGCAGCACGATCCGCAACCCGATGATGAATCCGCCGAGGACCGCGTAGAGCCGGAAGGCGCGCGCCCACGGCGAGTCGCTGCGGCGGGAGACGACGACGAAGGTCACCGCGCCGGCGGCGATGAGCAGCACGAGCGGGTTGTTCGTCTGCGAGACCGCCACGGCGAGCCCGATGGCCCACAGCCACCAGGCCCCCGGGTGGATCGCTCGCGGCGTCGAGGAGAGCACGAAGGGAGGTCAGTCCCCTCGTCGTCGGGCCATCACGACGACGCCGCCGGCGAGGGCGGTGAGCAGACCGCCTCCGACGAGGGCGGGGACGAGGGCACTGCCGTCGTCCCCGGAGGCCGCGGCCTCGTCCGCGGCGGCGACCGCCTCGTCCGACGGGCTGCCGGACGGGGTGTCCCCCGACGTGCGCGGGGTGGTCGACGAGCTCTTCGATTTCTTGGCGCTGGTCTCCTTCTCTTCCTTCGCCCGCTTCGTCTCCTTCGTCCCCGTTGCCTTCCCGGATGTCGCCGTGGGGGAGGACGAGGTGCCGGAGTCGGAGCCGGTCGGGGCGGAGGCCTCGGTGCGGCTCGCGGGCGGCGCCGTCGCGTCGGAGGGGGCGACGACCCGCTCGAGCCGCCCGGATCGCTGCCGGTGGACCCGCTGCCGGTGCCGCCGGTGCCGCCCTGCGCGGCGGGGGCGCTGGAGGTCGGCGCGGGCGTCGACCGCTGCGTCGGGGTGCTGGTCGGGGACGGGGCGGGAGCGGCCGGCGGTGCCGTGCCGGGCGCCCCGCCGGATCCCAGGCTCGCCCCCACGACGCTGCCCGGGGCGGGGTCGTAGTCGTAGAACCCTCGGCTGGAGTAGGTCCACGAGCCGCCGGCCTGCGCGTGGTGGAAGGACCAGTAGTTGTCCGTGGGGGGCATCATCCGGCAGCCGATCTCCGCCGGGAGGCCGTCGATCCGGCAGATCGCTCCGGGCTGGGACTGCACCCGGGTGACGCTGAAACCGGCCTGCTCGATCGCGGCGCCGGCAGAGGGCGGGTCGCCGGCGGCGCACCGCACCTGGCTGGAACCGCCGGAGTCGACGACGACCGTCACCCCGCTCGGGCCGCTGCAGCCAGCCGCCTGCGCGGGCGCGGCCAGGGCGAGGCCACCGCCCGCGAGGAGGGCGGCGGCGGTGAGTCGGGCCGTGGCGAGCAGCATCAGCTGTGCTGCGAGGCCGCGCGACGTCGGACGACGACGACCACGGCGGCGGTCAGGCCACCCGCACCGAGTGCGAGCAGGAGGTCGGGCGTGCCGGTGGTGGCACCGTCGGTCTGCACGACCTCCGGGCGCTCCGGCTCGGGAGCAGCGGTGTCCCCGGCCGCCTCGTCGGCGGGACCGCCCGTGGCCTCGTCGGTCGACTCGGTGGCGCTGTCGGTCGGCTCGGTCGTGTTGTCGGCGGCGGGACCGTCCGTGGCGTCGTCGGTCGGCTCGGTGGTCGCGCACTCGAGCGTCGGCGTGGCCGCAGACTGACCCGCGGCGCTGACCGTGGCGTAGGACTCGTCGGTCTGGCCCAGGATCGCCTGGGCGGTGGTGCGGGTGATGGTGCCGTCCGGCTGCGCGTCGGCTCCCTGGGCGGTGGCGGCGTCGAAGTCGGCCCGGTTGTAGGCGATCCCACCGGCCAGTGCAGGGGTGTCGCAGCCGAAGGTCAACGACTCGAGGTACTGCAGCGCCCGGGTGCGGGCGTCGTCGCGGCCGGCGAGGCGGAAGGCGACGGCGGCCAGACCGGCGCTGTTGGCGTTGACGCCCTCGGTGGTGGTCCCGCCCGCGACGCCGCCGTCAGCGCCCTGGCGGCCGACGAGGTACTCGGCAGCGTCCTGGACGCTCGCGTCGTGCCCCCCGACCACGTCGAGTGCCTGGACGGCGGTCGACGTGGCATCGGGGTCGGAGACGCACGCGTCGTCGTCGGGCTCGTCGGGCTTGTCGAAGGTCAGCCGGAAGCCACCGTCGTCACACTGCTGTGCGAGCAGGAAGTCCACGGCGGCGGTGGAGGGGTTGACGTCGGCGCGCTCGAGCCCGATGAGGGCGAAGGACTGTCCCAGGGTGTTGGAGTAGTCGCCGTACTCCGACTGGTCGGCGAACTGGCCGTTGCCCTGCTCGAGCGAGCGCAACTGCGCGACGAGGTCGACGCCGGCAACGTCCCGGGGGTCGAGACCCCGGGCGCCGGCGAAGGTCAGCAGCTTGGCGGTCGCGGCCGCGTACGCCTCCTCGCCGGAACCGATGTAGTCGCCCGAGTTGGCGACGACCCAGTCGGTGGCGGCCGCGGCCGCGTCACCACCGGTCCCCGCAGCGCTCATGCCGAGGACGGCGTCGATGGTCAGGCCGTGGTCGGCGTAGCTCTGCCCGCCGGCCTCGACGAGCAGGCGGTCGTCGCCGTCGGCGAGCCGGTCGGCGAGGTAGTGCACGGAGGCGTCCGGGGCGGCGGCGGACGCAGCAGGAGCCAGGGCCAGGCCCACGGCGCCGAGGGAGGCGGTGAGGGCGAGGGTGGAGACGGAACGCATGGTGCGACCTTTCGAGCTGGGACCGACTGGTCGTGACCCGGGCGCTGTGCGCGTCTGGGGCTCGACCCGTTGTCCTCGACGGGTGTGGCGGAGCCTCGCGATCCGTGGGTGTTCCGGCTGGCCGACGAGCGGCTTCACGGTTGCGGGACAGCGCCGGATTCGCACCGGCTTCCCCCAACGGGTCGCGTCTGCCTCTCGGCAGTGCTGTGGCCATGCTACCCGCTGCCCTACACTGGGTGACCACAGGCGTTCGAGCCGTCATCAGCGGCGAGCCTTCCGGAAGAACGAGTGCCGGCGGCACTTCACTAGACCCGGACGGGTGGTCACGTCACGACCGATCGACCAAGAGCGGTCTCCTCCCTTCGTCCGAAGGGGGCGGGGCAAGCGGGGTGGTACCGCGGTGCGTGTGCTGAGGCAACGTCATCGTCCTCGTGGCAGGAGCTGACCACGCCGACCACCCCGGAGCCGCCGCGATGACCTACCCCAGGGTCTCCACCACCGACGCGACCACCGTCGCCTCTTCCCCGTCCTTCCCGGACATCGAGCAGCACGTGCTGCGCTACTGGGAGGCCGACGGCACCTTCCAGGCCTCGATCGACCAGCGTGACCCCGGCACGGACGGGGCGAACGAGTTCGTCTTCTACGACGGACCCCCCTTCGCCAACGGCCTGCCGCACTACGGTCACCTGCTCACCGGCTACGTCAAGGACGTCATCCCGCGCTACCAGACGATGCGCGGCAAGCGGGTCGAGCGCCGCTTCGGGTGGGACACCCACGGGCTGCCGGCCGAGCTCGAGGCGATGCGCCAGCTCGGCCTGAAGACCACGGACGAGATCCGCGAGCTCGGTATCGAGAAGTTCAACGAGGCCTGCCGCGAGTCGGTGCTGAAGTACACGGGGGAGTGGCGCGACTACGTCACCAGGCAGGCGCGCTGGGTCGACTTCGACAACGACTACCGCACGCTCAACCCCGGCTTCATGGAGTCGGTCATCTGGGCCTTCAAGTCGATGTACGACAAGGGTCTGGTCTACGAGGGCTTCCGCGTGCTGCCGTACTGCTGGCAGGACGAGACCCCGCTGTCCAACCACGAGCTGCGCATGGACGACGAGGTCTACCAGCAGCGCCAGGACCCCTCGGTCACCGTCGGCCTGCGGATGGACACGACCGGCGAGGACCCGGTGCTCGACGGTGCCCACCTCCTCGTGTGGACGACGACCCCGTGGACCCTGCCGAGCCACCTGGCCGTCATGGTCGGCTCCGAGATCGACTACGTCGTCGTCGAGGCGCCGGTGCCGGGCGTCGAGGGCGAGTCCGCGCGCTACCTGCTCGCCGAGGCCCGGCTGGGTGCCTACGCCCGCGAGCTCGGTGACGAGCCGAGGGTCCTCGGCCGCTACACCGGTGCCCAGCTCGTCGGACGCACCTACACGCCGCCGATGTCGTACTACGCCGGCCACGAGAACGCCTTCCGCGTCGTCGCCGCCGACGATGCCGTGACGACCACCGACGGTTCCGGCCTGGTGCACACCGCCGGTGCCTTCGGTGAGGTCGACAAGGAGGTCACCGACCGCGAGGGCATCGAGGCGGTCATGCCGGTGGCCAAGGACGGGACCTTCACCGCGCCCGTCACCGACTACGCCGGTCTGCTCGTCTTCGACGCCAACGGCCCGATCATCGACGCGCTCAAGGCCACCACCCGCGGGGAGCAGACCGACTCGGTCACCCCCGGGACCATCCTCCTGCGCCGCGAGTCCTACGAGCACTCCTACCCGCACTGCTGGCGCTGCCGCCAGCCACTGATCTACAAGGGTGTCGAGTCCTGGTTCGTCGAGGTCACGGCGATCAAGGACCGGATGCTCGCCAACAACGAGCAGATCACCTGGACGCCCGAGCACGTCAAGCACGGCCAGTTCGGCAGGTGGCTGGAGAACGCCCGCGACTGGTCGATCACCCGCAACCGCTTCTGGGGCAGCCCCGTCCCGGTGTGGAAGTCCGACGACCCGGCCTTCCCGCGGATCGACGTCTACGGCTCCTTCGACGAGATCGAGCGCGACTTCGGTCGCCTGCCGGTCGACGCGGACGGCCGGCCGGACCTGCACCGCCCCTTCGTCGACGACCTGACCCGTCCCAACCCGGACGACCCGAGCGGCCGGAGCACGATGCGCCGCGTCGAGGACGTGCTCGACGTGTGGTTCGACTCCGGGTCGATGAGCTACGCGCAGGTGCACTACCCGTTCGAGAACGCCGAGTGGTTCGAGCACCACTTCCCGGGCGACTTCATCGTGGAGTACATCGGCCAGACGCGGGGCTGGTTCTACACCCTGCACGTGCTGGCGACCGCGCTCTTCGACCGCCCGGCCTTCTCCTCGTGCATCAGCCACGGGATCGTCCTGGGCAACGACGGGCAGAAGATGTCGAAGTCGCTGCGCAACTACCCGGACGTCTCCGAGGTCTTCGACCGCGACGGCGCCGACGCCATGCGCTGGTTCCTCATGTCCAGCCCGATCCTGCGCGGCGGCAACCTCGTCGTCACCGAGCAGGGGATCCGCGAGGGCGTGCGCCAGGTCCTCATCCCGCTGTGGAACAGCTACTCGTTCTTCTCCCTCTACGCCAACGCCCTGGGCGGTTCTGGGGGATCCGGCTACGAGGCGAGGTGGTCGACCGACTCCACCGACCCGCTGGACCGCTACCTGCTGGCCAAGCTGCGCGAGTTCGTCCAGGAGACGACCACGCGCCTGGACGACTACGACATCGCCGGTGCCTGCGACACGACCCGTTCCTTCACCGACGTGCTGACCAACTGGTACATCCGGCGCAGCCGCGAGCGGTTCTGGGCCACCGGGGAGGCAGGTGAGAGCGCCCTGACCGACGCGCAGCGCGCCTGCGACACCCTCTACACCGCCCTCGAGGTCCTCACCCGGGTGGCCGCCCCCCTTCTCCCGCTGACGGCCGAGGAGATCTGGCGCGGCCTGACGGGGGCGCTCGGTCCACCTGGCCGACTGGCCGGACGCCGACCTGCTGCCGGCCGACCACGACCTCGTCGTGGCGATGGACACCGCCCGGGCGGTCTGCTCCTCGGCCAGCGCGCTGCGCAAGTCCAACAAGCTGCGCAACCGCCTGCCCCTGCGCGACCTCACCGTCGTCGTCCCGGACGCCGCGGTGCTCGCCGACTTCGGCGCGATCATCGCCGACGAGGTCAACGTCCGTCAGGTGAGCCTGCTCGACATCGCCGACCCGGCCGCCGAGCAGTTCGGCGTGAGCCGGAAGCTGGCCGTGAACGCGCGTGCCGCCGGCCCGCGCCTGGGCAAGCAGGTCCAGATGGCAATCAAGGGCTCGAAGTCGGGTGACTGGTCGGTGGCCGAGGACGGCACCGTCACCTCCGGCGGGATCGAGCTGGTCGAGGGCGAGTACACGCTCGAGACCGTCGCGGCCGATGACGAAGGGAGCCAGCGCGCCACCGCGATGCTCCCCGGCTCCGTGGGCGGTTTCATCGTCCTCGACACCGAGGTCACCGAGGAGCTGGCCGCCGAGGGCCTGGCCCGCGACGTCATCCGCGCGGTCCAGCAGGCCCGCCGCGACGCCGGGTTGGAGGTCTCGGACCGGATCAGCCTGACCATCACCGGCAGCCAGCCGGTCTGGGAGGCGGTCGCCACCCACCAGAACCTCGTCGTCGAGGAGACGCTCGCGAGCCAGTTCGGCTCCGCGCCGACCCTCGAGGCGCTGCCCCTGGGCGACGGTGTCGCCGAGGCCGATCTGTCCGGCAGCGAGCGGGTGCGGATCAAGGTGAGCAGGCTCTGAGGCGCCGGGGACGACGTGTGACGATGGCCGGATGATCAACGGCGCGCTGTGGTTGCTCGGCTGCCAGCTCGTGGGCGAGGTGGTGGTGCGCTGGCTCGGCCTGCCCGTCCCCGGTCCGGTGCTGGGCATGGTGCTGCTCTTCGGCGTGCTGTCGGTGCGCCGCCCGGGCCCGGGGTCGGGGACCCTGCGCGTGGCCGACGGCCTGCTGCGCCACCTGCAGCTGCTCTTCGTCCCGGTGACGGTCGGGATCATGGTGCACGCGGCGGCCATCCGGGAGCAGTGGGTGCCGGTCACCGGCGGACTGGTCCTCTCCTGGGCGGCCGGGCTGGTGACCGTGGCCGGCCTCGCGACGCTGCTCGTGCGCCGGCGCGGCGTCACCGGTGGGGCAACGCCCGGGGAGGCCTCGTGAGCGCCGCCCTGGAGTACCTGCGGACGTCGCCGCTGACGTGGATCGTCGTCACGCTGCTCGCCTACCGGGTCGGGGTGTGGTTGCGGGACCGCACGGGCGGTCACCCCCTGGCCCAGCCGGTCTTCATCGCCGCCGGCCTCGTCATGGCCCTGGTCGCCGCCGTCGACATCGACTACGGGACGTACATGGAGGGCGGGCTGCTCATCCACGTGCTGCTCGGGCCGGCCACGGTGGCGCTGGCGGTCCCGCTCCACCGCCAGGCGCACCACCTCAAGGAGATGTTCGTGCCCCTCCTGGTGGCACTGCCGGTGGGCACCGTGGTGTCCATCGGCTCCGCGGTGCTGATGGTCCGGGCGCTGGGCGGGGACCGGGCGCTCGAGCTCACCGTGGCCCCCAAGTCGGCGACGACACCGGTGGCGATCGGGATCGCCGAGCAGATCGGCGGCGTGCCGGCGCTCGTCGCGGTCTTCACGATGCTCGCCGGGCTGCTCGGTGCCGTCCTGGGGCCCGGCCTGCTCGACCGGCTGCGCATCCGGGACCACCGCACGCGGGGACTGGCGCTGGGGGCCGTGTCGCACGGGGTCGGCACCTCGCGCGCCCTGCACGACCACCCCACGGAGGGCGCCTTCGCCGGGCTGTCGATGGGGCTGACCGCCTTGCTGACCAGCCTGCTCGTCCCCCTGGTCATCGCCCTGCTCTGAGCTCCCTCGTCACCCAGTCCACCGGTGCCGCCGGGTCGGGCTCGTACCAGCAGTGGGTGCCCGTACGGATGCGGGCGCGCAGGTGCGCGGCCGCCTCGGGATGGTGCTCCACGAGTGTCGTGATGGCATACCGGATCGCCCGCGTGACACTGGTCCGGGCCCGCTCGGTCGAGCCTCCGGTGGTGCGCTCACGGCCACCCAGTCCGGTGGCCCGGGCCAGCTCCGCGACCAGGTACTCACGATCCGCGTGCGCCTGCTCGGAGCGGACGGCATCTCCACGGACGTCCGCGTCGGCGATGTCGGCCTCGATCTCGCCCAGACGTCGCCGGTAGGCGGCCCGCGCGCGGTCGTCGAGGACGGGCAGGCCCGCATCCGGGCCGTGGCGGGTCGGCAGCTCGCGGTGGTCGAGGGAGCGGGGCTGGCCGGGGCCAGCCTCGACGAGGTCGATGGCCGGGATGTGCGTCCCCGGTGCCTCGAGCAGGCGGGCGAGGGCGCGGTGCCCCGTGAGGTCGCGGACGACGACCTCACGGCCGAGGAACCCGACGGTCCGCCGTCCACCGGTCGCGGTGAAGGTCCCGCCGAGGGCCGGCCGGGTGGGCGAGGTGAGCGGCACGTCGCGGAGGGCGACCGGTCGCGTCAGCGAGCGTGCCCAGTACGAGGGCCCGAATCGCGCGAAGCCCGAGGACGCCGTGGCCCACGACCGCGCTGCGCCGTCCTCGTCGCCGAGCTGTGCGAGCGCCTGTCCCAGGACGCCCCTCGCGCAGCTGGACTGGAAGGCCTCCTCGATCCGGTCGAAGAGCTCGGCCGCGTGCCTCGCCCGTTCCCGTGCCCGGCCAGGGTGTCCCGTGGCGAGCTCGACCCGGGCCTCGGTGAGCGCGAGGGCCGCCTCGCGGCCGGGGCTCGGGAACCGTCGGGCCGTCTCGGCGAAGTGCCGGGATGCGGCAACCGCCGTCGTGGTGTCCCCGCGCACCGCGGCGATCTCCGCCTGCGCCTCCAGCAGGGGAGCCAGCCGCAGCTCGCCGAAGGGGGTTGCTCCTTCGAGGGGACGTGGGCCGGCTCGGCGAGGGCCGCGGCGATCTCCCGTGCCGCCGCGTCCGCGTCCCCGCAGGCGAGCGCCAGGAGGGCCGCGCCCGGCTGCGGTGCCCACCCGTGGTGCTCCGCGGCGTCGAACGCCTCCATCGCCCCGCTGACGTCACCGCGGCGCAGTCGGATGGTCCCCAGCTCGGTCAGCGGCCAGCCGAACTCGCGGCGCATCCACGGACGCAGCTCCGCACACGCTGCCAGGGCCTCTGCCTCGGCCGCACTCCCGGGCCCCGACTGACGCAGCAGCTCGGCCTTGTGCAACCGGCAGCGGCCGTGGATCGTGCCGAAGCCGCGCTCGCCACGCCACTCGTCCATCACCACGGTCCACTCGCGGGCCCGCTCGTGGTCGCCGACCCCCTGGGCGGCGCAGATCACCTCGCACATCAGCATCCCGGAGGCGAGGTCCTCGAGCTCCCCGGACATCAGTGTCGACCCCACCTCGTCCAGGAGCGCCAGGCCCTGCTCGACCTCGCCGTCGAGGATGGTCAGGCGCGCCTGGGCCAGGCGCCCGAAGGCGACCGGCAGCGAGAGGCCGAGCTCGGATCCCACGGCGACGGCCACCCGGGCGTGGCGGGCGGCGGCGTCGACGTCCCCGGACAGGAAGCGCTCGTAGGTGAGCACCGCGGCCATCATCGCGCCGGCCCCGGTCGGCTCGTCGACGCCCTCGAGGGCACGGCCCGCGCGGGCCACCCACCCGCGGACCGGAGCCATCAGGCCGGTGTCGATGAGCAGGAAGAGGGCCGCGCTGGCGGCGGCAGCGGCTGCACCGGCGGGGTCAGCGCACTCGAGCCGCACGGCGTAGAGACGCTCCCAGGCGCCGACGCACCCCTCGAGGTCACCCGCCCCGTAGGCCGCCTGCGCCCGCAGCTCCAGGGCGACCTGACCCTCCGGTCCCGTCGCGGCGTCCAGCAGCGTCAGTGCCCGGGCCCACTCGCCGTGGGCGAGGGCCGTGCTGACGTCGGACCACTCTTGCGCCATGTCCCCTCCCAGGAGCCACGCACCGCCTTGTCACAGTGTGACAGCGCCGTGTCACGCCCATCAGGTGCCAAGACACACGGCCTTGCCAGGGCGAGGCGCACAGGAGATGACGATCATGCACATCCTCAAGGACAAGATCCCCGTCCGCATCGACGCACCCGGTGCGGTGGCACGCCATCAGCAGGACTTCGGTGCGGCCTCGGGCACCATGGCAGCGGAGTACTTCTCGCTCGCCGCCGGGACCGACATCGCGCCGCTTCTCAAGGGCCTCCACAACGACATGTGCTACGCGCCGCACTGGGGCTACGTCCTCGCCGGCGAGGTCGAGGTCAGCTATGCCAAGGGTGGGTCGGAGCGGTGCTCCGCCGGTGACGCCTTCCACTGGCCCGGTGGGCACAGCGTGCGGGTGCTCAGCGACGCGGAGGTCATCCTCTTCAGCCCGGCCGAGCTGCACGCCGAGGTGATCGACCACATGAAGGGGGTCATGGGGCTCGCCTGAGCGCGAAGGGGGCCGGGACCGGCCCCCTTCGCGCTGCGGTCAGGAGGCGGAGGCCTGGCGCTCCCACGCGCCCGACTCCATGGGAGCCCCCGTCTCGAGGACCGACTTGATGCCGGACAGGACCCACGGCCAGCCGCCGCCACCGGCGCCCATCGGGTCGGGGTTGCCGGCGACCTGCTCGGCCGTCTGCGGCCGGCCCGTGAGGTCGTGGGTCAGCGTGAGGCGGGTCGCCCCGTCCGCCGTGGGCTCGATGTCCCAGGTGACGGTGCCCGGCTCCTCGTCCGGGATCCACACCGGGGCCCAGGTCTGCACGAGGCGACGGGGTGGGTCGGCCTCGAGGACCTCACCGGTGACGACGACCTCGGGCATGCCCATGGAGCGCATCTCCTCGCTCGCCCGGTGCTCGTAGTGCCCGCCCGGCTCCAGCTCGTAGGACACGTCGCCGGTGTACCCGTAGAGCCGGCTGAACTCCGGGGTGGTGATCGCCGCCCAGACCTGCTCGGGGCTGGCGTTGATGAAGATGCGGTGGATCTGCACCGCCTGCTGCGTCTCGCTCATGACTCGTCCTCCAGTGCTCTCTTGAGATCCAGCAGCGCGGAGGCCCGCACCGCCGTGTACTTGTCGATCCAGCGGTCGTGGATCGCCTGGATGGGGACGGCGTTGAGGAAGTGGCGCTTGCTCCGCCCCTGCTTGCGGGAGACGACGAGGTTCGCTTCCTCGAGCAGCCGGAGGTGCTTGGCCACCCCGAACCTCGTCATTTCCGTGTGCTCCCGCACGACCTCCTCCAGCTCGGACTGGGTACGCCCGTCCTGCTCGAAGAGCGCGTCCAGCAGCAGCCGGCGGGTGGGATCCGCCAGCGCCCTGAACACGAGGTCGTCATCGGTCACGACATCGACAATAGGTGACCAAAAGGTCACGTGTCAACGGTCTGCGGTCGGTCGTGTGGTCTTCCGGTTCGTCATGCTCGACCCGTAGACGCATCCCTAGTCGTCGCGGTGCACTCGGTGCCCGCCCTGGTCGAAGATCATGATGACCTCGGCCGGGCCGCCGACTGCGGCGAAGGAGTGCGGCGTCATCGTCTCGAACTCGGCCGCCTCGCCCGTCTCCACCATGACGGTGCGCTCCCCGAGGAAGAGCTGGATCCGTCCCTCGAGGACGAAGAACCAGTCGTGGCCCGGGTGGACGCGCTGCCGCGGCCTGGTCGTCGCCGGCTCGAGACGGACCTTCATCGCCGCCGTCGTGCCCGTGGCCTTGGTGAGCATCCACGTCGTGCGACCGTCCTCGTGCGTCGGTGCCGGGCGGATGACCACGTCCTCGTCGATGTCCTCGGCGAGCAGCATCTCCACGTCCGTGCGCAACGCGCGGGCCAGGGGGAGGAGCACGTCGAGGCTGATCGCCCGCTTACCCGTCTCGATGCGGCTGATCGTCGAGGGGCTGAGGTGGGAGCGAGCGGCGAGGTCGTCGAGGGAGAGGGACTGCGCTGTGCGCAGCCCGCGCAGTCGGGTGCGGACGGTCTGCTCGATCTCGCTCATGGGGCCCTCTCGGTTCGATCTTGCCAATAGTGCAAGAAGGTATGCAGTATACGCTAGAGCGGCCTACGCTGAACGTCATGAGCACCCACGACCACAGCACCCCGTCCGTCATCGAGCGACACGTCGACGTGGCCGTCGTCGGCGGTTCCGCCGCGGGCCTCGCCACGACCTTGCAGCTCTCCCGCCAGTGTCGGTCGGTGATCGTCATCGACTCCGGCGAGCCCCGGAACGCGCCCGCCGACCAGATGCACAGCTACCTCGGCCACGAGGGTCGCTCGCCCGCGGACTTCCTGCGGATCGCGCGTGAGGAGGTGCGCTCCTACGGCGCCGAGGTGCTCACCGGTCGCGCCGTCGACGTGACCCGCGAGGACGGCGGCTTCCGTGTCGCACTCAGTGGTGGACACGTGGTCCACGCCCGCCGGGTCGTCGCCGCGACCGGCCTGAGCGACGAGCTCCCCGACCTGCCCGGCCTGGCCGAGCACTGGGGTGGCGCGGTCATCCACTGCCCTTTCTGCCACGGCTACGAGGTCCGGGACGAGCGCCTCGTCGCGCTCGTGACCTCGCCGATGGGTCTGCACCCGCTGCCGCTGCTGCGTCAGCTCACCGGTGACCTCACCGTCCTGGTCCACGAGGGTGTGGCCGCGGATGACCCGCAGCTGCAGCTGTTGCGCGAGGCGGGGGTGAAGGTCGTCGTGGCGCGGGCCGAGCGGGTCCTCAGTGACGACGCCGGCGCGCTCAGCGGAGTCCGCCTCGCGGACGGCAGCTTCATCGAGGCCGACGCGATGCTCATCGGGACCCGACTGCATGCCCGGGTCGCCCCCTTCGCCGGGGTGGGGCTGACGGCCGGCGAGCACCCCACCGGAATCGCCACGCACGTCGAGGCCGACCCGATGACGGGCGCCACGGCTGCCCCCGGGGTCTACGCCGTCGGCACGCTCGCCGAGCCGATGCTGCAGGTCCTGCCGACCGCCGCGGCCGGCACGCGGGTGGGCAGCATGATCAGCTTCGACCTCGCGCAGGAGGACCTGCAGGCAGCGGCACGGCCGAACGCGCACGCCGCGGACTGGGACGGTCGCTACTGCGGTGGCCTGCAGTGGAGCGGCAACCCCAACGGCTCCCTCGTCGCCGAGGTCGAGGGGCTGGCGCCGGGGTCCGCTCTCGACGTGGGAGCGGGCGAAGGGGGCGACGCCCTCTGGTTGGCCCAGCAGGGGTGGCGGGTGACGGCCAGCGACATCTCCGAGCTCGCGTTGGAGCGAGTCGGTGCGGCGGCAGGGGAGCGGGGCCTGCGGATGGAGCGCCTCCGGGCCGACGCGAATGCGGCCGATCCCTTTGGCGGGAAGCAGTACGACCTCGTCACCGCGGCGTACGCGTCCCTCCCGCGGACGCCCGACGGGCGCGGCGTGGCCAACGTGCTCGACGCCGTGGCGCGCGGTGGTCGCCTGGTGGTCATCAACCACGACACGCACGACATGGACCTGGCCGGCGGTGATGTCGAGCAGACGCGCCCCTTCGACCACGAGGCCTTCGTCGACACCGGCGAGTTCCTCGCCGCGATCAGGGGACGTGCGGGGTGGGTCATCGAGGCCGGGGAGCGTCGGACCCGTCCGGCCGGCGCCCTCTCCACGCAGCACGTGCACGACGTGGTCCTGCATGCACGACGCACTGCCTGACGATGGGACAATCTCCCGCATGAGCCCAGCCCCCGACGCCCAGCAGCGACAGGCCGCCGACGAGCTCGAGCTGCGCAAGCGGATGCGCGAGGTCGAGGACGGGATCCTCGCCCGCGCGCCCGAGCACGACCTCCAGCCCAGCCTCGACCGCATCCGGGCGGTCATGGACCTGCTCGGGGAGCCGCAGCGCGCACTGCCGGTCATCCACATCACCGGCACGAACGGCAAGACCTCGACCGCGCGGATCATCGAGTCGATCCTGCGCGAGTCCGGCCTGAAGACCGGCCGCTTCACCTCCCCGCACCTGCAGGACATCCGCGAGCGCATCACCATCGGTGGTGAGCTGATCACCCGCGAGGCCTTCCTCGACGCGTGGGCGGACATCGCCCCCTTCGTCGACGCGGTCGACACCCGCTCGGTCTCGGAGGGCGGGCCGCGGATGACCTACTTCGAGGTCCTGGTCGCCCTCGCCTACACCGCCTTCGCCGATGCCCCGATCGACGTCGCGATCGTCGAGGTCGGCATGGGCGGCTCCTGGGACGCGACCAATGTCGTCGAGGCGGACGTCGCCGTCATCACCCCGATCGGTGTCGACCACCAGCACTTCCTCGGCGACTCGGTCCAGGACATCGCCCACGAGAAGGCCGGGATCATCCACCCCGACGCCATCGTCGTCTCCGCGCCCCAGGACCCGGACGTCGCCGCCATCCTCGCCGACCGCGCGGAGGAGGTGGGCGCCCGGCTGGCCGTCGCGGGCACCGACTTCGGCGTGCTCGAGCGCGAGGTCGCCGTCGGCGGTCAGATGGTCTCCCTCCGCGGCCTCGCCGGTGACCACCCCGACCTGGTGCTCAACCTCCATGGGGCGCACCAGGCGGACAATGCCGCGCTCGCCGTGGCGGCCGTGGAGGCCTTCCTCGGCGGGGGGGAGCAGCCGCTGGCCGAGGAGGTGCTCGCCGCCGGCCTCGCCGCGGCCACCTCACCCGGCCGCCTGGAGATCGTGCGCCGCAGTCCCACGGTCATCGTCGACGCCGCCCACAACCCGCACGGGGCCGCCGTCCTCGCCGAGGCGCTCAAGGACTCCTTCACCTTCGGCCGCCTGGTCGGGGTGATCTCGATCTTCACCGACAAGGACGTCGTCGGGATCCTCGAGTCGCTCGAGCCGGCACTGGACGAGGTCGTCATCACCCGCAGCACCTCCCCGCGGGCGATGCGCCCGTCCCGTCTCGGCGAGATCGCCGGGGAGGTCTTCGGTGACCACCGCGTCACCGTCATCGACGAGCTGCCGGACGCGCTGGACCACGCCGCGCAGCTGGCCGACGAAGGGGGCGTGTCCGGGGGCGTCGTCGCCACCGGCTCGATCGTCACGGTCGGCGAGGTGCGCCTGCTCCTCGGGGTCACGGAGGTCGAGGCGCCGGTGAAGCAGCCGGAGGTCCAGCCGCTCGAGCTGCCGGACGGTGACGACTGACGGATGTGGCGCACGGCCGCGCGCGACATACCCTGTCGTCCGTGACTTCTGACAGGACCCCGCCCGATCGGGCGCGCCCGCAGGGCAAGTTCATGTGGCGCATGCTCGCCGCCGTCCTCGGTGGGCAGGCCTTGGTCATCTTCTTCGGGGCGCTGACCGCACGCGGGCTCAACCCGGACCAGCAGCCGGTCGTCGCCGGCCTGACCCCCTTCGCCCTGATGAGCGCGCTCGCGGTCCTCGCGGTCGTCGCGGCCGGCCTGATGAAGCGTCCCTTCGGCCCGGCCCTGGGGTGGATCGTGCAGGTCCTGTCGATCCTCTCCGGTGTCTGGGTGACGATGATGTTCCTCGTCGGCATCCTCTTCGCGGTGCTGTACGGGTACTGCCAGCGCGTGGGGCGCCGGGTCGACCGTGAGCAGATCGCCCGGGCCCTCGAGCAGCAGCAGGAGCGCTGATGGACTACCTGACCGCCCTGATCCTGGGCCTGGTGCAGGGGCTGACCGAGTTCCTCCCGATCTCCTCCAGCGCCCACATCTCGATCGTCGGGCAGCTGATCGGCCAGGACGACCCCGGCGCGGCCTTCACGGCGATCACCCAGCTCGGGACCGAGACCGCGGTGCTCATCTACTTCTGGCGGGACATCGTCACGATCATCCGCCAGTGGTGCCTCGCGCTCGTGGGCAAGGTCCCCCAGAGCGACCCCGACGTGCGCATGGGGTGGCTCGTCATCGCCGGCAGCATCCCCATCGGTGTGCTCGGCCTGCTCTTCAAGGACCAGATCGAGACCGACCTGCGGAGCCTGTGGATCACCGCCACGATGCTGCTCGTCTTCGCGCTGGTCATCATGGTGGCCGAGCGGGTCGGCCGGCAGGAGCGCCGGCTGACGGAGCTGACGTGGAAGCACGGCATCTTCTACGGGCTGTGGCAGGCGCTGGCACTCGTCCCCGGTGTCTCGCGCAGCGGCGGGACGATCGCCGGTGGTCTCTTCATGGGGTACACCCGCGAGGCCGCGGCCCGCTACTCCTTCCTGCTCGCCATCCCCGCCGTGCTCGCCTCCGGCGGACTGCAGGTCGTGGAGGTCCTGCGCGGGGAGGCCGAGGGCTCGGGTGCCAACTGGGGTCCGATCTGGGCGGCGACGGCCGTGGCGTTCGCCGTCGGCTACGCCGTCATCGCGTGGTTCATGCGGTACATCACCACGCACACCTTCACCCCCTTCATGATCTACCGCATCGTCCTCGCCCTGGGCCTGTTCGCCCTGCTGGGCACGGGCACCATCGCGGCGTGACTACGCTGGGCCCGTGACCGAGACCATGCAGACCGAACGCTCCCTCATCCTCGTCAAGCCCGACGGTTTCCGTCGTGGCCTCACCGGCGAGGTGATCCGCCGGATCGAGGCGAAGGGGTACACCCTCGCCGCGCTCGCGGTGGTCACCCCGACGCGCGAGCAGCTCGCCGCCCACTACGCGGAGCACGAGGGCAAGCCCTTCTACGAGCCGCTGCTGGAGTTCATGTCCTCCGGTCCGGCCGCGGCCGTGGTCATCGAGGGCGAGGAGTGCATCAAGGGCTTCCGGTCCCTCGCCGGTGCGACCAAGCCGACCGAGGCGGCCCCGGGCACGATCCGCGGCGACCTCGGCCGCAAGTGGTCCGGCACGGTCGACGAGAACATCGTGCACGGCTCGGACTCCCCGGAGTCCGCCGAGCGCGAGATCGGCATCTGGTTCCCCGGCCTCTGAGGTGGCCGGGGGGACGCGCCTGCGCCGTGCCTTCCAGGGCATGTCGCGCGATCTCGCGATCGACCTGGGGACCGCCAACACCCTGATCCACTCGCGGGAGCGGGGCGTGGTCCTCGACGAGCCCAGCGTGGTCGCCCTGAGCGTCGAGACCGGCGAGCTCGTGGCTGCCGGTCGCCGGGCGAAGGAGATGCTCGGCCGCACCCCCGGGGCGGTGCGCGCCGTCCGCCCCCTGCGGGGTGGGGTCATCAGCGAGCCCGACGCCGCCGAGCAGATGCTGCGCTGGTTCACCGAGCGTGTCGGCATGTCGAGCATCGTGCGCCCCCGGGTCGTCGTGTGCATCCCCAGTGACATCACGGGCGTCGAGCGGCGGGCCGTCGAGGAGACGGCCCTGCGCGTCGGAGCCCGACGGGTCTACCTCGTCGAGGAGCCGATGGTGGCCGCGATCGGCGCCGGGCTCCCGGTGACCGACACCCGGGCCTCGATGGTCGTCGACATCGGCGGCGGGTCGACCGACGTGGCCGTGATCGCGCTCGGGGGGATCGTCGCCTCCCGCAGCACCCGCACGGCCGGTGACGCGGTGGACGAGGCGATCGCCGACCACGTGCGCCGCGACCTCTCGCTGCTGCTGGGCGAGCGCAGCGCCGAGGACATCAAGGTCACGGTCGGGTCGGCCTTCCCGCTCGCGACCGAGGTGAGCACCCGGGTGCGCGGACGCGACCTGGTCACCGGACTGCCCAAGACGGTCGACGTGGGCTCGGCCGAGATCCGTCGGGCCATCGCGCAGCCCATCGGGACGGTCATCGCCCTCGTGCGCGAGGTGCTCGACCGCTGCCCGCCGGAGCTGGCGGGGGACGTCCTCGAGCGCGGGATCACCCTCACCGGCGGGGGTGCGCTCCTGCGTGGGCTCGACGAGCGGATGCGCCACGAGCTCGGGGTCCCGGTCACCGTCGCCCACGCGCCGTTGCGCGCGGTCGCCCGGGGTGCCGGACGGTGCATCGACGACTTCGCCGCCCTCCGGCCCGTCCTCGTCGACGGGCACCGCTTCTGATGCGTCGTCTGCTGCTCGCCCTGCTGGCCCTGACCCTCGTCGTCCTCCTCGCGGACGTCGCCGGAGCGCCCCTGGGCCCCCTGCGGGGGGCGGGCGCCGCCGTCCTCGGCCCGGTCGAGCGCCTCGTCGCGCCGGGAGGGGACCGCGTCGACGCCCTGGCGCGCGAGAACCTGCGCCTGGAGGAGCAGGTGCGCCGCCTCGAGGAGCAGCGCCGGGTCGCCTCGCAGGCCGACGACCTCCCGGTCACGGGGATCACGACGACGACGGCCCGGGTCGTGGCCCTCGAGCGCGCCGGGGCGTCCGGCCCCGAGCGCGTCACCATCGACGTCGGGCGACGGGACGGGGTCCGGCCCGACAGCGCCGTCATCGCCCCGGGGGCCTCGTCGGTCGCGTCGTGGAGGTCGGCAGGTGGAGCTCCGACGTCGAGGTCATCGGCTCCCCCGCGCCGGGGTCGGCGTGCGCACCGGGGCGAAGGGGGTCATCGGCACCCTGACCGGGTCCGACCCCACCACCTCCCACGACGCGGACGAGCTCGTCGTCACCCAGCTCGGGCGCGACGCCGTCGGGGCCGGCGACGAGGTCGTCACCCTGGGCAGCCCGAATGGCCGCCCCTACCCGCCGGGCATCACCGTCGGCACCGTCACGGACGTCGAGCGTCCCCCGGCGCGCTCACCGACACCGCCCGCGTCGACCCGGCCGTCGAGCTGACCTCGCTCGACGTCGTCGCCGTCGTCACCGGCCGGGAGGAGCCCCCGTCGTGACCGGACTGCGTTGGCCCCTGCGGCTGCTGCTCCTCGCAGCGGCGCTCGTCGCCGTGCTCGCTCTGGGCGCGCGCGGGGTGGTCACCCCGCCGGACCTCGTCCTCGTCGTCGTCGTCGGCGTCGCGCTCGTGTCGGGGTCGTGGGCCGGCGCACTGACGGGTCTCCTCGGCGGGTGGCTGCTCGACCTCGCCCCGCCCGTGGCCGACCCGCTCGGGGTCTCCGCCCTCGGGTACGCGGCCGCGGGATGGCTCGCCGGGACGGCCCGTCGCCGTGCCGGTCACCCGTGGTGGTGGCCGGTCCCCGTCACCGCTGCCGCGGTGGTCGTCGCCCGCGCGCTCCCGGTGCTCGTCGACCTGGCCAGCGCCCGCCCGATCGCCTGGGGCGCTCTCGCGTGGGAGGTCCTCGCCACGGCGACCGTCGGGCTCGTGCTCGTCGGGCTCGTCGGGCGGTTGGAGGCGGCGCTCGTCACCCGGCGGTGGGCATGAGCCGCGCCGCCCCCCGCCTGCAGGTGCGCATGCTCGCCTCGCTCGGGGTCCTGCTCCTGCTCGCGGGGGTGCTGCTCGGACGGCTCGGGCAGCTGCAGCTGACCGACCACGAGGAGGCCGACGGCGTCAGCGGCCCCGTGACGGCGGTCGTCCCCCTGCCCGCGCTGCGTGGTCGCATCCTCGACCGCCACGGGCGGCCGATCGTCGACAACGCGGTGCGCACCGACGTCACCATCGACCGGGCGGCGCTCGCCGACGCCGAGGACGGCGGACGCGCGACCGTCCGTCGCGTCGCACGGGCGCTGGACCTCCCCTTCGCCCGCCTGTGGGGGAGGACCACCCTCTGCGGCGCCCCGGGGGCAGCCGACCCACCGCTGTGCTGGCCGGGGTCGCCCCTGGTGCCGGTACCCCTCGCGGTCGACGTCGACCCCGGGCGGGCCGCCGCGTTCGGCGAGCGTCCGGAGCGCTATCCGGGCGTGAGCGTGACGACCCAGCCGGTGCGCTCCTACCTCGGGGCCGACGGAGGTGGCGCCGCGCAGACCATCGGCTACCTGACCCGGCCGACGGCGGAGGCCGTGGCGGAGTCGGACGGGGCGATCACCGGTGAGGGCCTCGTCGGGGCCGCGGGCCTGGAGCTGCAGTACGACGAGGTGCTGCGCGGTCGCCCCGGGCACCGCACGGTGCGCGTCGACGCCCGCGGCCTCGCCATCGAGGAGGCCGACCGCACCGAGCCCACCCCCGGCAAGGACCTCGTGACGTCCCTCGACCGGGGGGTGCAGCGGGTGACGGAGGAGGCGCTCGCCGAGGGGGTGCAGGCCGCCCGCGATCGCGGGGACGCGGCCGACACCGCCGCGGCGGTCGTCCTCGACCTGCGGGACGGCGGGATCGTCGCCTCGGCCAGCCTGCCGACCTACGACCCCTCGGTCTGGTCCCGGGGAGTGACCCAGCAGGAGTACGACCGCCTGACGAAGGGGGCGGACAGCCCCCTCATCGACCGCGTCAGCACCGTGGCGCAGCCGCCGGCGTCCACCTTCAAGGTCGTCTCCCTGCCGGGAGCGGTCGCCTCCGGGGTCGACCTCGACGAGCAGGTCAACTGCTCCTCGTCCCACCGGATCGGCGACCGCACCTTCAGCAACTACGAGTCGCGCTCCTACGGCTGGATCTCGTGGCGCCGGGCGATCACCGTCTCCTGCGACACCGTCTTCTACCGCGTGGCCGAGGACGTGTGGCGCGCCCAGGGTGGCCCGGACGCCGAGGACGACGGCGGCGACCCGCTCATCCGCACCGCCCGGCAGCTCGGTCTCGGGTCGCCCACGGGCGTCGACCTCCCCGCCGAGTCGGCGGGTCGCATCCCCGACCGGGAGTGGAAGCAGGAGTGGTGGGAGAGCACGAAGGAGGAGTCCTGCCGGCGTGCGGAGATCGGGTACCCGGACATGGCCGATCGTGCCGACGCGCGCTACCTCGAGGCGCTGGCCCGGGAGAACTGCGAGAGCGGACACCTCTTCCGCCCGGGTGACGAGGCCAACCTGTCGATCGGGCAAGGCGACGTCACCGCCACCCTGCTGCAGATGTCGACCGTCTTCGGCACCATCGCCCGGGACGGGCGGGTCCCGTCCCCGCACCTGGGGCGGGCGACCGTCACGGCCGACGGGCGCCGCACCGCCCTGGCCGTCGGGGACTCGGGCAGCATCGAGCTGCCGGGGCAGTCGGGGGACCTGCTGCGCCGGGCGCTGCAGGACGTCGTGGCCGAGCCCGACGGCACCGCCCACTCCGCCTTCGCCGGCTTCCCGCTGCGCGAGTGGCCGGTCGCGGGCAAGACCGGGACCGCCGAGGTCCACGGGAAGCAGGACACCGCCTGGTTCGTCTCGTACGCGCCCGTCGATGCCCCCCGGTACGTCGTCGGGGTCGTCGTCTCGCAGGGCGGGACCGGCGGGGCGACGGCGGCGCCGGTCGCCCGGGAGATCCACGAGGAGCTCGCCCGGGGTGAGCGCTGACCGGCGCCGGTCGACCGGGTACGACCTGCGTGGTGCACGCCACGTTCTGGTGGTTAGGCTGTCCCGCATGGCTGACTTCGACCTCGTAGTGCTCGGTGCAGGACCCGGTGGATACGTCGCGGCGATCCGCGCAGCGCAGCTCGGCAAGAGCGTTGCCGTCGTGGAGAAGCAGTACTGGGGTGGTGTCTGCCTCAACGTCGGGTGCATCCCCAGCAAGGCGCTGATCAAGAACGCCGAGCTGGCGCACACGCTGACGCACGACAAGAAGAAGTTCGGCATCGAGGGCGACGCCACGATGTCCTACGGCCCGACGCACAAGCGCTCCCGCCAGGTGAGCGACGGCATCGTCAAGGGCGTCCACTTCCTGATGAAGAAGAACAAGATCACCGAGATCGACGGCTGGGGCACCCTCACCTCGGCCACGTCGATGGACGTCGAGCTCAACGACGGCGAGACGAGGTCGGTGACCTTCGACAAGCTGATCATCGCCAGCGGGGCCACGACCAAGATGCTCCCCGGTGTCGAGGTCAGCGACAACGTCGTCACCTACGAGGAGCAGATCCTCGACGAGAACCTGCCGGGCTCGATGATCATCGCCGGCTCCGGAGCGATCGGCGTCGAGTTCGCCTACGTCATGAAGAACTTCGGCGTGGACGTGACGATCGTCGAGTTCCTCGACCGGATGGTCCCCACCGAGGACCCGGCCGTCTCCAAGGAGCTGCTCAAGCACTACAAGAAGCTCGGCGTGAAGGTCATGCTCTCGACCAAGGTCGAGTCCGTCGAGGACACCGGCTCGGGCGTCAAGGTCACCGTGACCGCGAAGGGCGAGGAGCAGGTCCTGGAGGCCGACAAGCTCCTCTCGGCCATCGGCTTCTCGCCGCGCGTCGAGGGCTTCGGTCTGGACGCGGCCGGGGTCGAGGTGACCGAGCGCGGCGCCATCGCCATCGACGAGTACTGCCGCACCAACGTCGAGAACGTCTACGCCGTCGGTGACTGCACCGCCAAGCTGATGCTCGCGCACACCGCGGAGGCCCAGGGCGTCGTCGCAGCCGAGCACATGTCCGGCGCGGAGACGATGCCGGTGGAGTACGACTTCATCCCACGGGCGACCTACTGCCACCCGCAGATCGCCTCCTTCGGCTACAGCGAGGAGCAGGCGAAGGAGAAGGGCTTCGACGTCAAGACCGCGACCTTCCCCTTCAGCGCCAACGGCAAGGCGGTGGGGCTCGGTGACCCGACCGGTTTCGTCAAGGTCGTCGCCGACGCCGAGTACAACGAGATCCTCGGCGCGCACATGATCGGACCCGACGTCACCGAGCTGCTGCCGGCGCTGACCCTGGCCCAGCAGTGGGACCTGACGGCCGACGAGGTCGCCCGGAACGTCTTCGCCCACCCGACCCTCTCCGAGGCGCTCAAGGAGGCCGTCGAGGGGATCGCGGGTCACATGACCCACCTCTGATTGCACGACGACGACGCCCCCGCCGGACTGATCCGGCGGGGGCGTCGTCGTACCCGGGGAAGGGGGGCGCGGGCGCCGCGCCGCGCCCGTCGCGGACCACGCGACCGCTGGGCGACGGGGACGGCCGGCCCCTTGTCGTCACGTGGCGGCGGGAGTGTAATGAAAGGTGCAGTTCTGCTGTTCCCCCGGGCGCAGGGCCGGGGGAGGGGGATCTTTCAGGGGGAGTCATCATGACCGGTTACAGCGATGCCGCACGCCACCACACCGTCCGCGCACACCGCGTGGACGACCTGTGCGTGGTCGCGCCGGCACCAGGGCTCAACGACACGCTCAAGGAGCAGTTCACCAGGTTGCGGGAGCAGGCCCGCGAGCAGGCGATCGGGGGGTTGGCCGGCCAGCTGACCCGCAAGGCCCCCGACCGTGTGGGGTTCGACGACGGACTCATCTTCCCGGGCACGTACTTCCCCACCGGGACCACGGCGGCCGTGGCCCAGCGGGCCGCCCTGGACCGTGCTCCGCTGCGCGGAGACGTGCGGGTCGTCGTCGTCCTCGCCGACTTCTCCGACCGGGAGATGGGCACCGACGTCCACGACCGCTTCGACACGCTCTTCTTCTCGCACGGCACGCTCCCCGACGGGAGCGTGACGGAGTACTTCTCCGACGTGTCCGCAGGACTCGTGACCATCACCGGTGAGGTCGTCGGCCCGTACCGGATGCCGCGGACGCTGGCCGCCTACGCCGGAACCGACAACGGCACCCAGCCCACCACGCCGAACGCCCGGACCCTGGCCGACGACGCCCTCTCCGCGGCCGACGCCGACGTGGACTTCGACCCGTACGACAACGACGGCAACGGGTTCGTCGACGCCTTCATCGTGGTGCATGCCGGTCGGGGCGCCGAGGAGACCGGCGCGGCCGGGGACATCTGGTCCCACAAGTGGGTCCTGCCCTCCCAGCGCACCGTGGACAGCACCAAGGTCTACGCCTACCTCACCATCCCGGAGGACGCGAAGATCGGGGTGAGCGCTCACGAGCTCGGACACCTCGTCTTCGGCTGGCCCGATCTCTACGACACCGACGGCACCTCCGAGGGTGTCGGCAACTGGTGCCTCATGGGAGGCGGTTCCTGGGGAGGCGGTGGGGACCGGCCCACGCACCCCTCCGCCTGGTGCAAGGTCAACCAGGGCTGGGCCAATGTCGTGGTGCAGTCCACCAACGCCACCGTCACCATCAACGACATCAAGACCGGACGCAGTGCCTACCGGTTGTGGAAGGACGGAGGAGGGGGGAACGAGTACTTCCTCGTGGAGAACCGACAGCGCACCGGCTACGACCAGTCGCTGCCCGGCGGCGGCCTGCTCGTCTGGCACATCGACGAGGCCGTCGCGGGGAACAGCAACGAGTCGCACTACAAGGTCGGGCTGCTCCAGGCGGACGGCAACCGGCACCTGGAGCTCAATGCCAACCGCGGTGATGACGGCGACCCCTTCCCGGGCTCGTCGAACAACTCCTCCTTCACGGAGACGACCACCCCGAGCAGCAAGTCCTTCGCGGGGGCGTCCACCTGCGTGGAGATCACGGGCATCCCTGCCGCGGCCGCGTCCATGACCGTCCAGGTGAAGGTGCGCTGCTTCATGCCGCCCAAGTTCAAGGACCTCAAGGACGCCCGCGACGACAGGTGGAAGCGTCGGCCGGACATCGACATCAAGCAGATCAAGGACCTGCGTGACGGCGACAAGCGGTTCAAGGACCTGCGTGACGACGACCTCAAGCCGCTCAAGGACCTGCGGGACAACGATCCGCTGAAGGATCTGCGCGACGGGAAGGGGATGCGCGAGGACAAGTTCCCCGACACCAAGTTCGGTGAGAAGTACGCCGAGGGGCCCTTCTCCTCCGGGTCGGCCGGGTGGGCGACGCCGTCGGGCCACGGCGGGTCGCCGCAGGACCGCACGGCCGAGCGGCTGGACGCTCTCGAGGCGACCGTCCACGCCCTCCTCGCGTCGTGGGGTGGCGCGGCCGCGGACCCGGAGGCGCCGGACGGTGCGGAGCCGTTCATCGGGGAGTCCGAGCGGCCGGACCTGGGGCGCACCAGCGGAGGACCCGACCCCGCAGCGCTCCGGGCGGCGGTCGAGGAGGGGTCGCCGGAGGCGAAGGCGCGCTTCGACACCCTGCCACCCACCTGAGGCCCCCGATGTCCCCGTCGATCCTGCTCATCGCCCCACCCGGTGACGTGGCGGTGGCGGCCCTGGCCGGGCTGCTGCGTCACCGTGGGGTCGGGCGGGTCACCGTGGTCGATGACCGGGAGCTCGCGCGGCACCCCGTGACCCTCAACCCCGAGTCGGGCCCGTGCGCGGTCGAGTCCGCGCTCGACCCTCCGGGGTACGACGTCATCTGGTGTCGCGCGATGACCCTCGGCGCCCGTCCCTTCGCCCGGCCGAGCGACGACGACTACGCAGCAGCGGAGATGCACGCCGTGGGGATGTCGTGGCTGTGGAGCCGACGCGAGGTCGTGGTCAACCGACCGACCCCGAGCGCCCTCTGCGGCACCGTGCCGGACCCCCTGCGCGTCGCCGTCGCCTGCACGGCCGTCGGCCTGTCCACTCCCGACCTGCTGCTCGCCACGGATGCCGCTCGGGTTCCCCCCGGACGGTGGCCCGGTGGGCGACGTCGCAGCTGGCCCGAAGGGGGCGCCCCGCGCCACCTCGACGGGTTCCCGCCCGGCGCCGGCGGTCCTCCGTTGGCCGAGCCCGCCGTCGGCCTGCCGGACATCGCGCCGGGTCGCTGGGACACCCTCGTCTGCGGCAGCGAGGTCGACGCCCCCACGGAGCTGCACGACCCCCTTCGTGCGCTGGTGCGGTCCCTCGACCTGGAGGTGGCCGCGGTCCGGCTGGCACCGCCTGCCGCGGGCGCCGACCGCCCGCAGGTCCTGGGGGTGGACCCGGTGCCCTCGTCGGCCCTCCCCACCCACCTGCTGATGCTGGCCCGGTACCTGGAGCAACGCGCCACGGAGCACGAGGGGCGGCGAGCCGCGTGATCATCGTCGTCGGCAGCCCGGCCGAGCCACCCGTGAGCCTGCTGCTCGATCGTGCCGCCGGCGAGGGGATCGAGGTGCTCCTGCTCGCGGAGGAGGAGGCACACGCCTGGCAGCTGGAGGTCGGGGTGGTCGGTGGGGTGGTCGGGGCGCACGCGGGACCGTACGGGACCAGGGTGGACCTGTCGCAGGCAAGCGGGCTCTACCTCCGGCTCAGCGGTCCCGAGGTCGTGGGACTCCCGCCGGACCCCCTTCGTGACCGTCGGCAGGCAGCGGCGCTCACGGCTCTGGCCGCCTGGGCCGACGTCGCCCCCCTTCGCGTGGCGAACCGGCCCACGGCGATGATGAGCAACACCTCCAAGCCCTACCAGGCGGCCCTGATCCGCTCCCACGGATTCGATGTCCCCGAGACCATCGTCACCAGCGACCCGGAGGCGGTGCGCCACTTCCGGCGGCGGCACGGCCGGGTCGTCTACAAGTCGGTCAGCGGTGTGCGGTCGGTCGTCCACGAGCTGACCGGTCCGCGGCTCGACGACCTCGACCGGGTCCGGCACCTGCCCACCCAGTTCCAGCGATTGGTCGTCGGGACCAACGTGCGGGTGCATGTCGTCGGCGACCGGGTGCACGCCTGCGCCGTCGACTCCGGCACCATCGACTACCGCTATGCCGAAGGGGGTACCGGCGCCACGATGACCCCGGTCGCCCTTCCCGACGAGGTGGCCGATTGCTGCGTCCGTCTCGCCGAGGCCCTCGACCTGCCGCTGGCCGGAGTCGACCTGCTCAGGGACGAGGACGACCGGTGGTGGTGCTTCGAGGTGAACCCCTCACCCGCCTACAGCTCCTTCGAGGAACCGACCGGGATGCCCATCGCGCACTCGCTGGTCACGTGGTTGGCTGGACGTGACGCGGCGTGAGCAGCCGCGTGAGGAGCGAGGAGAGACAGCATGGTGCAGGCGATCGAGAACCGGTCCCTCGTGCGGTGCACGCCGAGGGGCGAGCCCCGGCCGGGGCCGGCCGACGGGTGGTCCACCGTCGTCGTGCTCATCGAGCGGACCTCACCGGCGGGGGCTGCCGCGGACCTGATGACCGACGCCGCGGGGAGCGAGTACACCGCGCTCGTGCCGCCCGACCTCGTCCCGAAGCTGTCCGGGGAGCGCGTCTGGACGGTCGAGGTCGAGGTGACCGGGCCGAAGCGCATCACGATCCGGTCCCTCGGTTGAGGGGCCACCACCGCCGACCGCAGGACACGCCGGCGGCCCGGCACCCGGGTGTCAGGCCATGTCCTCCAGCTCGACCCCCTTCGTCTCCGGCACGAACTTGAGCACGAAGAGCAGGGAGAGGAACGCGCACAGGGTGTAGAAGCCGTAGGCGAACCACAGCCCGATCTCGGCCATGTTCGGGAAGCTGGTGGAGATGGCGAAGTTGGCCAGCCACTGCGCGGCCGCGGCAAGGCCGAGCGCGAGCCCGCGGACGGTGTTGTTGAACATCTCGCCGAGGAGCACCCACACGACCGGGCCCCACGTGGCCCCGAAGAAGACGACGAACCCGTTCGCCGCGATCAGGGCCGTCAGGCCGGCCGAGTCGGTGAGGTCGGGCGCGCCATCGACGATCCTCGCCTGCGAGAAGACGATGGCCATCACACCCAGGCACACCGTCATGCCGGCGGAGCCGATGATCAGCAGCAACCGCCGACCGATCTTGTCCACCAGGGCGATGGCGATCAGCGTGACGACGATGTTGGTCACCGAGGTGATCACCGTCTGCAGGAGGGCGTCCTCCTCGGTGAAGCCCACCGACTGCCACAGCATCGACGAGTAGTAGAAGATGACGTTGATCCCGACGAACTGCTGGAAGACCGACAGGGCGATGCCGATCCACACGATCGGCAGCAGGCCGCCGCCGGGCTTCTTCAGGTCGGCGAAGGTCGTGCGCGACTCCTGCTTGATGGTGCGCTTGATCTCCCGGATGCGGCTGTCGACACCGGTGCGCAGGATGGTCCCGAGCACCGTGCGGGCTCGTCCCTCCTGACCGATGCGCACGAGGTAGCGCGGCGACTCCGGGATCGTGGCCGCCAGCACCCCGTAGGTCACGGCCGCGACCACCTCGGCGAGGAACATCCAGCGCCAGGCCTCCAGACCCAGACCCAGGACCTCCTCGGAGCCCCCGGCGGCGCCGGCGATGGCGAAGTCCGACAGCAGCGCGACGAAGATGCCCAGGACGATCGCCAGCTGCTGCAGCGAGCCCATCCGGCCGCGGATCTGGGCAGGGGAGACCTCGGCGATGTAGGCCGGGGCGATCACCGATGCCGCGCCCACGCCGAGACCGCCGACGACGCGCCAGACGATCATGTCCACGGGGCCGAAGGCCAGACCGGAGCCGATCGCCGACAGCGTGAACATCGCCGCCGCGAGGAGCATCACGCGCACCCGCCCGATCCGGTCGGCGATGCGGCCGGCCACGTAGGCGCCCACCATGCAGCCCAGGAGGGCGGAGGAGACGACGAAGCCGGTGAGGGCGCCGCTCATCCCGAACTGGCTCTGCATGGCCGTGACGGCGCCGTTGATGACGGCGGTGTCGAAGCCGAAGAGGAAGCCGCCGATGGCGGCGACGGCGGCCAGGTGGATGACTCTGACGGTGTCGAAGCCAGAGGATGTGGGATTGGGTGTGTCCGTGGTCGTCATGACGCTCCTTCGGTGAGCCGGTGGCCTCACGGTAACGACGGAAGCGGACGACCGCACGGGTAACGACGGCAGGGAATGCGGCAGGTCGGCGGCCGGGGGTGCTGGAGCGTACGCAGGTGTAGCCTGAACGACAGGGGCGACGCTCATGCTGCATGCGCGCCTGCTCGGCGAGCAGGTGATAACCGACGGCGCGACCGGAGATGTTCGGACCCGGTCGCAGCGCACCCTCGCCCTCCTCGGGCTGCTCGCGTTGCACGCTGACGCCCCTCAGTCACGGCAGCGGATCGCAGGTCTGTTCTGGCCCGAGTCCAGCGATGCACAGGCGTTGACCAACCTCCGGCGCGAGCTGCACCAGCTGCGGAGGACGCTCGGGGACGGCGTCGGGCTGGTCGTGGAGTCCGCGACGTTGTGCTGGCACGAGGGTCCGGGCTGTCGAGTTGATGTGCACGTGTTCGCCTCCGAACGCGACGCGGCACACCGCGCGGTGGGCGAGGGTCGCGACGAGGGCGCCCTGCGGCACGGGGCTGCCGCCCTCGGCGTGTACGGCGGTGACCTGCTGCCGGGGTGCTGTGACGACTGGGTGCTCACCGAGCGTGAGCGGCTGGCACGTGAGTGCACCGCCCTGAGTGACCTGGTGTGCCGAGCGGGCCTGCGCACGGGAGACCTGCAGACTGCGGAAGCCGCGGCCCGGAGGCGGATTCAGCTGCAACCGTTGGAGGAGGTCGGATATCGCTCCCTGATGGAGCTGCAGGCCGACATCGGCGACCGGTCCGGCGCGATCAGCACGTACCACCACTGTGCGTCGGTGCTGGAGAACGAGCTGGGCATCGATCCCGACCGGGCCACCCAGACGGTCTTCCATCGCCTGCTCGCCTCGGATCGGGGGAGACCCGAGCAGCCCAGGAGACTGCCCACGGGCAGGCGTGGAGTCGCGCTCGCGCAGCTGACGGGGCGGGAGCGCGACCTGGCGCGGCTGCGCGAGGAGTGGAGTGCCGCGGCATCGGGCAGTGCCCGCGTCGTCATCGTCGCCGGCGACCCCGGAGTGGGAAAGACCCGGCTGGTGGCCGAGCTCGTCTCCGAGGTGCGCGCGCAGGGGGGCGCGGTGGCCGTCACCGAGTGCTTCGCGACATCCGGCCGACTCGGGCTGGCGCCGGTGGCGGACTGGCTCCGAACGGCCGAGCTGCGGGCTGCCACCGCGAGCCTCGAACCGGTCTGGCAGGCCGAGGTCGAGCGCCTCGTTCCCCCGTCGACCTCCCCGGCCGCCACGGCACCGGCGTCGCGCGCCATGGTCGATGCGTGGCAACGGCTTCGGTTCTTCGAGGGGGTGTCACGGGCCCTGACCGGTGTCGACCGTCCGCTGCTGCTGGTCCTGGACAATCTGCAGTGGTGCGATCAGGAGACGCTGGCGGTCCTCGGGTACTGCCTGGAGTCGTCCACCGATTCGGCACTGATGGTCGCCGCCACGCTCCGCCAGGACGACGACGGGGCGCAGCCGGGAGTGCGTGAGTGGATCGCACACCTGGACCATGCATCGCGGCTCACCACCGTCCCCCTCGTCCCACTCGATCCCGAGGAGACCGCCAGTCTCGCCAGGCAGTTGTGCGGTGACCGCGCCCTTGACCTGGATGAGTCGCTCCTGCACGCCGTCACCGGCGGCTTCCCGCTCTACGTCGTCGAGGCCTCCCGCACCGACACCTTCGCCAATGGCGGGCCGGCGGCCGACCTCGACACGGTGCTGCGCAACCGCCTGACACAGGTCGGTCCCCAGTCGCGCGAGGTCGCCGCGCTGGCCGCGGCGGTGGGACGGGACTTCTCCTTGGAGGTGCTCACCGCAGCAAGCGATCTCGCCCCTGATGCCGTTGTCCGTGCGGTCGACGAGCTGTGGCGACACCGGATCGTGCGCGAGCTGCCGGGAGGATACGACTTCTCCCACGACCTGATGCGCGACAGCGCGTACACCCAGGTCGGTCGGCCGCAACAGTGGTTGATGCACCGGCGACTGGCCCAGGCGCTGGAGCTGGTCCACGCCAACCACCGTGACGACGCCGCCGCCCAGATGGCCGAGCAGTACGAGCAGGGCGACGTCCCCGAGCGTGCCCTGCACTACTACCGCCGTGCTGCGGAGATGGCCGTGGCGACGTTCGCGCACTCGGAGTCGATCCGGTTCTACCGCAAGGCCAGGTCGCTCGTCGGCTCCCTTCCCGGCGGTCGCAACCGGGACGCCCTGGAGCTCGGGATCCTGCAGGACGCGATCCCGTCCATCAACGCGGCGCACGGGTACTCCTCACCGCAGCTGAGGGAAGCAGCCGAACGGTGTCGGGATCTGGCCGAGGGCCTCGGGCGCGGGGACGAGGCCATGGACAGCGCGATCGCCCTGTGGGCATCGACGTTCGTCCGGGGCGAGGTCGCCGACAGCCATCGGATCATCACGCGCGTCCTCGACAGGGTCACCGCGGGCAGCGAGATGGACGGGCAGGTCCACTTCGCCTACGCCGGGTCGGCCCAGGCCCTTGGCCGCATCGAGGAGTCACTGCAGCACTTCGACCTTGCCTGGGAGGGCTCCCGAGGTGCTCCGTCACTCATCGTCGGCTCCCTCCCGGAGGTCCATGCGCGGGCGTGGTCCGCCCACGCCCTGTGGCTGAGCGGGAAGCCGGACAGGGCGCTGTCGGCCGCCCGTGACGCCATCGCGCTCGCAGAGGGCCTGAGCCACCCCTACAGTCTGACGATCTCCCTGGCCTACGGCGCCATCACGTTCCAGATGTGCGGAGCCGCAGACGAGTTGCGGCGTGCTGTCGCGCGCCTCGCCGAGCTGTGTGAACGGTACGGATTCGTCTACTACCGGGAGTGGGGAGAGATCCTGGGCGGATGGCAACGTGGCGACGACGCGGGCCTGGCGACCGCACGTCGGGGCATCGACCGACTCCGGGCCCGGCAGGCACTGATCCGCATGCCGTACTGGCACGGCCTCGTTGCCGATCTGCTGGCACGGGAGGGCCAGGTGGAGGCCGCATGCTCGACACTGGACGCCGCCGTCGTCGACGGACGAGCTCGGCAGGACATGTGGTGGGTGCCCGAACTGATGCGGCAACGAGCAGCCCACGACGCTCCCGACGAAGCGGTCGCCCGTCTCGAGGCCGCCCACGCGCTGGCCCGACGACAGGGAAGCCTCGCTCTGGTCGAGCGGTGCCGGAGGAGCCTGGCTGCCGGCACCCCCTCGTCCTCCGCGTGATGCGTTCGCTCCACCGTCGACGGCCGCCCCGTCGGGCGAACGATCCACGAACGCCTGGCTGCCTAGGGTCGCCGGTACGACCAGTTCCCCGTGCGGGGGACCCTTGGAGAGGACCTCACCATGACCACCGAGACCCAGACCGCCAGCACGGCGCCCGCCGTGCCCTTGCCTGAACTCTCCGCAGAGCTGCGCGGTCACGTCGTGCAGCCCGGTGATCCGGACTACGACCTCGGTCGCACCGTGTACAACGCCATGATCGACCGTCGACCTGCCGGGATCGCCTACTGTCGGGACGTCACCGACGTTCGGGCGTGCGTACGCTTCGGCCGCGCGCACGGTCTCCCCATCGCGATCCGCGGCGGTGGCCACAGCGCCGGCGGTCTCGGGGTGGCCGACGACGCGCTGGTCATCGATCTGTCGGAGATGCACAGCGTCACCGTTGATCCCGACGAACGCACCGCCAGGGTCGATGGTGGCTGCACCTGGGCGGACGTCGACCACGCCACCATCGGCTTCGGCCTGGCAACACCCTCGGGGATCCTCTCCACGACCGGAGTGGGTGGCCTGAGCCTGGGCGGTGGCACCGGCTACCTGACCCGGCAGTTCGGTCTGACGGTGGACAACCTGCGCGGAGCCGACGTCGTGCTCGCCGACGGGTCCATGGTCAGGTCCAGCGAAACCTCCCACTCCGACCTGTTCTGGGCGCTGCGGGGAGGGGGAGGCAACTTCGGGGTGGTGACGTCGTTCACGTTCGACCTGCACCCGATCGGTGAGAACGGCACGATCATCGGTGGGCCGGTTCTCTACGACTTCGCCGACACGCGCGAGGTGATGCGCTGGTACCGGGAGCTGCAACCGGCGCTGCCCGAGAACCTCTACGGGTGGTTCGGCCTGCTGACCGTGCCCCCCGCGCCGCCGTTCCCCGAGGACCTGTGGGGGCGCAAGTGCTGCGGCATCATGTGGTCGTACACGGGGCGGCACGAGGGGGCCGAGGAGGTCCTCGAGCCGATTCGGTCCTTCGGCTCCCCGGTGCTCAACGGACTGGGGCCGATGCCCTACACGGCCCTCCAGGGTGCCTTCGACGGGCTGTACCCGCCGGGGCTGCAGTGGTACTGGAAGGCGGACGTGTTCCACGAGATCTCCGACGAGGCGATCGAGGTGCACTGCCGGAACTTCGAACGAACCCCCTCGGGGCACTCCACGATGCACCTCTACCCGATCGACGGAGCTGCCGCTCGCGTACCGCAGGAGGCCACCGCCTTCGCCCACCGCGATGGCGGTTGGAACGGAGTCATCGTGGGGGTCGACCCCGACCCCGCTCGAGCAGAGACCCTCTCGTCGTGGGCTCGCACCTACTGGGAGGAGCTGCACCCGCACTCGGCCGGCGGTGCGTACGTGAACTTCCTGATGCGTGACGAGGGCAATGACCGCGTCCGCGCCGCGTACCGCGACAACTACGACCGGCTGAGCCGGGTCAAGGCGCACTACGACCCGGACAACGTCTTCCGGATCAACCAGAACATCACCCCTGCCGAATGACCTGCCGTCACCCATCACGGACGGGCTCGCGACGTGAGCCCGTCCGTGCTGGGGGTCAGCCTCGATTAGGGCGGGCGAACGGCGCGCTGGTAATCTTCAGGGGTTGCCGTTAGATCGGCCGCGGATCCACAGAGCCCCGGTGAACCAGCCCG